>DATDJN010000124.1:0-8040 GCA_036520515.1 Rhizobiaceae bacterium
CTGAAGCGCTTTGTCGAGAGGGCGAAGAGCTGGGCGCATTTCGACATCTTCGCCTGGAACCCCGCTGATCGTCCGCACGGCCCGGCCGGCGGCGAGGCCCAGGGCATCCGCGCGCTGGAGCAGGTCATTTCGCAGCGTTACGCGTAGGCGGGGACCCGACTCTGGTCTCGCAATGAAACGGATACGAAACGATTCGGGTCCATACTGTTCCCATGATCGTTCTGCGTCCGATACAAGCCTTGCGGCTCTGGCAGCAGGTCTCGCTCTCCGAAGTGCGCGACGATGCGCCCGACCTGACCATGCGCCAGATGACGATCCTGCTCACCGTCTATCTCGACCCGCCGCCGCACACCGTGCGCGGGCTTGCCGCCAAGCTTGGCGTGACCAAGCCGGTGATTACGCGGGCGCTGGACACGATGGGCGCGCTGAAGCTCCTGTCGCGCCATCGCGACGAGAAGGACAAGCGCAACGTCCTGATACGGCGCACCGTCGAAGGCGCGCTCTATGTCGAGCGTTTCGGCGATGCTATCATCGCCAAGGCACAGGAACTTCCGCTTTGACCGCATACGACAAGCGATTGCATGCCTTCCGCCCGGACCTCGCCGACGCCAGGTTGAAAGGAGAGGTGAGCGCCGACCGTTTCGTCACCGGCACTCCGTCGCGCATCGTCCTGCCGGTCGCCGACATGCTCAGGGATCCGCGCCCCGATTCCGGCCTCAATAGCCAGCTCCTGCGCGGCGACGACGTCACCGTCTTCGAAGAGGCCGAGGGCTTTGCCTGGGTGCAGGCCGCGCGCGACGGTTACGTCGGCTATGTCTCCGGCAACGCGCTCGGGCCTCGGGCGGAAGAGCCGACCCATGTCGTCTCCGCTCCGCGCAGCTTCCTTTATCCGGGTCCCGACCTCCGGTTCCCGCGCCTCGGCGAATTGTCGCTGGGGTCGTCGGTGACGGTCAAGGATTTCGCCGAGACGCGCGGCACCCGCTACGCGCTGCTTTCGACCGGCGAGGCGATGATAGCGGGACATGTGAGGCCGATCGGCGAGGTCTCCGACGACTATGTCGCGGTCGCCGAGCAACTGCTGATGACGCCTTATCTATGGGGCGGCTCCACCGCCTTCGGCATCGACTGCTCGGGCCTCGTGCAACTCGCCATGCGCATGGCGGGCCGCGACGTGCTGCGCGATTCCGACATGCAGGCGGCAACGCTCGGCGAGCCGCTCGAGCCGGGCGACGGCTATTCCGGTCTGCGCCGCGGCGACCTCGTCTTCTGGAAGGGCCATGTCGCGATCATGCTGGACGAGCGCACCATGATCCACGCCAACGGCCACACCATGCTGGTTTCGCGCGAAGGCCTGACCGACGCGATCGACCGCATCGGCTATCTCTACGGCGGGCCGACGGGGTTCAGAAGGCCGTAGCTCAATACCCCGCCTTGCGATCGACGAGGTTCTTCAGCGGCTTGCCGCGCTCGAAGGCGTCCATCTGCTCCAGCATGGGGGCGGCGAGATAGGCAGGGTCGGAGGTCGCCGCCGCATGCGGCGTCACGAAGACGCGCGGATGGTTCCACAGCGGGCTGGTCTTCGGCAGCGGCTCGACTTCGAACACGTCGAGGCTCGCCTCCTTCAGCGTGCCGTCCTCCAGCGCCTTCACGATGTCGGCGTCCTTCTGCAACCGACCGCGGCCGGCATTGATGAGCACGGCGCCGCCGAGGCCGTTGTGGCTCCTGAGCTGCCTCAGGAGCTTGTAGTTGACGATGCCGGTGGTCCCGGGCGTCAGCGGCAACAGCACGACCAGGATGTCTGTTGCGTTGAGGAAGGGCGTCAACCCCGTCTCGCCTTGGAAGGTCGCGACGCCGGGCATCGAATGTTGGGTGCGGCTCCAGCCATTGACGTTGAAACCCGCGGCAAGCAGCACGCGCGCGGCCGCCTGGCCGAGTTCACCGAACCCCATGATGCCGACCGAAATGTCGCTCGCCGGCCGCTGCGGCGGCTCGCGCCACACCTTTCGCTTCTGCTGCGCGCGGTAGAGCATGCCCTGGCGGTGATGGTCGAGCACACGCCACAGCACATAGTCGGTCATGTGCCGGGTCAGGTTCTCGGCGACGACCCGCACGATCGGCACGTCGGGAAGCGTCGGATCGGAGAGGATGTGGTCGACGCCGGCGCCGATCGAGAATACGGCGCGCAGGTTTGGCAGCTTCGACAAGAGGTTGCGCGGCTGCTTCCACACCACGGCGTAGGTGATCGACGGATCCTCGGCGCCGGCCGGCTCGGTCACCACCTCACGCTGCTGCGACAGAAGCTCATACCACGGCCGCGGGTTGAGGCCCGTCATGGCAAGCAGGACGCGGCCCTTTTCCTTGTCAGGCATCTTTCCTCCCGAACTCTTCCTGCAGGCACGATCTTGCCAGAAAAGTCCGCGACTTTTCAGGGGGCATGCCCGCTCTTATTCGCTGACGACGCTCGCCGGAGCCGTTTCGATGCGGAAGGCGGCCGAGATCAGCGCCTTCGTATAGTCGGTCTGCGGCCGCTCGAAAATCTGCTCCGCCGGGCCGTATTCGACGATCTTGCCGTTGCGCATGACGATCACGTCGTTGGCGAGCGCGCGCACGACCTTCAGGTCGTGGCTGATGAAGAGATAGGCGAGGTCGTGCTTGGCCTGGAGGTCGCGCAGCAGGTCGACGACCTGCGCCTGGACGCTCATGTCGAGCGCGGAGGTAGGCTCGTCCAGCATCACGAATTTCGGCTTCAGCACCATGGCGCGGGCGATCGCGATTCGCTGGCGCTGGCCGCCGGAGAATTCGTGCGGGTAGCGGAAGCGCGTCTCGGGGTCGAGCCCGACCTCCTTGAGCACCGCGACGACGCGGCTGTCCCGTTCCTTCGCCGACAGCGACGGCTCGTGGATGCCGAGGCCCTCCTCGATGATCTCCGACACCGACATGCGCGGGCTTAGCGAGCCGAACGGGTCCTGGAAGACGATCTGCAGCTCGCGCCGCAGCGGCCGCATGGCGGCGAAGGAAAGCTTGTCGATGTCGCGCCCGTCGAACCGGATGCGGCCCTGCGACGAAATCATGCGGGCGAGCGCCAGGCCGAGCGTCGTCTTGCCCGAGCCGGACTCGCCGACGACGCCGAGCGTCTGGCCGGCGCGCACCGTGACGTCGATGCCGTCCACCGCCTTCACATGGTCCACGACGGTGCGGAAGAAACCCTGCTTGATCGGGAACCACACCTTGATGTCGGCGCCCGACATCACCGTCTTTGCCGAGGCGTCGGCGGCCGGCGGCTTGCCCTTCGGCTCGGCCGCGAGCAGATGGCGCGTGTATTCGTGCTGCGGATTGGCGAAGATATCCCTGGTCGGCCCGGTCTCGACGATCCTGCCCTTGGTCATCACGCAGACCCGGTCGGCGATCTTCCTGACGATGCCGAGGTCGTGGGTGATGAAGAGCATGGACATGCCCTTCCTGGCCTTCAGCTTCGCCAGTAGCTCGAGGATCTGCGCCTGCACGGTGACGTCGAGCGCCGTCGTCGGCTCGTCGGCGATCAGGAGGTCGGGCTCGTTGGCGAGCGCCATGGCGATCATGACGCGCTGGCGCTGGCCGCCCGAAAGCTGGTGCGGATAGGCGTCGAGCCGCTTTTCCGGATCGCGGATGCCCACTTCCCTGAGCAGTTCGAGCGTGCGCTCTCGTGCCTGCCTGTCGCGCATGCCCTGGTGCAGCGAGAGAATCTCGACGATCTGCTGCTCGATCGTGTGCAGCGGATTGAGCGAGGTCATCGGCTCCTGGAAGATCATGGTGATCTTGTTGCCGCGCACGCGCCGGAGCTCGTTCTCCGAAAGCGACAGCAGGTCCTTGCCCTCGAACAGGATCTGTCCGGAGGGATGACTGGCCGGCGGGTAGGGCAGGAGCTTCAGCACGGAGAGCGCCGACACGGATTTGCCGGAGCCCGATTCGCCGACCAGCGCCAGCGTCTCGCCCTTGGCTATGTCGAAGGAGACGCGGTCGACGGCCAGGCTCGTCCTGCCGCCCTGCGCGAAGGCGACGGAGAGGTCGCGGACGGAGAGGAGGGGAAAGGTCAAATGACGGCCTCGACGTCGGTAAGGCGAAAGTCCTCCCCCTTGAAGAGAAGGGGCTCGCCGCGCGCCTTGGCGAGTGCATAGGCAAAGCAGTCGCCGAGATTCAACTTTGCCGCGTGCTTGCCCTTGCCGTAGCGCTGGAAAGCTTCGCGGGCGAGATACGTCTGCTCGGGACCGACCGTCGCTATGGTCATACCAAGCCGACCGATAAGCGGTTCCAATGCATCAGCCATGTCGGGCGTCGCGCCGCGGTCGATGCGCAAACAGACCTCCAGATAGTTGACCGGCGAAATCTGGGCGCTGCCGGAACGCGCAATGAGCGCACGGAATTGCCTACGCTCAGGCTCGTCCATCAAGATCGCCAGCAGTGCCGAGGCATCGACGATCAAGTCGGCAGCCCCCATTCGTCGTAGAGATCGGAATGATCGCTGGTCACGCCGGGCGGCGGCGGCGGAATGGTCGCCAGGAGCTCGTCGATGCGGCGAATTTTTTCCTTAACGTCGCGCTCTCGCCGCAGGCGCTGCAGCTTTTCTTCCAATGCGCCCTGTATGGCCGCAGTCATGCTCTCGCCTGTCTCTTTGGCGAGTTCCTTTGCAAGGCGCTCGACGCCCGGGTTCTTAATGTTCATGCCCATGAACGCCTCCATGGTAGAAAATTGAACAAATTATACCATGACCTCTCATTCACCGGAAGGTTTTCCTCGGGTCGAAGGCGTCGCGGGTCGCCTCGCCGATGAAGATCAGGAGCGACAACATCAGCGAGATGACGAAGAAGCCGGATATTCCGAGCCACGGGGCGTTGAGGTTGCGCTGGCCCTGGCGCAACAGCTCGCCGAGCGAGGCGGAGCCAGGCGGCAGGCCGAGGCCGAGGAAGTCCAGCGCCGTCAGCGTCGAGATCGAGCCGTTGAGGATGAAGGGCAAGAAGGTGAGCGTCGCCACCATCGCGTTGGGCAGCAGATGCCGATACATGATGGTGGTGTTGCCGACGCCGAGCGCCCGCGCCGCGTTGACGTATTCGAAGTTTCGCGCGCGCAGGAACTCCGCCCTGACGATGCCGACGAAGCTCACCCACGAGGTGAGCAGCATGATGCCGAGCAGGATGAAGAACCCCGGCGGCAGCACCGCGGCGATGATCAGCAGCAAATAGAGCTGGGGAAGCGAGGACCAGATCTCGATGACGCGCTGGAAAATCAGGTCGATCAGTCCGCCGAAATAGCCCTGCACGGCGCCCGCCGAGACGCCGATGACGGCCGAGCCGAGCGTCAGGATCAGCCCGAAAAGAACGGAAACCCGGAAGCCGTAGATGACGCGCGCAAGCACGTCGCGCGCCTGGTCGTCGGTGCCGAGCCAGTTCCAGTTGCCGATCGTGCAGTTCGGGTCGTCGACGCCCAGCGGATAGTTCTGGCAGCGCGTCGCCCGGTCGTAGAGCCAGGACGGCTTGGCGGGCGCCGCCGTCGGGATCTGGTTGTTGACGGTCCGGTAGGAATAGCGGATCGGCGGCCAGATCAGCCAGCCATTGGCCTCGATCTCGTCCTGGATGACCGGGTCGCGATAGTCGGTGACGGCGTAGAAGCCGCCGAATTTTTCCTCGGGATAGTCGACCACGACCGGGAAAAGGAGTTCGCCCTTGTACCAGGCGAGGACCGGACGATCGTTGGCGATGAACTCGGCGAACATCGACAGGACGAAGAGGACGAGGAAGATCCAGAGCGACCAGTAGCCGCGCCGGTTGGCCTTGAAGTTTGCCCAGCGCCGCTGGTTGAGCGGCGACAGCCGGGGTCGCTTCTCCTCGGCCGGCGCTGCGTCGAACGCGATGGTCATACGTCCCTCCGCTCGAAGTCGATGCGGGGGTCGATCCAGGTGTAGATGAGGTCGGAGAGCAGCGAGACGAACAGGCCGATCAGCGAGAAGATGTAGAGCGTGGCGAACACCACGGGATAGTCGCGGTCGATCACCGAGCGGTAGCCGAGCAGGCCGAGGCCGTCGAGCGAGAAGATGTTCTCGATGAGCAGCGATCCCGCGAAGAAGGCCGAGATGAAGGCGCCCGGAAAGCCGGCGATCACGATCAGCATGGCGTTGCGGAAGACGTGCCCGTAGAGCACCTGCCTCTCCGACAGGCCCTTGGCGCGCGCGGTGACGACATATTGCTTGCGGATCTCGTCGAGGAACGAGTTCTTGGTCAAGAGCGTGGTCGTGGCGAAGGCCGACAGCACCATCGCCGTCAGCGGCAGCGCGAGATGCCAGAAATAGTCGGCGATCTTCTGGTACCAGGCGAGCTGGTCGAAATTGTCGGAGGTGAGCCCGCGCAGCGGAAACCAGTCGAAGAAGGAGCCGCCGGCGAAGAAGACCATCAGCATGACGCCGAAGAGGAAGCCGGGAATGGCGTAGCCGATGATGACGATGGCGCTGGTCCAGACGTCGAAGCTCGAGCCGTCCTTGACTGCCTTGCGGATGCCGAGCGGTATCGAGATCAGGTAGGAGATCAGGGTGATCCAGAGCCCGATCGAGATCGAGACCGGCATCTTCTCGAGGATGAGGTCTATCACCGAGATGTCGCGGAAATAGCTGTCGCCGAAGTCGAAGCGGATATAGTTCCAGAGCATCATCCCGAACCGCTCGAGCGGCGGCTTGTCGAAGCCGAACTGCTTCTCGAGCTTGGCGATGAATTCGGGGTCGAGCCCCTGCGCCCCGCGATAGCGCGAGGAGCTTTCGCCGCTGCCGGCGCCCAGGTTGTCCTGCCCGCCCAGACCGTCGCCACCCCCGCCGGAGAGGGCGTCTCCGCCGACCTGTCCCGTGATCCTGGCGATCACCTGCTCGACCGGCCCGCCCGGCGCGAACTGGATGATGGCGAAGGACACGGCCATGATGCCGAACAGCGTCGGGATCATCAGAAGGATGCGCCGCAGGATATAGGCGCCCATCAGACGGGTCCCCCCAAGCCGGCATATGCCTGCGGCCCGGCTATCAAGCGACAGGCATGCATTCGCGCCGCTTCGCCAGTCAGTGCCTCAGGCCTTGCCAATCGCTGCCGCCTTGTCCTTGTCGAACCACCACATCGACTCGATCGGGAAGCCGTACTCGGGCTTCGGCTCGACGAAGCCGAACATGTCCCAATACGCCGCCCGGTGATTCGCCGAATACCAATTTGGAATCCAGTCCATGCGCGCGCGCAAGACCCGGTCGAGCGCGCGCAGCGCGACCGTCAGTTCGCTCCGGCTCCTGGCCTGGCCGGCGATGGCGATCAGCCTGTCGACCGCAGGGCTCGCGGTGCCCGGCAGGTTGCGCGAGCCGGAGACAGAAGCCGCGCGCGAATGGAAGATGTTCTCCAGCGTATCGAAGGTGGGCGTCGCAAACAGGTTAAGCGCCAGGCTCATCATGTCGAAGTCGAAATCGTTCTGGCGGACGGCATATTGCGCCGGGTCGACCTGACGGATCGACGCATCGATGCCGACGGCGCGCATGTTTTCGACGAAGGGCGAGTCGACGCGGACGAATACATCGTCGTTGACAAGGATTTCGAGCATCAGGCGCTCGCCCTTGTCGTTCTGGACCAGCGAACCTTGCCGCTTCCAGCCAGCCTCGTCGAGCAGCCGGACCGCCTCGCCAAGCAGCTTGCGGTCGCGTCCAGTCCCGTTGGAGACCGGCTGCATGACGGCTTCGCCAAAGACCTCGGCTGGAAGGTCTTCGCGCAGCGGCTCAAGCAGCTTCAGTTCTTCGGACGAGGGCACGCCTTCCGCCACGAATTCGGACTGCTGGAAGCAGGACTGCGAACGCTCATAGAGACCGTAGAACAGGTTCTTGTTCGTCCATTCGAAATCGAAGCAGAGCGCGATCGCCCGGCGCACGCGCGCGTCCTTGAGTTGTGAGCGGCGCTGGTTGATCGCCCAGCCCTGCAATCTCGCACTCTTCTCGTCCGGGAATTCGCGTTTGACGACCTTGCCCGCATTCACCGCGGGGAAGTCATAACCGGT
>DATDJN010000125.1:0-4200 GCA_036520515.1 Rhizobiaceae bacterium
CGGACATGATCAATGCGTTGCCGCAGGAGATCCGAGGCAGGGTGAGGCGTGCAGAATATGTGCCGTCGCTGGCCTATCGCCTGGCGATGGTGGCGGACGGCTCGCTCGACGCGAGCTTCGTCAAGCCGAACTCCCATGACTGGGACCTCGCGGCGGCCGACCTGATCCTGCGCGAGGCGGGCGGCGGTCTTCTCGACGAGCACGGCAAGGCGCCGACCTATGGCGGCGCTGAAATCCGCCATGGCGCGCTTGCCGGCGGCAGCGGCGAGCTTCTGGCGGTCATGGCCCGGACCATCGGCGCCGCCGGTTGAAAGTCGGCGAAAAGTGATTTGAAAAGACGGCTTTTTCGGCTACTCCGCTACACATCCGGCGCGTGCGACGAACGCGGCGACAGGCCGGATTGGCCCGAAGGCCCGGCCCAGAAATCGATTCCGATTCCCGGTCCGATGCGTTAGACAAGCGACAAAGCAGCAGACAAGGTACAACAATGCCCGACTCAGATGGCGAAAAGCAGCTTTTGCATCTGGTTTTCGGTGGCGAGCTGAAGAAGCTCGGCAGCACGGAATTCCGGGATCTCGACGCGCTCGACATTGTCGGCATCTACCCGAACTATCGCACTGCCGAGGCGGCCTGGAGGGCGAAGGCGCAGGCCAGCGTCGACAACGCCCACATGCGCTATTTCGTCGTTCACCTGCATCGGCTGCTCGAGCCGGACGCCAAGGGCTCCGGATCGAAATAATGGACGACCGTACAGCGACGCAGCCGGTTGCCCGGCATGCGGCCGAGAAAAAGGCCGTGAAACGGCCGAAGGCATTGTGGAGGAAGATCCGTGAGCCGCTGGCGCGCTCGCGGGTGGCCAAGGGCGTTGTCACGGCGCTTTTCGTCCAGGCGCTGCGTTTCATCAGGCTGACCAACCGGACCGTGACCGACTCGCACAAGTTCGACGTCGTCTATAAGGATGTGGAGCCCGGCATCATCGCCTTGTGGCACGGCCAGCACCTGCTGACGCCCGCCTATTATCCGAGCAAGCGCAAGCTGATCGCCATGGTGTCGCGCAGCGCCGACGCGGAACTGAACGCCATGGTGCTGGAGAGGTTCGGCATCGGAGCCGTGCGCGGGTCGGGCGGCCGCGACAGCAGCCGACATGTGGACAAGGGCGGCGCTCGCGCGCTGGTTGCCCTGAAAAAGGCGCTGGACATTGGCAATAACGTCGCCATGATCGCCGACATTCCCCACGGAAAGCCTCGCGAAGCGGGCATGGGCATAATCCTGCTCGCGCGCCTTTCGGGCCGTCCGATATTCGGCACCGCGATCGCGACCAGCCGCCGCAAGGTTCTGGAGAAGAGCTGGGACAAGACCACGCTCAGCCTGCCTTTTGGCCGCAGCGCCGTGGTGACGACAGACCCGATCTACGTCTCCAAGGATGCCGACGACGCCGAGATGGAACGCAAGCGGCTGGAACTGACCGACGCGCTCAACGCGGTGACAGCCGAGGCCTATGCCCTCGTCGACGGTGTGCGATGAGCGAGAAATGGGCGCGCACCGTGCTGGCGGCGTACCGGCTCGCGGGCTCGGCCGCCTCTCCGCTGGTCGGCCCTTACGTGGCCTGGCGCGCGACCAAGGGCAAGGAGGACCCGAACCGGCGGCGTGAGCGCTCCGGCTATGCCGGCAAGCCGCGCCCCGACGGCCCGCTGATCTGGGCGCATGCGGCAAGCGTCGGCGAGACGATCGCCATCATTCCGCTGATCGAAAGCATCCTCGGCCTCGGCGTCAACGTCGTGCTGACCACCGGGACGGTGACCTCGGCGCAGGTGGCGGAGGAACGGCTCGGCGACCGGATCATCCACCAGTTCGTGCCGCTCGACCTGAAGCCGGCGATGACGCGCTTCCTCGACCATTGGCAGCCGGACCTCGCGCTCATCGCCGAATCCGAGATATGGCCGATGATGATCATGGAACTCGGCAACAGGCGCATTCCGCAGGTGCTGGTCAACGGCCGCCTTTCGGAGCGTTCCTTCGCGGCGTGGCGGAAGCGTCCCTACATCGCCGAGGCGCTGTTCGAGAACCTGTCGCATGTGGTGGCGCAATCCGACGCGGACGCCGAGCGATTCGAGGCGCTGGGCGCGCGGCCGGTGACGGTGTCGGGCAACCTCAAGGTCGACACCAATCCGCCGCCGGTCGACGAACGCGCGCTGCATTCCATCTCACGCCAGCTCAGCCTGCGGCCGACCTGGGCGGCCGTCTCCACGCATGACGGCGAGGAGAGGATGGCGGCGGAAATCCACAGGATGCTTCGCTCCCGGCACCCCGGGCTGCTGACCATCATCGTCCCGCGCCACCCCGAACGGGCGCCCGCGCTGGCGGCGGAGTTCGCATCGATGGGGCTGAAGGTCGTCAGCCGCAGCTCCGGAGATCGTATCCGCTCCGACACCGACATCCTGCTCGGCGACACGATCGGCGAAATGGGCCTTTATCTGAGGCTTACCGAGGTCGCCTTTGTCGGGAAGTCGCTCACTTCGGAGGGGGGGCAGAACCCGCTCGAGCCGGCGATGCTGAAAACCGCCGTGCTGGCCGGCCGCAACGTGCAGAATTTCCGCGAGGCCTACCAGAGCCTGATCGACAGCGGCGCTGCCAAGCTTGTCGCCGACCGCGACATGCTTGCCGGCGCGGTCAATTTCCTGCTGCTGAACGACGGCACGCGTCGCACCATGATGGCTGCAGGAGCCGCGACGGTCGAGGAGATGCGCGGCGCGCTGGCCAAGACGCTGAAGGCGCTCGAGCCTTTCATCCACCCCCTGATCGTCAAGGCGCGCCTGCGGGGAGCCCGCTGACTTGGCGAGTGAAGCGCCTCCGTTCTGGTGGGAACCTCCGGATTGGCGCGCTTATGCGCTTTATCCGCTGTCGCGCGCCTACAGTTTCGTCGCGACGCGGCGGATGATCAACGCGCGGCGCGAAAAGCTCGACGTGCCGGTGCTCTGCGTCGGCAATTTCACCGTCGGCGGCACAGGCAAGACGCCGGTGGCGATCGCACTGGCCAAGCAGGCGAAGAAGATGCAACTGACGCCGGGTTTCCTGTCGCGCGGCTATGGCGGCAGCATCGGCGAGCCTCATGTGGTGGACAGAAAGCGTGACAGCGCCCGACAGGTGGGCGACGAGCCCATGCTGCTGGCGGAGCACGCGCTGACGGCGACGACGCCGAACCGCGTGGCCGGCGCCAAGCTTCTGATGCAGCGCGGCTGCGACCTGCTGATCATGGATGACGGCTTCCAGAGCGCGCAGATCCACATGGATTATGCGCTGGTCGTCGTCGATGGACGTTACGGCGTCGGCAACGGCCATGTGCTGCCCGGCGGCCCGCTCCGCGCCCGGCTGATCGACCAGGTTCGTTTCGCGACCGGCATCGTGCGCATGGGCGAGGACAAGGCGGGCGAGGTGGTGGTGAGGCAGGCCGCGCGCGCGGGAAGGCCGATCTTCGATGCCCGGCTGCGGGCGCGCAGCGCCGACAAGTTCGCCGACCGGCGTTTCCTGGCCTTTGCCGGCATCGGTCATCCCGACAAGTTCTTCGACACGGTGACGCGGGTGGGCGGCACGGTCGTGATGACGCGGTCCTTCCCGGACCATCACTTCTACTCGAACGACGAACTGAGGGAACTCGTCAACACGGCCAAGGGCGCCGACCTGGAACTTATCACGACGGCCAAGGATTTCGCCCGGCTGCGCAACGGCACCGCGCCGAAAGAACTGCTCGACCAGATCAACGTGCTCGAGATCGACGCGATGTTCGAGAATGCGAATGCCACCAGGCGCATCATCGATGAGACGCTCGCTGCCTGGCGCGAGAGGCGGCTGAGGGCCTGACTGTCCCGTTCAGCCGTGCCGGGCCAGGGCGGGATTGAGATCCATCTCGCGCTTCAGCGAGGCGACCGCGCTGACATAGGCCTCCTGGCGCGCGACGCTCCAGTACTTCAGCTCGTCGAGCGGGATGGATTCGCCGGTGACGGCGCAGCGCACGAAGGCGCCGGGGCTGGTGACCTGGAAGTCGCCATCGAGATAACGGATACGGGCTTCCCGCGCGCCGGGGCCTTCAAAGCGGTTCATCATCGTCTTGTTCCGCCACAAAAGCCGTGAGAGGTCAAGCGGCGCAAAGTCGCCTGCGTCACGGAAGCGCTGGCTGCGACGCCTTCTCCAGACCGCCGGAAC
>DATDJN010000126.1:0-6016 GCA_036520515.1 Rhizobiaceae bacterium
TCGCGGTAGGGCGCGGGAATCGCCGCCGAGCCCGGCAGCTGCATGCCGAGCGCCTCGGCGAGGCTGTTCATCGTCGTCGCCGTGCCCATCGTGTTGCAGTAGCCGACCGACGGCGCCGAGGACGCCACGATGTCCATGAACTCGTCGTATCCGATCTCGCCGGCCGAAAGCCGCTGGCGCGATTCCCACACGATGGTGCCCGAGCCGGTGCGCTTGCCCTTGTGCCAGCCGTTGAGCATCGGGCCGACCGACAGCGCGATCGCCGGGATGTTGACGGTGGCGGCCGCCATCAGCAGCGCCGGCGTGGTCTTGTCGCAGCCGATGGTCAGCACGACGCCGTCCAGCGGATAGCCGTAGAGCACCTCGACGAGGCTGAGATAGGCAAGGTTGCGGTCGAGTGCGGCGGTCGGGCGCTTGCCGGTCTCCTGGATCGGGTGGCAGGGAAACTCGAAGGGCACGCCGCCGGCCGCCTCGATGCCCGCGCGGACCCGCTTGGCGAGTTCCAGATGGTGGCGGTTGCAGGGCGACAGGTCGGAACCGGTCTGGGCTATGCCGATCAGCGGCTTGCCCGACTGCAGTTCCTCGCGCGTCAGTCCGTAGTTCAGGTAGCGTTCCAGATAGAGCGCCGTCATGCCCGGATTGTCCGGATTGTTGAACCATTCCTGCGAGCGGAATTTTTTCTTGGTCGTCGGCCCTGACATGAAACTCTCCGGAAATGCGGTGGAGCATCGATAGGACAACGCCCGAAGAGCGGCAAGGGATTTTGTCAGACAAATAAGCCATGGTACACCGCGCCCAAGCCTCCATGGACATGGCTCGAAGCCTGCGCTACGGCTCTGGAACCCGCTGGCAGGAGGTTTCCAATGGCTTTGAACATGGAAGGCGAGGAGCGCATCCAGGCCCCGATCCACAAGGTATGGGAGGCGCTCAACGATCCCGCGGTGCTGAAGGAATGCATTCCCGGCTGCCAGTCGCTGGAAAAGACGGCCGACAACGAACTTGCGGCCACAGTGGTGCTGAAGATCGGGCCGATCAAGGCTACCTTCAACGGCGTGGTGACGCTGTCGGACCTCAATCCGCCGAGCGGCTACACGATATCAGGCGAGGGCAAGGGCGGGGTCGCCGGCTTCGCCAAGGGGGGCGCCGACGTGACGCTCGCCGAAGACGGGCCGGGCACGACGGTCCTCAAATATACGGCCAAGGCCGATGTCGGCGGCAAGATCGCACAGCTCGGCAGCCGGCTGATCGAGTCGACGTCGAAAAAGCTCGCCGGGGAATTCTTCTCGACTTTCAACCAGACGGTAAGCGCCAGCTAACTTTCAGCCTACTCAAACACGATCGCCGGCGCCGATCCTTCGGCGCGGGCACGTTCCTCGCCGACCCGTTCCCAGACCCTGGCCGCGATGTCGCGGTAGATCTTCGCCTGCGGTCCCTGCGGGTCCGACACCACCACCGGCTCGCCGGAATCGGACGTCTGGCGGATCTGCATCTCCAGCGGCACCTCGCCGAGGAAGGTGACGCCCAGCCGCTCGGCCTCGCGCCTCGCGCCGCCATGGCCGAAGATGTCGTAGCGCTTGCCGGTGTCTGGCGCGATGAAATAGCTCATGTTCTCGACGATGCCGAGCAGCGGCACGTCCACCTTCCTGAACATGTTCAGGCCCTTGCGGGCGTCGATCAGCGCCAGGTCCTGCGGCGTCGAGACGATGACGGCGCCGGCGAGCGGCACCTGCTGCGCCATGGTCAGCTGCGCGTCGCCGGTGCCGGGCGGCATGTCGACGACCAGCACGTCGAGCTCGCCCCATTCGACCTCGCGCAGCATCTGCGCCAATGCCGACATCACCATCGGGCCGCGCCAGATCATCGGCGTCTCCTCGTCGACGAGGAAGCCCATCGACATGACCTTCAGCCCGTAATTCTCCATCGGCTTCAGGATCTTGCCGTCGACCGTCTGCGGCTTGCCGCGGATATTGAGCAGCCTCGGCATGGACGGACCGTATATGTCGGCGTCGAGCACGCCGACCTTGAGGCCGATCGCCTTCAGCCCGAGGGCTATGTTGACGGCCGTCGTGGACTTGCCGACGCCGCCCTTTCCGGACGCGACGGCGATGATCGAGGCGATGCCGGGAACGCCGCGCTTGCCGGAAGACCGCGACGCGGGCGCATGCGGGGCCGGGCGAGCGGGCGCGGCCGGACGCGGCGGAACCGGCGCGGGGCGCTGGCGGACCGGCGCCTCCATGCCGCCGCCCTTCTTCTCGGCGGTCAGCGCGACCATGGCGCCGGCGACGCCGGGGATCGCCTTGACGACGCGTTCGGCGGCGGCGCGCAGCGGCTCCATCTCCTGAGCGCGCGCCGCAGGCACGGTGATCGAGAAGAACACCTTGGCGTCGGCGATGAAGATGTCCGACACAAGCCCGAGATCGACGATATTGCCGGAGAAATCCGGGCCGTTCACCGTCTTCAGACGGTCGAGGACGGCTTCCTTGGTGACGCTCATCTGCTTTGCCCGCTTCCTGTTCGCCTCCAGATAATGCATCGCGGCCGGCGAACCAAGCCGCAGAACGACATCGCGGCGCAGCCAGACGGACGGGGGCATGTCGGAACCGGGGCCGCCCCTGCGTCCTTGGATGACATCAAAGGAGGCACGCATGCTCGCAAACACCAACGCCACCGCCAACATCGCCGTGAAGGACCTGGCCGTCGCCCGGAAATTCTACGAGGACGCGCTCGGCCTCGCTCCCGTCCACGAAGAGGGCGACGAGGTGATCGTCATGAAGAGCGGCGATACGCTGATCAACGTCTACCGCTCGCAATTCGCCGGCACCAACAAGGCAACGGCGGTGACCTGGACGGTCGGCGATAAAATCGAGGACATCGTCGGTGCGCTAAGGGCCAAGGGCGTCGCCTTCGAGCACTACGACATGCCCGGGACGAAGCTCGAAGGCGACATCCATGTCGGCCACGGCATGAAGGTCGCCTGGTTCAAGGATCCCGACGGGAACATCTTGAACCTGATCGACCGGTAGAGCAGCCGGCTGCGCGTCAGGTGAAAACGGTCGTCAGGCCGTAGACGATGGCGGCGATGATCGCGGTCGCCGGCATGGTGACCACCCAGGCGATGACGATCGAGCCGGCGATGCCCCAGCGCACGGCGGAGACACGCCTTGCGGCGCCGACGCCGACGATCGCCCCGGTGATGGTGTGGGTGGTGGAGACCGGAATGCCCAGCCATGTCGCGGCGAACAGCGTGATGGCGCCGCCGGTCTCGGCGCAAAAACCCTGCATCGGATTGAGGCGCGTGATCTTGGAGCCCATCGTGTGGACGATGCGCCAGCCGCCGAACAGCGTGCCCAGCGCCAGCATGAACTGGCAGGTGATGACCACCCAGAACGGCACGTAGAATTCGCCGCCGAGCATGCCTTGCGAATAGAGCAGCACCGCGATGATGCCCATCGTCTTCTGCGCGTCGTTGCCGCCGTGGCCGAGCGAATAGAGAGAGGCCGACACGAACTGCAGCCAGCGGAACGTGCCGTCGACGGCGAACGGCGTCTGGCGGACGAATATCCAGGAGACGAGGAGGATCAGGCAAAGCGCCAGCACGAAGCCGGTGAGCGGCGACAGGACGATCGCCGCGACGGTCTTCAGGAGGCCGGCCCAGACGATCGCGACGCTGCCGGCCTTAGCGACCGCCGCCCCGACCAATCCGCCGATCAGCGCGTGCGAGCTCGACGAAGGAATGCCGTAGGCCCAGGTGATGATGTTCCAGGCGATGGCGCCGACGAGGGCGGCGAACACAACCTGCGGCGTCACGATGTCGGCGCTGACGATGCCCCTGCCGATCGTCTCGGCGACATGCAGGCCGAAGAAAAGGAACGCGATGAAATTGAAGAAGGCCGCCCAGAACACCGCATATTGCGGTCTCAGCACCCGGGTGGAAACGATGGTGGCTATCGAATTCGCCGCGTCGTGCAACCCGTTCAGGAAGTCGAAAAACAGCGCGACCCCGATCAGGCCGACAAGAAGCGGAAAGGCGAGTGTCGGATCCATCTATCACACGTTCTCGATGACGATGCCGCTGATCTCATTGGCGACGTCCTCGAAGCGGTCGACCACCTTCTCCAGCTGGCCGTACAGCTCGCTGCCGACGATCCAGGCCATGGCGTCGGTCTTGCCGTGGCGCTGGAACAGTTCCTTGAGGCCGGCGTCGTGCAGCCCATCGGCGCGCTCCTCCACCTTGGTGATCTCCTCGGCTATCGCGCTCAGTCGAACCACGTTGGTGCCGACCTTTTCCAGCAGCGGTATGGCTTCGGCGGTCAGGTGCGCGGCCTCGACGATCACGGCGCCCATCTCCTTCATGCGCGGCTCGAAGCTCGTCTGCTCGAACAGCTTCACCATCTTGGTCACCTTGTGCATCATGTCGATGGCGTCATCCATCGACTGGATGAGGTCCTTGATGTCGCCGCGGTCGAACGGGGTGATGAAGCTCTTGCGAACCGCAAGCAGCACCTCGCGGGTGATCGCGTCCGCCTGGTCCTCCAGTTCGACGATCTCCCGGCAGCGGCGCTCGACGTTCTCGCCGCCTTCCAGAAGCCCCTGCAGCGCCTCCGCGCCGGAAACGAGAATCCGGGAATGCCTCTCGAACAGGTCGAAGAACCTGTCCTCGCGGGGCAGCAGCGCGCGAAACCAGCCAAGCATGGCGATATCCTTAGTCGACGAACACATGAGGCAGATAGCGCCCCGCCCGCGGTTGGGAAACCACCGGAGTTGGAAAAGGTGGAATTCAGTCGGGGGATGGCGAAGAAAACGGTGGAAGGCTAGCTTCCGGCCATGATCGACAAGCTTGAATACTTCATCGAACTCGCGAGGCAGGAGCATTTTGGCCGCGCTGCCGAAGAACTCGGAATCACCCAGCCGACGCTGTCGGCGGCGATCAAGCAGCTCGAGGAGCAGCTCGGAGTCATGCTGGTGAAGCGCGGCTCGCGTTTCCAGGGGCTGACGCCGGAGGGCGAGCAGGTGCTGGTATGGGCGCGCCGCATCACCGGCGACGCGCGCACCATGAAGGAGGAGATGCGCGCCGCCCGGCACGGCCTTGCCGGCCATATCCGAATCGCGGCGATCCCGACCGCGCTTGCCATGGTGCCCCGGCTCACCACCCCGTTCCGCGAGAAGCACCCGGGCGTGACCTTCTCGGTACTCTCCAGGACGTCGATCGAGGTGCTGACGCTGCTCGGCAATTTCGAGGTGGACGCCGGCATCACCTATCTGGACAACGAGCCGCTCGGGCGGGTGACCAGCGTGCCGCTCTATTCGGAGCGCTATCAGCTGATCACGGCGGTGGGAAATCCCCTTTCGGACCAGAAGACCGTGACATGGGCGGAGGTCAGCAAGCTGCCGCTCTGCCTGCTGACCCGCGACATGCAGAACCGGCGAATCATCGACCAGCACCTCGCCGAGGCGGGGGTGGTGGTGCGGCCGACGCTGGAATCGAATTCGATGATCGTGCTCTTCTCGCACATCCGCACCGGCAAATGGTCTTCGATCATGCCGCTCAACCTTGCGGAAACATTCGGTTTCGCGGAGCCGATCCGCGCCATCCCGATCGTCGAGCCCGACGCCAGCCACACGGTCGGGCTGGTGACGGCGCCGCGCGAGCCGCACACGCCGCTGGTAACGGCGCTTCTGGAAGAGGCGATGGCGCTGGCGGAAAGGTTCCGCAGTGCCAGCTGATCTTATGATCGAAATCGGGCGCTTGATAGAAAAAATCTATCAAGCAACGAAACCGCTTTATTGATTTCACACCATTCGTCTGGTCTGGTCATAGCTTGGCGATCAATTCGCTCAATAGGGAGGGCGCTGGTTGATTTCGCAGCTTGCAAGTACCGAAATAGCAACGCGCACCACGGCGGTGATCAACGAGCTGAAGGGTCTCGAGGGCCCGCTTTTGCCCATTCTGCACGGCCTCCAGGACGAATTCGGCTATGTGCCGGGCGAGAGCCTGCCTGTCATCGCCGACGCGCTG
>DATDJN010000127.1:0-9539 GCA_036520515.1 Rhizobiaceae bacterium
TCCAGCGCCCTCCTGCTCACACTGGACAAGCCGCTTGAAGGCGCTGCGGCCGTGGCGATCCTTGCGCCCGAACCGCTTGAACTCGACGTCTCCACGGCGCCGGCAACGGCCGCCTGGGCGGCTCAGTGGCTTTCCAGGCAAGGCGTTCCCGCCGTTCTCGCAGCAGCTCCGACCGCCGGCCTGATCAAGGTCGTGAACGAGGGAGCGGAGCCGATGAGCGTCGGTGCCGACCGGGCTCTGTCGCTTGCCGGCGCCAAGGGCGTGATGGCGATCGCCGCGCTCAGGGGCGCGGTCCCCCCGGCTTCCTATGGTCGGCAATGGCCGTTGCCGGTCGAGGCGCTCACCACCGACCTCCTCACGCATACCTTCCGCGGGTCGAGCCGATGGAGCCTCAGATACAAGCTGGCCGATCTGCCCGACGGCAGCGCGCCGGGCAACCTCAGCCTGTCGCTGCGGACCAGCCTCCTGCAGGAAGCCAATCAATGGACCCTTCGTGTCCTGCTGAACGGGTCGCTGATCCACTCCGCCAACTATCCCGGAGCCGGCGACACGATCTCGCTGGACGTCCCGCTTCCGCCGGCGCTGCAGGGCCTGACCAACGAGATCGTCGTCACGCTGGTCGACAACACGCCGAACCAGGGAATCTGCCGGGCAGGCCCGGAAGCGGCGGCCCAGCTCCTGCCGGAGAGCCGGCTCGACGCGTCGCCCGCGCCGGCCGACGACAAGCAGGCGCTCGTCAAGGCGCTCGCCACCGCCGCGAGCGTCGCGATCCCGCCGGAAAGCGGGGCCGGGCTGCCCGCGGCGGAATTCCTCACCGGAATGCTCGACCTGATCCTGCCGCTCGACACCGAAACGACATTCGCGGCCGCCGAGGGCTCGACCACGATCGAGGTGGTGAACGGCGAACGGCTCCATTCGCTCATCTCCGCCGGCAGCTCGGAGGGCGCCCGGAACGCCTTCCTGGTGGTCCCGTCGAGCAGGGCGCGGCCGGACGGCATCGCGGTTCTGCGCCTGGCCCAAACCGGCAGCCCGCCGGCGTCCATGGACATCGGTCCGAACGCCCTGCTGGTGACATGGTAGAAGAAATCCAGAGAGACGCGCTCAAGCAGACCCTGGTTCTACACCAGTACGGCTCGGCCGATTCCACGCCCGCGAAGCTTTCGCATCCACTGCCCCACCTTGTCGCGCCGCAGGTCATTGCGCTGTGCACGGTGATTTCCCTGGCCCTGGTGCTCGCCTTCAACAAGGTCCCGGCGCTGGTCGCGCTGTTTCCGGAACGCGATCTCTATTTCTCGCGCTACGAGGGTGGCTCCAGCATCCCGCTTCGGCTCTTCATCATCAGCTTCCACATCGCCTTTGCCTGCTTCATCGATGCGCGATGGAGCGTCCGCGCACGGTTCGCGCTGGACCTGATGTTTCCCTTCATCCTGTTCTGCGCGACGCTCGACCTTTGCAACGTGCTTGCAAGACAGTTCTTGGGAATTGAAATCTCCCTGGTTGCCATGGGGCTCGCCTCGGGACTGGCCGGCATGCTCATCTTCGCCCTCGTCGTCCTCTCCTGCGCCGACATGCCGGCCCGGTCGGATGCCCCGATGCGGCTTCGGTTCAAGATCGGCTCACTCCTCACCCTTGCCGTCGCGGTCGTCGTCTCGGCGGCGATGTCGCTGTGGATCGATGGCCACGAACTGCCGATCGTCCATGAGTTGCGCGACATCGCCCTGCTCGGCGGCGTCAGCGTGGGTGTGTTCCTGTTCATTCCGCTGCTGTTCTTCCTGTTGAACATCGGCGCCGCCATCCAGAACACCTACCGCAAGACGTCTTCCTTCTCGCCTGACGTGACGCTGGTGCTTCCCGCCCACAACGAGGCGCATGTGATCGGTTCGAGCATCGCCGCGCTGGACAATGCCGCGGGAGGCTATCGCGGGAGCGTCACGCTTATCGTCGTGGACAACGCCTCGACCGACCGGACGCCGGCATTGGCGCGCGAGGCTTTCGCCAAAACGAGAAGCCTGCGCTGCCTCCTGATCGAGGAGTCGCGCCCAGGCAAGGCGTTCGCGCTCAACCGTGGTCTGGATGCGGTGGAGACCGAGTTCTTCGCCCGGCTCGACGCCGACACGCTTCTCGAATCGGATACGCTGGCCCGCGCCTTCTCCCATTTCGGCCGCAAGCATGTCGGGGCGGTCGGCGGAATGGCTCTTCCACCTGGCGGTGGACCGTTCGACGGAGTTCGGGAAATTGAGGTTCTGCTCAAATTGGGTTACGATCAGGTCGCTTTCGGTGCGGCGGACTGCATCTTCGGGATTCCCGGCATGTTCGTCTGCTACGACACCGAAGCCGTTCGCCGGTCGGGTGGATTCGCCCATGGCATAAACGGTGAGGACACGGACATGGCGCTGCGGATCGGGGAGGACGGCTACCGCCTCATCGTCCACCCTGCGGTCGGCTTCGTCTCCGAAGTGCCCCGCACCTACGCCCATTTGCGCGAACAGAGGCATCGCTGGTTCAGGTCGATCTACCACGTCGCCGCGCGGAATCGGCAACTCCTCGACTTGTCGCACTTTTCCGTGCGGGGGCCCGTGGTCCTCCCGTTCATGCTCGTCAACAGCGCCCGGCGCGCCATGGCCGTGCCGCTGCTGCTGTTCGGGTGCGGCTTTCTCATCATGGACCCGGATCCGCGAAGCATGATCCGCGCAGTGTCGGTGCTTGCCCTGCTTCTGGGCGCGCCGGCGCTCAACGCGATCATCGCGATCCTGATCAACCTGCGGTTCAAGGCGTTGTTGGCCATGCCTCCCTATATCGGGTTCCGGATGCTGCGCGCATACCTCACCCTGGAGGCGATGCTGACGATGAACTACTCTATGTATGCGGCGCGCGCGGCGCGCGAACCGTCACGAAAGCAACTCGAACCGGCGAGGGTCCAGGCAGCCCTCCAGGGGGACGCCAGACGGGAATTACGACGCGCGTAGCCAGGACTATGGCACGGGGCCGGGGGGCATCCGAGCGACCGCCAGGGCAAGGCGGTCATCTTCTTGTTCAGCTCTTCGCTGCCCCGGGAGTCCGAAATGAAAATTTGGAAGCTGCTGCTCGGATCGTGCCTGTTTCTCGCGACCCTCCCCCTTGCCGGGGGCTTTGCCCGGGCGGAGGAGCCGTGGAGGTACCGCGCGACGGCCTATGTCGACCGTGCCGCGGTCGACGAGGGCGACGACGAACCCGGCAGCGTGCTGAAGCTCCAGCCGAGGTACGGGGGAGGCCTGTTCGCCACCCGTACCTACGATCTCCAGGACGAACGCGACCTGGGGCTGCTGTTCGGGATCTCGACCGAGCGCTATCCGGAAAACGCGGACCAGAACAGGCTCTTCTTCGACGCCAACGCGGACTATATCGTGCCCCTGCAGATGGGGAAGCTCAGGCAGCTCCGCTTCGGGCTGGACCTCAGGCACGCCCACGGCGACGACAACTGGGTATACAACCGCGCGCGTTTCGAAACGGCCGTGCGCTTCCAGCCGGCGAAGCGCAACACGCTCCAGTTGCGAGCCCGGCTGGGTTACCGCGACCAGAATGACGTGGATACGTTTCCAGGCTATGACCAGGCCGAGTATCTGGTCGATGCCCAGCACAACTGGCGATCGGAGGGCGGCCTCTGGCGCACGACCTCCATCGTTTACTACGAGCATCGCGAGGCCGACCTCGACTTCTACACCTATAACGAGGCCGGCATCCGCCTGATCGGACGGCATGAGCTTACCGATGTGGCGACCCTCGTGGGCCGCACGAACGCCTTCGTGCGCGACTACGCGGACGACCTTCGGGAGGATCACCGCTTCCGCGGCACGGTGGGCATCGACTGGGACCTCGGCAACGAGATCGTCCTCGAAAGCTATGTCGGCTACCAGAGAAACGAGTCGACGCTCCCGGAAAAGGACTACGGCGGCGGCGTCTTCGGCATCGCGATCAGCAAGGTGTTTTGAAGCCCCTTCCCGCCGCTCCTCGGCGCCCGCTCGACACGAGAACTTCCGGGTTGTCGTGCCCGTGCCAGCGCCCCGGTCGCGGCGAAGGGCGCCGTGCGCCGCGGCCGCAAGACCACACCCGAATCTCGATGCGTTGGCGGCCTCTCGCCTTGCAACTTTGGCGTCCTATGTTATTGAATCTGGGTACGCGGGTGGATCGACGCGCACGGGTTTCCCGTCGCGGCTCGTATCGCCGGGGGTGAATACCCACGGTGTGGTGCGGTGATCTTCCATGACGGAAATACGTCCGTACGCCGACACACCCTCAAACGACCCTGACGCCGCGCGCGCCTTATGGAGCAGCACGGTTGCATTCGCGGCCTGCTTCGCCGTCTGGACGATCTTCTCGATCATCGGGCTGTCCCTGAAGGATCAGCTCGGCCTTTCCGACACGCAGTTCGGACTTCTGGTCGGCACGCCGATCCTCACCGGATCGCTGTCGCGCATTCTGCTCGGCATCTGGTCCGATCAGTTCGGCGGCAGGCGCCTTTTCGCCGCCCTTATGGTGGTTTCCGCCATCGCGACCTGGCTGATGACCTATGCCGACAGCTACCCGATGCTGCTCGTCGCGGCGCTCGGCGTCGGTCTCGCCGGAGGCTCCTTCTCCGTCGGCGTCGCCTATGTCTCGAAGTTCTTCACGCCGGCCCGGCAGGGCACCGCGCTCGGCATCTTCGGCGCAGGCAATGTCGGTTCGGCGATAACCACTTTCCTCGCGCCCTTCGTCATGGCCGCCGCCGGCTGGGAGATGGTGGCGCGGGTCTGGGCGGTGGGCCTCGTCGTCGTGGCCGTGATCTTCCTGCTCCTCACCAAGGAGGACCCCGACCAGGCGGCGCGACAGCGCGAGGGTCGCAAGGGCGCATCGCTTGCCGAGCAGGTCGCCGTGCTGCGCAACATCCAGGTATGGCGCTTCTCGCTCTACTACCTGTTCGTGTTCGGCGCCTTCGTCGCGCTTGCCCTCTGGCTGCCGCGCTATCTGGTCGGCGTCTACGGGCTCGACGTGAAGACGGCAGGAATACTCACCGCCTTCTATTCCGTTCCCGCGAGCCTGTTCCGGATTTACGGCGGCACCCTGTCCGACCGTTATGGCGCGCGTGCGGTGATGTACTGGACGTTCGGCGTCTCGGCCTTCTGCACCTTCCTGCTGGCCTATCCTCCCACCACCTACATGGTCGAGGGCGTTCGCGGCACGATCACCTTCCGCACGGCGATGGGGCTCGTTCCCTTCGTCGTCACGATCTTCATCCTCGGCTTCTTCATGAGCCTCGGCAAGGCGGCGGTCTACAAGCACATCCCGACATATTATCCCAACCATGTCGGCGTGGTCGGCGGGCTTGTCGGCATGATCGGCGGCCTTGGCGGCTTCATCCTGCCGCTGGTTTTCGGCGTGCTGAACGACCTGACCGGAGTGTGGACGAGCTGCTTCGCGCTGCTGTTCCTGATCGCCGCGGTTTCGCTGATCTGGATGCATTTCGCCATCCTGCGGATGGAGGCTGCCGCCAGCCGCGCAGGCGAGGCGTTTTCACCGGAACTGCCCGAAATCCAGGGCTTTGGCGAGCCGGGAACTGCCCAACCCGCACGCACCGCCCCGCTCTACGACTGGGACCCCGAGGACCCGGTCTTCTGGCGCGAGAGAGGACGCCCGATCGCGCAACGCAACCTGTGGATCTCCACCTACTGCCTGCTGCTCGCCTTCGCCGTGTGGATGGTGTGGAGCGTCGTCATCGCGCGCCTGCCGGCGATCGGCTTCGCCTTCACCAACAGCCAGTTGTTCTGGCTGGCGGCGTTGCCCGGCCTCTCGGGCGCGACCCTGCGCATCTTCTATTCGTTCCTGATACCGATCTTCGGCGGGCGTCTGTGGACCACGCTCTCGACGGCGTCGCTCCTGATCCCGGCCTTCGGCATGGGCTACGCCGTGCAGAACCCCGAAACGCCGTTCTTCATCTTCCTCGTGCTGGCGCTGCTCTGCGGATTTGGCGGCGGCAACTTCGCGTCGTCGATGGCCAATATCAGCTTCTTCTTCCCAAAGGCGGAAAAGGGCAACGCGCTGGCGATCAATGCCGGGCTCGGCAATCTCGGCGTCAGCATCATGCAGTTCCTGGTGCCCGTGGTCATTACCTTCGCGCTCTTCGGCGCCCTCGGCGGACCGGCGCAGACCCTCTCCGATGGCAGCAGCCTCTGGATGCAGAACGCCGGCTTCGTCTGGGTGCCGCTGGTCATCATCGGCACGTTCGCTGCCTGGTTCGGGATGAACGACATTCCGAGCGCCAAGGCCTCCATCGCCGACCAGGCCTCGATCTTCCGGCGCAGCCATACCTGGCTGATGTGCTGGCTCTATACGGGCACGTTCGGGACGTTCATCGGCATGTCGGCCGGCTTCCCCCTGCTGGCGAAGCTTGTCTTCCCTGACGTCAATGCCCTTCCCTACGCGTTCCTCGGCCCGCTGGTGGGCGCGCTCAGCCGGGCCGCGGCGGGCTGGATCGCCGACCGGTGGGGCGGAGCCCGCGTGACCTTCTGGGTGTTCGTCGTCCAGATCGTCGCCATCGCCGGCATGATCATGTCGCTCAACGCGGGCAGCTTCGCGGGTTTCTTCGGCACGGTCCTGCTGTTGTTTTTTGCCAGCGGCATCGGCAACGCCTCGACCTTCCAGATGGTGCCGGTCACCATGAGCCGCGAGATCGACCGCAAGGAACCCTCGCTCGACCCGGACGAGCGCCGCCACGTCGCCGAGCGTGAGTCCGCCGCCATCATCGGCTTCACCTCCGCCATAGCCGCATACGGCGCCTTCTATATCCCCCGCGCCTATTCGGTATCGATCGACTCCACCGGCACCGCCAACGCCGCGCTCTGGGCGTTCCTGATCTTCTATATCTCCTGCGCCCTGCTGACCTGGTGGGTCTACAGCGGACCGCGCGGCATCCTGTACGACATCGAGCGGCGCCGTCTTCCCGCGCCGGGCGGCCTGCCGGCCAATCCCACCCGAGCAGCAAGGGAGCACCCATGAGTCACTTCGTGGATCGCCTGACGTTCTTCCGGGCCAAGCGCGAAACCTATTCCCAGGGATACGGCATCACCACGAACGAAAGCCGCGCCTGGGAGGACGCCTATCGGAAGCGCTGGGCCGCCGACAAGATCGTGCGCTCCACCCATGGCGTGAACTGCACCGGGTCATGCTCCTGGAAGATTTACGTCAAGGGCGGCATCGTGACGTGGGAGACCCAGCAGACCGACTATCCCCGCACACGGCCCGATCTCCCCAATCATGAGCCGCGCGGCTGCCCGCGGGGCGCCAGCTATTCCTGGTACCTCTATTCGGGCACGCGGGTGAAACACCCGCTGGTCAGGTCCCGGCTGATCCGCCATTGGCGCGAGGCGCGGGCGACGATGTCTCCGGTGGCGGCGTGGCGGGCGATCGTCGAGGCTCCGGACAAGCGGCGGGACTGGGTGTCGCAGCGCGGCCGCGGCGGCTTCGTGCGCGTCGGCTGGCAAGAGATCAACGAGATGATCGCGGCGGCCAATGCCTACACGATCCGCGAGTACGGGCCGGACCGCGTAGCCGGCTTCTCGCCGATCCCGGCCATGTCGATGATCTCCTACGCCGCCGGCTCGCGCTATCTGGCGCTGCTCGGCGGGACGATCCTGAGCTTCTACGACTGGTACTGCGACCTGCCTCCGTCGTCGCCCCAGACATGGGGCGAGCAGACCGACGTGCCCGAGAGCGCCGACTGGTACAATGCCGGCTTCCTCCTCGTCTGGGGGTCGAACGTTCCCATGACGCGGGCGCCGGACGCCCATTTCTATGCGGAAGTCCGCTATCGCGGCGCCAAGTCGGCGGTCATCGCGCCCGACTACAACGAGGCTGCCAAGTTCTCCGATGTCTGGCTGCATCCCAAGCAGGGCACAGACGCCGCGCTGGCCCTGGCGTTCGGCCACGTCGTCCTGCGCGAGTTCTATCTCGACCGGCAGTCCGAATATTTCGCCGATTATACGCGCCGCTACTCCGACTTCCCCCTGCTCGTCACCCTCTCCGAGCGCGACGGCCAGCTCGTGCCGGACCGGATGCTGCGCGCCGCCGACCTGCCCGACGGGCTGGGCGAGGCGAACAACCCCGACTGGAAGACGGTCGGCGTCGACGAAATCTCGGGCGAGCTGGTCGCGCCGCTCGGGGCATCCGGCCATCGCTGGGGCGAGAAGGGCAACTGGAATCTCCAGGAACGCGACGGCAAGGGCCGCGACATCCGCCTGCGCATCTCTCTCGCCGAGGCGCATGACGAGATCGTGCCGGTCGCCTTCCCCTATTTCGGCGGCACCGCGCCAGGCGGCTGGGCCACGACGTCGCACGACCGCATTCTCCAGCGCAACATCCCGGTGAAGCGCGTGACGACGGCCGATGGCGGGACGATCCCGGTCGCGACGGTTTTCGACCTTTACTGCGCCAATTACGGGCTGGACCGCGGTTTTGGCGGCGCCAATGTCGCCCGCGACTACGACGACGACGTTCCCCACACCCCCGCCTGGGCCGAAAAGGTGACGGGGGTGCGCCAGGACATCATCGTGCAGGTCGCCAGGGAGTTCGCGGCGAACGCCGAAACCACCAAGGGCCGGTCGATGGTCATCCTCGGCGCGGGGCTGAACCACTGGTTCCACATGGACATGAGCTATCGCGGCATCATCCAGCTCCTGGTGATGTGCGGCTGCATCGGGAAATCGGGTGGCGGATGGGCGCACTATGTGGGCCAGGAAAAACTGCGGCCGCAGACCGGCTGGCTGCCGCTTGCCTTCGCGCTCGACTGGACGCGGCCGCCGCGCCAGATGAACGGCACCAGCTTCTTCTACGCGCACACCGACCAATGGCGCTACGAGACCATGAAGGTCTCCGAACTGCTGTCGCCGACCGCTCCCGAAGGCGACTGGTCGGGCGCCATGCTCGACTACAACATCCGCGCCGAACGGATGGGATGGCTGCCCTCGGCGCCGCAGCTTGCGCTGAACCCGCTGACCCTCGGCGCCGAACTTGCCGCCAGCGGCGGAGACCCCGTTAAAACCGTCACGGCGAAGCTGAAGTCGGGCGAGATCGAATTCGCCAACCGCGATCCCGACAACCCGAGGAACTGGCCGCGCAACATGTTCTTCTGGCGGTCCAACGTACTGGGCGCCAGCGGCAAGGGCCACGAGTATTTCCTGAAGCATCTCGTCGGCTCGATGCACGGCGTCATCGGGACCGATACCCGCGAAGGGCTGGATCGCCCGCAGGAGGTCGTGTGGCGCGACGATGCACCGGTCGGCAAGCTCGATCTCATGGTCAACGTCGACTTCCGCATGTCGACGACGAGCCTCTACAGCGACGTCGTCCTGCCGACCGCGACCTGGTACGAGAAGCACGACCTCAACACGACGGACATGCATCCGTTCATCCACCCGCTCACCGCGGCCGTCGATCCCTTGTGGGAGGCGCGCAGCGATTGGAACATTTTCCGCGGGCTTGCCGAGGCCTTCTCCCGCGTGGCGCCCGAGGTGCTGGGCGTCGAGCACGAC
>DATDJN010000128.1:0-13014 GCA_036520515.1 Rhizobiaceae bacterium
ACCTAATCGATTGTAATTCCTGCGCATAATTGCTTTCCGCAATGCAGCATTCTATCGCTCACCCATGACCGTAGCCGGCTGGGCGCTTTTCAAGGAGCGAGCATGACAAAGTGGGTCTATACGTTTGGTGACGGAGCAGCCGAGGGGCATGCGGGGGACCGTGACTTGCTCGGCGGCAAGGGCGCCAATCTCGCAGAGATGTGTCGCCTGGGCCTGCCGGTCCCGCCGGGTTTCACGATTACCACCGAGTTCTGCAATTGGTATTATGCGAACGGAAACGCGTACCCGCCGGCGCTGAAGGAACAGGTTTCGGCCGCGCTCGACCAGGTTGCGCGGCAGACCGGTCGGCGCCTCGGCGATCCCGAAAAGCTGCTTCTGGTTTCCGTCCGCTCCGGCTCGCGCGCATCCATGCCGGGCATGATGGACACTGTGCTCAACCTCGGCCTCAATGACGAGACGGTCGAGGCGCTCGCCACGGATTCCGGCGACGCGCGTTTCGCCTACGACAGCTACCGCCGCTTCATCCAGATGTATTCCAACGTGGTCCTCGGCCTCGACCACGAGGTCTTCGAGGAGATTCTCGAGGACGAGAAGGCGCGGCGCGGCCATGAACTGGACACTGCGCTTTCTGCTGACGACTGGCGGGCAGTCATCGACCTTTACAAGGCGAAGGTCGAGGAGGAACTTGGCAGGCCGTTTCCCCAGGATCCAGAAGAGCAGCTCTGGGGCGCTATCGGTGCCGTGTTCGCGAGCTGGATGAATGCTCGGGCCATCACCTACCGGCGGCTGCACGACATTCCCGAAAGCTGGGGCACCGCCGTCAACGTGCAGGCGATGGTGTTCGGCAACATGGGCGATACATCGGCCACCGGCGTAGCCTTCACGCGCAACCCCTCGACGGGCGAGAAGGCGCTCTACGGCGAGTTCCTGGTAAACGCGCAGGGCGAAGATGTCGTCGCCGGCATCCGCACGCCGCAGAATATCACCGAGGCGGCGCGCATCGCGGCGGGCTCCGACAAGCCTTCGCTCGAAAAAGTCATGCCGGAGGCGTTCGCCTCCTTCGTCGCGATCTCGGACAAGCTCGAGAAGCACTATCGCGACATGCAGGATCTCGAGTTCACCATCGAGCGCGGCAAACTCTGGATGCTCCAGACGCGTTCCGGCAAGCGCACCGCGAAGGCGGCGTTGAAAGCCGCGGTCGACATGGCGGGCGAAGGCCTGATCACCAAAGAGGAAGCCGTCGCCCGCATCGATCCTGGCTCGCTCGACCAGCTCCTGCACCCGACCATCGACCCCAGCGCCGCGCGCGACGTGATCGCTGTCGGCCTGCCCGCTTCCCCAGGGGCCGCGACCGGCGAGATCGTCTTCTCCTCGCATGACGCGGAAGAGATGAAGGCGCTCGGCAGGAAGGTGATCCTCGTCCGTATAGAGACCAGCCCGGAAGATATCCACGGCATGCATGCGGCCGAAGGCATCCTCACCACGCGCGGCGGCATGACCAGCCACGCGGCGGTCGTCGCGCGCGGGATGGGCAAGCCCTGCGTCTCGGGGGCCGGCTCGCTGCGCGTCGACTACAGGACGGGCACGCTCATGGCGATGGGTGCTACCTTCCGCAAGGGCGACGTCATCACCATCGATGGCGGCAATGGCCAGGTGCTTAAAGGCGCCGTGCCTATGCTGCGGCCCGAATTGTCGGGCGATTTCGCCGCGATTATGGAATGGGCCGACGCCATCCGCCGGATGAAGGTGCGCACCAATGCCGACACTCCCGCCGATGCGCGCATGGCGCGCTCCTTCGGTGCGGAGGGCATCGGCCTCTGCCGCACCGAGCACATGTTCTTCGATGGCGACCGCATTCTCGCCATGCGCGAGATGATCCTCTCCGACACGGAAGAGGGTCGCCGTGCCGCGCTCGCCAAGTTGCTGCCGATGCAGCGCTCGGATTTCCTCGAACTGTTCGAGATCATGGCAGGGCTGCCGGTCACCATCCGCCTTCTCGACCCGCCGCTGCACGAGTTTCTTCCGAAATCCGACAAGGAGATCGACGAGGTTGCAGCCGTCATGAACGTCAGCGCCGACAAGCTGCGCCACCGGACCGACGCCCTGCACGAGGTCAACCCGATGCTAGGCCATCGCGGTTGCCGGCTGGCGATATCCTATCCCGAGATCGCCGAGATGCAGGCGCGCGCCATCTTCGAGGCTGCCGTGGAGGCGGGGCGCAGCACCGGCAGCCCGGTGGTTCCGGAGATCATGGTGCCGCTGGTCGGGCTGAAGAAGGAACTGGATTTCGTGAAGGCGCGCATAGATGCGGTGGCCAGGAGCGTGACGGAGGAGACCGGTACGCGCGTGGAATACCTCACCGGCACCATGATCGAGCTGCCGCGCGCCGCCCTCCGGGCGCACGTCATCGCCGAGTCGGCCGAGTTTTTTTCCTTCGGCACCAACGATCTCACGCAAACGGCGTTCGGTATCTCGCGCGACGATGCGGCGTCCTTCCTCGATACCTATCGTCAGAAAGGGATCGTCGAGCAGGACCCCTTTATCACTCTCGACATCGACGGCGTCGGCGAACTGGTGAAGATTGGGGCCGAGAAGGGCCGGCAGACAAGGCCGGACATCAAGCTCGGCATATGCGGCGAGCACGGCGGCGATCCGGCGTCCATACACTTCTGTCAAAAGGTGGGGCTCGACTACGTCTCGTGCTCGCCATACCGGGTGCCGATCGCCAGGTTGGCGGCGGCGCAGGCAGCGATCGCGAAGACCGGCTGACGATCCAGCCGGCCGAGTGGAGCCGACGATGGGGGCAGGGGCGGCCGACTACAGGTCGGCCCCGGCTTCTGCGGATTTGGGATTTGCTTCGATCCTGACCTTGTCCGGATAAAATGCGCCATGATCCTTGATCGCCGCCATTTCGTCGTAGGGGCGCTCGTAGGCCCACATGACGTCGTCGACCGCCTCGCCCACAGCCGATGCATTCCAGTAGGAGGCATCGCCTTTGTAAGGGCAGTGCGTGGAGGTGTTGCTGCGCTTCAGAAACTCGAAATAGACGTCCTTGAAGGGGATGTAGAAAACCGGCGGGTAGTCCGCCTCGCGAAGGACGAGCGCCTTGTCGGTAGAAGCCAGGATCGCGTCCGAGAAAACCACCGTGACGGCGCCGTCGAAAGGCTCCAGGGTGATCCGATGAGACGGGTTCCGCTGAAATCCGGGCGAGGGGTTTGCCGCGATGTCCATGGCCGTGCTCCTGTGATCGGGCACAACGTGACGGCCCGAATGCCGTTCCGTCAAGGAGCTGCCGAGCCCTCGCTCAGGCAGCGGCCTTCAGCACGTCCATCAGTCCTGCATAGGATTCGGCGATCTGCGCCAGCGGGCTGCTGCTGCGTGACGCCGTCTCCACCTTGAGCTGGCCGCCACGGGCCGGAAGCGTCAGCAGCAGGAATTGACGGCTGGCCCCGAGGCCGACTGCGGCTGCGGCCGCATGGTGCGCGTCGTCATCGGCGCCGACCCTCATCTTGAACAGAAGCGTGCCGCCGACCGCTTCGAGAGCGCCACGCACGACTTCTTCGAAGTCCTCGTCGGAAACCTCGCGCAGCACCGGCGATGCCAGGAGCTTGGTGTCGGATGGAGGCAGCAATGTCTGGGATTCGGGGACGGGATCCGGACGTTGGTCCGCCACGTTCTGGGTGTCCATGCGCAACCCCTTGGATGTTTGCGACACAGCCCCGCCTCGCCGGAGAATCTACAGCGACGGTGGCCGCAATGTGGCGACGGCGCTGCCGCGGGTGAGGAATTGGTCAGCTTGTGGATAGCGATGCCGGTTGTCGAACAGGCGCCGCGGCGTTTCCGCTTCAACCCAGGCGGAAAAGGCCTTAAGTAGCTGGCCGCGGGTGGCAACGGGATAGCGACCACGGGATGGATGAATTTCTGGAACGGCGCGTTTCCAACGCAACCGTGTGGTCGCGCCGGGTGGCCCTTTTTTCCGTTGTGCTCTTTCTCACCGCCGTGATGGGGCATCGCGTCGGATTTCTCGCTACGCCCGATTTCTTTCCGGTGCTGGCCGTTGTCGCGGCGCTTGCCGTCCTGACGCTTCTGTTCGCGATTCGTGCGCTTTTCCTGTTCTGGGACCACGGCGGCAAAGGCGGCGGCACGCTGCTCTTTGCGATCCTGGTCGCGCTCCTGGTGCTGACGCCCTTCGGCATCACCGCTTACCGCGGCTTCAGCTTGCCGATGCTCAACGAGGTTTCGACTGACACCGACGACCCGCCTGAGTTCACCATGGCAGCCGCGCAACGGGTCGGCAGCATGAACCGCATCGAGCCGTTCACGCAGGAACGGCGCAAATTGCAGCAGGACAATTATCCTACGGCAACCGGCCGGCGCTACGGAGCGCCCATCGCACAAGTCGCCGAAGTGGTGCGGAATGTCCTCGACAATCGGGGCTGGCCGATCGTCAGTTCGACGGATTTTCCACCCGAGGCAACCGAGATCACCATTGAGGCAGAGGCAGCATCACCGTTGCTGGGCCTTCCCGCCGACGTGGTCATCCGGCTGATCGACGAGGGTTCGTCCACCTATGTCGACATGCGCTCTGCGTCTCGCTACGGACCGCACGATTTCGGCGACAACGCATCGCGCATCACGTTGTTCTTGGCCGACCTCGATGTCGAGGTCGCCTACCTCACCGTCGTCACACCGGTCGAGCCTGCGGAGCCGCCGAAACCGGCCGAACCGCTCGCACCCGCGGCGACGCCGGCGCCGGAAGAGCCTGCCGAGCCATTAGACCGGTCGGAAGATCCCCCCGATTGACAACGCGCCATCGGCCTCGACCAGCCTGCGCTCCACCAGATCCTCGAGATGTGCGAGAACGGAAAGTCCCGCGGCCACGTGCATTCGGGGGTCGGTGTCGCGATAAATAGCCTTTACCAGCGCGTCGATCGATCGGTCGCCCTGCCTGAGGCGGTCTAGGATGGCGCGCTCCCGTGCCTGCCGATGTTCCTTGAGGCCGCGTAGATAAGCCTGAGGATTCTCGACCGGGCCGCCATGGCCGGGCAGCAGGAGCCGGTCGCCGCGTTCGATCAGCTTGTCCAGCGAAGCCATGTAGTCGGCCATTGAGCCGTCCGGGGGGGCGACTATGGTCGTCGACCATGCCATGACGTGATCGGCCGAGAAGAGCAGACCGGTATCATCGAGCGCGAAGGCGGCATGGTTGGCCGTGTGCCCCGGCGTGAGCACGGTCCTGAGCTCCCAGCCGTCGCCTGCGATCAGGTCTCCCTCGGCCAGCGATATATCAGGGCTGAAGGCCGTGTCGGCGCCATTGTCGAGCGCCGTGGCGGTCGGCGAATTCTTCGCAGGTCGGTGCGGTCCCTCGGCATAGACAGGCGCACCCGTGGCCTGACTGAGCCGTGCGGCGAGGGGGGAATGGTCGCGGTGCGTATGGCTGACCAGGATATGCGTGACGGGCCGGCCGGCGATGGCGCGAACGAGGGCGTCCAAATGTTCATCGTTTGCCGGCCCCGGATCGATGACCGCCAGTTCGGTTTCCCCGACAAGATAGCTGTTGGTGCCGTGGAAGGTGAAAGGGCTTGGGTTTCTCGCGGTCACACGGACGACGCGAGGAACGATCGGCACCGGCTCGCCGTAGGAGGGCTCGAAGCTGAGGTCGAATTTCAAGCCCATTGGCGATCCTGCTGAAACCATTTGCCGCGTATCATGGAAGCAAATATACCGGAACCGAACGGCTGGTCGTCAGTCAAATTCGAACACGGGAAGAACCATGGCCATCGCAGTCACCGCTCGTCCGCTCATCGACCTCGCGCTGCCCGAGAAGGGCGCCGCGCGTCTGGGCATGCAGATTTTGCTGGCCGTCGTCGGGACGTTGCTGCTGACAATCTCGGCGAAGACCAAGGTTATGCTCGGCCCGGTCGACATGTCGCTGCAGACGCTGGCCGTCCTTTTGATCGCCACGGCCTTCGGCTTCAGGCTCGCTGTAGCGACGCTACTTCTCTACATGGCCCAAGGCGCCATGGGCTTCCCGGTGTTCCAGAGCACGCCCGAGAAGGGCATCGGCATCGCCTATATGCTTGGCACCACCGGCGGCTATCTCGCCGGTTTCGTCGTTATGGCCGCGATCGTCGGCTGGGCGGCCGACCGCGGCTTCGATCGCAATCCGTTGAAGCTGTTCGGCGTGATGCTGGCCGCCGACGCAGCCATGCTGGCCATGGGCTTCGCCTGGTTGGCGGTGCTGATCGGCCCGGAGAACGCCTGGACCTTCGGCGTTGTCCCGTTCGTGGTTCCCGACATGATCAAGGTCGCCCTGGCTGCAGCGCTGGTGCCAGCAGTCTGGTCGCTGCTGCCGAAGCGCGTCTGACTTAGCGGGCAACTTAATTCCAATACTCTGTCCGGGCGCCTTCATCGTGTCGGTGAGGCGCCCAACTCATTGACCGTGCTGGTCAAAGCCGGTAATCCGGCGTGGGAAGCGGGGACTCCTCAAGATCAGTTTGCCTGTTGTTCTGCTTAGGCTCGACTTCAGCCCTTCTCCCGTCGCGAATACCGTATTTGGACTGGGAACATAATGAAGGGCATCATTCTGGCGGGCGGTAGCGGAACGCGGCTCTACCCGCTTACTCTTGCCGTGTCGAAGCAGATATTGCCGATCTACGACAAGCCGATGATCTATTATCCGCTCAGCGTTTTGATGCTGGCGGGAATACGGGACATCCTGGTCATATCGACGGCGCGCGACCTGCCGGCGTTCCGCGACCTGCTTGGAGACGGATCCGAGTTCGGAATAGAGCTTTCCTACGCCGAGCAAGCCGAGCCAAGGGGGCTCGCGGAGGCCTTCATAATCGGCCGCGACTTCATCGGAGACAGCGCGGTCGCCATGATCCTCGGCGACAACATATTCTTCGGCGAGGGCCTTTCGCGTATCTGCCAGCAGGCTGCGGCGAGCACCAGCGGCGCGTCTGTCTTTGCCTACCACGTCGACTTTCCACAGCGATATGGCGTGGTCAGCTTCGACCGCACCACCGGCCGGGCGCTGACCATAGAAGAAAAGCCGGCGGAGCCGAAATCGAATTGGGCGGTGACCGGCCTCTATTTCTACGACAATGATGTCGTCGATATCGCGGCGTCGATCGAGCCTTCGGCGCGCGGCGAACTCGAAATCACGGCCGTCAACAACGCTTATCTCGAGCGCGGCGACCTTCGCGTCCACAGGCTGGGCCGCGGCTTCGCCTGGCTGGATACCGGCACGCACGACAGCCTCCACGATGCATCTTCCTTCGTTCGCACGATCGAACATCGGCAGGGCATCAAGATCGCGTGCCCGGAGGAGATCGGCGTTGAAATGGGATGGCTCGACCCGGCGCGCGTGCAGGAACGCGCCGACCGGCTCGGCAGCAACGAATATGCGCGATATCTCAGGCGGCGGATAGCGGAGATGGCGCAGCGGGATGCTTGAGGTCAGGCAGCTTGAACTCGCCGGCGTCTATGAGATCACGCCGCGGCGATTCGGTGACGATCGCGGCTTCTTCTCCGAGACCTACAGCGCGGCCGCTCTCGCCGCAGCTGGCATCGACCTCGTCTTCATCCAGGACAATCATTCGCTGTCGAGAAGGACCGGCGTGCTTCGCGGGCTTCACTACCAGTTGGCGCCCTTTGCCCAGGACAAGCTGGTCAGGGTCGTGCGCGGGGCGATTCTGGACGTTGCGGTCGACATAAGGAAAAGCTCGCCGACGTTCGGTCGTTGGCTGTCCCTGGAAGTGTCGGCCGAAAAGTGGAACCAGATCCTGGTGCCGAAAGGTTTCGCGCACGGTTTCGTCACCCTCGTTCCCGATACCGAGGTCGTCTACAAGGTGACCGAGCGCTACGCGCCGGACCATGACAGGTCGATCAGGTTCGACGATCCGGCAATCGGCGTCGACTGGCGAATATCCAGCGCCGAGATCACGCTGTCGGACAAGGACCGCAACGCACCGCTTTTCGCCGATGCCCAGGTTTTCGAATAGGCCGCAGCTGGTCCGCCGCGGTTCGGCATACCCCGCAAGATGCATGGGAGACGCATGAACATTCTGGTCACCGGAGGAGCGGGTTTCATCGGCTCGGCCGTCTGCCGGCTCCTGTGCAACAATCCGAACCACCAGGTCGTCAACGTCGACAAGCTCACCTATGCCGGCAATCTCGGCTCGCTCAGGCAGATCGAGAATTATCCAAACTACAGCTTCGTAAAGACTGACATCGGCGAGGCCGCGGCCATCGGGGAGCTGCTCGGCCGGTACGAGATCGACGTCATCATGCATCTGGCCGCCGAAAGCCACGTCGACCGTTCCATCGACGGGCCATCGGCCTTCATTGAGACCAACATCGTCGGCACGTTCCGCCTTCTTACGGCAGCATTGGAGTATTGGCGCGGCCTCTCGGGCGACAAGAAGGCGGCGTTCCGTTTCCATCATGTCTCGACCGACGAGGTTTTCGGCGATTTGCCCTTCGACCGAGGCATCTTCACCGAGGAGACCCCCTATGCGCCGTCCTCGCCCTATTCGGCCTCGAAAGCGGCTTCCGACCATCTGGTTCGCGCTTGGCACGAGACCTACGGACTGCCGGTCGTGATCTCCAATTGCTCGAACAATTACGGTCCGTTCCATTTCCCCGAAAAACTCATTCCCCTGGCCATCCTGAATGGGCTTCACGAGAAACCCATACCGGTTTACGGCACAGGCGCGAACGTGCGCGACTGGCTCTTCGTCGACGATCACGCGCGCGCGCTGGAACTGGTGGCCACCAAAGGCGTGCCGGGCGAAAGCTACAATGTCGGCGGCGGAGCGGAGCGGAGCAATCTCGTGGTGGTCGAGACCATCTGTGACGTGCTCGATAGCATGAAGCCGAGGCGCGGCGGCGGCAGCTACCGCGATCTCATCACCTTTGTTTCCGACCGCCCGGGGCATGATCGCCGCTACGCCATCGATGCGTCAAAAATCCGCCGCCAGCTGGGTTGGCGGCCATCAGAGACCTTCGAGAGCGGCCTTGCCAGGACGGTGCGCTGGTACCTCGACAACGACTGGTGGTGGAAGCCGATCCGTGACGGGCGCTATGCCGGGGAGCGGCTAGGCTCGCCGGTCGAGCCAGCGCTATGAGGGTGCTGGTCACTGGCCGGCAAGGGCAGGTCGTGCGAAGCCTGTCGGAGCGCGCGGCGGCCGACCCTGCGATAGAGTTTCTGGCGATGGGCCGGCCGCAATTGGATCTCTTGCAGCCCGAGACGGTACGGAGGGCGATCCTCGCGGCAAGGCCGGATGTCGTCGTCTCCGCGGCGGCCCATACCGCGGTCGACAAGGCCGAAGATGAGCCGGAAGAGGTGTTCGCCCTCAATGCAAAAGGCGCCGAAGCGGTGGCAACGGCTGCAGCGGAGGCCGGTGCGGCCGTCATCCACCTCTCCACCGACTATGTATTCTCGGGCAACAAGCCGGATGCTTACGTCGAAACGGATGTGGCCGATCCGCAGAGTGTTTACGGCCGGAGCAAGCTTGAGGGAGAGAAGGCGGTTGCGGCCGTCAACCCGCGTCATGTCATCTTGCGCACCGCCTGGGTCTATAGCCCCTTCGGCAAGAACTTCGTCAGGACGATGCTTGCCCTGGCAAGTCAGCGCGACCGTATCCGCGTCGTCGGCGACCAGTGGGGCAACCCGACGTCCGCAACCGACATCGCAGAGGGCGTATTGCGCATGGCAAGGGCCGTCGCTTCCGACCGGGGGTCGGAGCTATACGGCATCTTCCATCTTGCAGGCGAGGGCGCCTCGAACTGGGCAGGGTTCGCAAGGCATGTGTTCGCCGAAAGCGCTCGCCTGGGCGGACCGTCTGCGCATGTCGAAGAGATCACGGCGGCGGAATATCCGACAAGGGCGCGCCGTCCGCAGAATTCGCGCCTGTCCTGCGAGAAGATGTTCGACATTTATGGTTGGCGCCCGCCTGCGTGGGAGAAATCGTGCCGGAAGGTGGTGAGGCAACTGGTCGACGGAAGCTGAAGACGTTGCCTTTTCACCGCGGTCGTGGGCCGAATAGCGTCCTCACCATGATCCTGACATCGGCCGCTACCGACCGGCTGCGCAGATACTCCGCATCCTTCTCGGCACATCGTTTCGGGTCCGACATATCTATGCCTTCGACCTGCGCAAGGCCGGTGATGCCGGGTCTCAGTTCGTATACCCCGTGCGCGCGACGGTGCTCGATCAGCTCTTTCTGCGTGGGCAGGCAAGGCCTTGGGCCGACCAGGCTCATCTCGCCCTTGATCACGTTCCAGAGTTGCGGCAGCTCGTCGAGCTTTAGCCTGCGCAGGACGCGCCCCGCCTTGGTGACGGCTTGTCCGCCGACCTCGTGCGTCGGCAGCGACACTGTGCCCTTGTACATGGTCCTGAGCTTCAGGCACAGGAACGGCTTCTCGTGCCTGCCCACGCGCGGTTGCGCGAAGAGGACTGGCCCCGGCGAAGTCAGCTTTATCCAGATGGCGGCCGCCGCAATCAGCGGGCAGGCGACAAGGGCGAGCGGGACCGACAGAGCGAGGTCGAACGCGCGCTTCACGGCTACATCAGCCCCAGCGCGAACGCCGCCCAGAGCGCCAGCGTCCCGTGCATTGTCTGCCGATAGACTCCGGATCGGCGCAGGCTGGCCATCGCACGGAGCAAGCTGCCCTCGCGCGCCTCGGTGAAGAGATGCAGGGCGGCACGTGCGTCCGGGGTGAGCAGGTCGCGATTCGTTTCAAGGGCGGCGACGTTTATGTCATTCCACCGCGAGAATTGCCCCCCGGCCAAGAGCTTCAACCGCTCGATCCTCCCTATCCAGGACGTGTTGGCGCCGACAGCGTTTGCCGTGTGCTGGCGGTAGCGCACGAGCGGCTCCGGCGAATAGCGCACCACGCCGCCGGCCCCTGTGACCACTTGGTAGATCCACCAATCGTGGCTGACGAAGCCTGTACGGCGCGACGCCTGCGCCACGACGTCGCGAGCGGCGCGGTTCAGCACCATGGTGTTTCCCCCGGCAAGGCTCTGTACCAGCGCGTTGCGAAAGGATGGCTTGCGACGGAACAGGGGCGACATCCCCATTTTTCTCCCCGATTCCGAGATCGTAAGCGTCCGCGAGCAGAAAAGCAGCGGCAGCGAGGCAGTCTCGGAGCGCATCCAGGACAATGCCGCTTCGAGCTTGTGCGGCTCCCACACGTCGTCCTGATCGCTGCAAGCGAAGAAATCCGCTTCCGCCGAGTGATTGACCATCAGGGAACGGAAATTCTCGGCGAAACCGCGGCGCGGCCCCTCGCAAATCCTGAAGGCGCCCTTCCTCCAGCGGGCCTGCCAGTCCGAAAGGATGGCTGGTGTCTCGTCCGTGGAGCCATCGTCTGACGCGCAGATGTCGATCGAAGGGTGGGTTTGTTCCTCGATCGAGCGCAACTGCTCGGCGAGGAACGCCGCGCCGTTGCGCGTCGCCAGCCATATCGCCACCTTGCCTTGGTTCCTGCTCGACAACGCTTGCGCTTCCTGCCTTCTCAAAGAAGAGGGCGAAGCTGTCACGTCGGTAGGTCGAACAGCATCTGCCGGACCATCGGCTCGTCACGCGCCTCGATCCGGTCGCGAATACTGGCGATCCTGGCCGGAACGTCAATAGCCGAGCCGTTGACGCGGCCGCCACGCAGGATCTTGGGGTGCGCCGTCGGCGCCACGCTGGTGGCATCGTAGAAAAGCTCCTCGTGCAGCTTTTCGCCGTCGCGGGCGCCGATCGTGACGATCTCGATGTCGCCGTCCGGGTTGCTGGCGTCCTTCACCGAGCGGCCGGCGAGGCGTATCATGGCTTCGGCCAGTTCCTTGATCCTGACCGGCTCGCCCATCTCCAGCAGAAGCACGTCTCCGGACTTCGACAGCGCGGTCGCCTGGATGATCAGCTCTGCCGCCTCTCGCACCGACATGAAATAGCGCGTCATGCCCTCGTCCGTCAGCGTGACCGGGCCGCCGGAAGCGATCTGCTCCTTGAACAGGGGGACGACCGAGCCGCTCGAGCCGATGACGTTGCCGAAGCGGACCGCCGCGAAATTGCGTTCGATGCCGTGATTGTCCGGGCGGGTTCCATAGTGACGCACAATGAGTTCCGACCATCGTTTCGTCGCGCCCATGGCGCTGCTGGGCCGCACAGCCTTGTCGGAGGAGATGAGGATGAAGTTCCTGACACTGCACTCGTAGGCCGCCTGGACCATGGTCGACGTGCCGAGCACATTGTTGCGGGCTCCTTCCACGCAGTTGGTCTCGACCATCGAGACGTGCTTGAAGGCGGCGCAGTGGTAGACGGTCTCGACCTGATTCTCACAGAGCACCTGCCTTGCAAGAGCCGTATCACAGACGGATCCCAGGACGCGCGCGACCGGAAAACCAACTTTGCCGGAGAGCTCGCGGCCGATCTCGTAGAGCCCGTGCTCGTTGAAATCCATGAGGATCAGCTTCTTCGGATTGAGCTTAGCCACAGTCCGGCTGAGCGCGGAGCCGATCGAGCCGGCCGCGCCGGTTATCAGGATGACGCGTCCGTCGATGACGCTTCGCATCAACTCCGGGTCGGCGGGTACCGGCGAGCGCCGCAACAAATCGTCGATGTCGATGTCGCGGACATCGCCGATCGAATATTTGCCGGCCGCAAGGTCCGCGATTGCCGGCAGGATCCTGAACTTTATCGGCAGGGAGCTGAAGCGTGCGACCAGTTCGCGCTGGCCGGCACCGGTCGGCAACGGCGTGGTCATGATGATCTCGTCTATGCCGAAATTGGCGACGACGGTCTCGATGCCCGGGCTTGGGTACACCCTAAGACCCAACATATCCATTCCAGCGAGACCCGGATCGTCGCTGATGAAGCCGATGACGTTCCGCTCGCGGCTGGATACCAGGGCGCTGACGAGTTGCATCGCGGAGTTTCCAGTGCCGTAGATGAGGGTGCGCGGCGCAGCGGGCGGCGGCCGCGGATGCGCCCAGAACACCCACTTCGCTCCAAATCGGCT
>DATDJN010000129.1:0-4283 GCA_036520515.1 Rhizobiaceae bacterium
CGGGAGTTGGGTGTTGTTTCTTGACGCATGCGTATTGTTTGTCGGAGTTTTGTCTAGGAAGGCGGCGCGTCGGTCGATTGTCCCGCGCCTGGTTGCAGCTCTCGTTTTTCTCGCCGTCGGGTCTCCGGCCGCCGAGGCCAACGCGAACGATCCGGGGTTGAAGGAAGGGCCGGTACCCAAGATCGAACTGGCCAACGGCAACCTCCTCGAAGAACTGATCCCACTCTTGTGCTCCTCGGCGAGGGGAGACAATGCGGACATGTTCAGGGCCTATGTGGATGGCGTGTTCGGCGACTACCGGGATCCTGCGTCACGCGAACGCTTCCTAGCGTCATATCCTTATATCCGGTGCGAAAAGACCCGTAGAAACCTCATCATGCAGTTGACCTGGGCTATGCACACCCACGAAGTCCTACACCTGGTGAAGCTCTGGAAGCCGCCGCTGAACGTCTACCGCACGACCAACGGCGAGACGGAACTCGATTTTGTCCTTGCGGATGCAAACAAGATGAAGGCTGAGCAGGGGACGAAGAACTTCAACATTCACCGGCTGATCTACCGCTACCTGAAGCATCCTCGATTCCACACTCAGGGCGAGGAAGCGCAATTTGCCTGCCAGATTGAAGGGACGTGTGACTGTAGCCACGATATGGATGATTTCGGCCGCAGCTGCGGCAAGTGGTCAGGGCCGATTATACAGTAGCCTGCGGTCACCGGCCGTCGTTAAATGGCCGTTCTGTGAGAGCTGGATTTCTAGAGGACTTAGCAACCGAGACAATCGAAGGGCGGAAGGCAAGCATGTCGAACATGATGCGTGCTCTCGTGAAGGCCCGTCCGGAGCCGGGCATCTGGATGGAACACGTGCCTATCCCCGAGATCGGACCGAACGACGTGCTGATCAAGGTCAGGAAGACGGCGATCTGCGGCACCGACGTGCACATCTACAACTGGGACGAGTGGGCACGGAAGACGGTGCCGGTGCCGATGGTGACCGGTCATGAATTCGTCGGCACGGTCGCCGATTTCGGCGCGGCTGTCACCGAATACAAGGTCGGCCAGCGCGTGTCGGGCGAAGGCCACATCGTCTGCGGCCATTGCCGCAACTGCCGCGCCGGGCGCGGCCACCTCTGCCGCAACACGCTAGGGGTCGGCGTCAACCGTCCCGGCGCCTTCGGCGAATACGTCGCCATCCCGCAGCACAATGTCGTGCCGATCCCAGACGACATACCCGACGAGATCGCCGCGATCTTCGATCCCCTCGGCAACGCCGTGCACACGGCGCTTTCCTTCGATCTCGTCGGCGAGGACGTTCTGGTCACCGGGGCCGGACCCATCGGCATCATGGGGGCGCTGGTCGCGCAGGTCGTCGGCGCGCGCAAGGTGGTGATCACCGACATCAACCCCAATCGCCTGGCGCTGGCCAGGAAGCTCGGCATCCATCACGTCGTCGACGCCTCGAAGGAGAGGCTCCGCGACGTGATGAACCAGGAAGGCATGAAGGAAGGTTTCGACGTCGGCCTCGAAATGTCGGGCTCGGCCAGCGCCTTCCGCGACATGATCGACACGATGAACAATGGCGGCAAGATCGCCATCCTCGGCATCGCGCCGACCGGCTTCGAGATCGACTGGAACAAGGTCATCTTCAAGATGCTGCACCTCAAGGGCATCTACGGCCGCGAGATGTTCGAGACCTGGTACAAGATGATCGCGCTGGTGCAGGGACCGCTCGACGTGTCAGGCCTCATCACGCACCGGATCGGCGTCGACGACTACATCTCGGGCTTCGAGGCGATGAAGTCGGGCAATTCGGGAAAGGTGGTGATGGACTGGTGAGCGGCAGCCCTGCGCTGACGCACTCCTGCCCGGGCTGCCCACGGCGAGTTCCGGCCGCATCGCGAGCGGCGTTGGACCATGCCTCGCAAAGCCTCTTCGGAATCGCCGAAGTCACGCGCCGCTCGCGAGATTGTGTCTCATTCGCACTGGAATCGGCTCAGCGCCCAGTCCTTTGAGGTCGAGAAGATGTCGGAGATGCGCCACTCCGCGCCGATCTCCTTCAAGCGCCACTGCACGGTTTGTTCCTGGCCTTCGGAGATGAATTTCGCCAGCACCGTCGCCTCCCTGCCGCTCACCAGTTCCTCGAGCTTCAGCGTGCTCGCCACCTCCGCCGGATCGTAGTTGGTGTCGTTGAAGGGCAGCGCCGGGTCGAGGCATCCATCCGGCCCGCCCTGCCGTATTTCGTCGTTCTGATTCAGTATCTTGCGCGCCGGATCGATGAAATTGCCGCGCGCCGACCTTTCGAGCTCCAGCCCCGGCTGAAGATAGAACGGCCTCACAACCTCGCTCGGCGCGCCTGCCAGCGCAGGCGATGCCATTGCCGTCATGAACAATACTGCAAGTATTGGCGCTCCCATGATCCCTCCCAGGCAAACCCCAGCCGCTCATAGCACAACTCGTGCATGGATCGCACCCGGCGCGAATATATAGCGGGATCGGCCCATGGCTGCGCCGTTCGGCGATGTACGCAACCGACGGCTGCAACGGGCGCTTTCGCGTGCTAGGCTGCGCGGAGGCGTTTTCCTGTCGCGGAGGGCAATTTGGATGCAGATGTCCTGATCGTCGGCGCCGGCCCGACCGGGCTCATGCTGGCCAACCAGCTTGCGCGACGGGGCCTGCGCGTCGAGATCGTCGACCGGCATTCCGGGCCGGCCCAGCAGAGCCGCGCGCTCGGCGTGCAGGCCCGCACGCTGGAGATCTACGCCCAGCTCGGCATCGTCGAGCGCGCCCTTGCGCTCGGCAAGAAGGGCATCGGCGCCACTCTCTGGGCGCAGGGGCGGCGCATGGCGCATGTACCGCTTGGCGACGTCGGCAGCACCGTCACCCCATATCCCTACGTGCTGGTGCTCGGACAGGACGACAACGAGCTGATCATGGGCGAAAGGCTCAAGGGTCTCGGCGTCGACGTCCAATGGAACACCGAGCTCGTCGATTTCGTCCAGCACGCCGGCCATGTCTCGGCAACGCTGAAGCAGGCGGACGGCGCCAGCCGCACCGTGACGGCCTCCTATATCGCCGGCTGCGACGGCGCCCACAGCGCTGTCAGGAAACTCTCGGGCATCGGCTTTCCGGGCGCGCCCTACGAGCATGTCTTCTTCGTCGCCGACGTCGAGATGACCGGCACCATGGTTCCCGAACAAATCAACGTCTATCTCTGGCGGGAAGGCTTTCACCTGCTTTTCCCGATGCGCGGCGTCGACCACTGGCGCATCGTCGGCATCGTTCCGCCGGAGCTTCGCGGCCAGGACGATCTCGACCTCGACGCGATCATGCCCTCGCTGCGCGAGGAGGCGGGCGCGAACCTGTCGATCCGGAGCTGCAGCTGGTTCTCGGCCTATCGCATCCATCATCGCGCCGCAGATCGCTTCCGCGAGCGGCGCGCCTTCATCCTTGGCGATGCAGCGCACATCCACAGTCCGGTGGGCGCGCAGGGCATGAACACCGGGCTGCAGGACGCCTACAACCTCGCCTGGAAGCTGGCGCTCGTCGTGGCGGGCAAAGCCGGTCCGGACCTGCTCGACAGCTATAGCGAGGAACGGCTGCCCGTCGCTGAGCGCCTCCTGGAGACGACGGACAGGGCCTTCAGGCTGGTCGTCTCCGACAGCTGGCTGGCCGGACTGATGCGAACCAGGGTCATCGCTCGCGTCGCCGCCTTCGCCATGTCGATCGAGCGCGTCCGGAAATTCGGCTTCCGGACCATCTCGCAGACCGGCATCAACTACCGCAGGAGTGCGCTTTCGCGGGCGCTCGACGCCCTCCCCTTCGAAGCGCCGCAATGCGGCGACCGCTTCCCATGGATGCACCTGAAATTGCGCCCGGGCGGACCCGTCGAGGATACGTTCGGCGCGTTCGAAGACCTCTGTTTCAACCTCGTCGTCTTCGGCCAGTCCGCACCGGCTGGCCTCGGCTTCGGGGACACAGTGAAGAGCTGGACCGTGGCCTCCGATCCGCACAACGACGCCGAACTTGCCCGCGTCGGCATCCCGCAGCCATCCTTTTATCTCATCCGGCCTGACGGCCATGTGGGCCTTTGCGGCCGGATTGCCGACGCAGCCGCGATCCGGCGCTACCTCGCCGAGCGTATCGGCCTCGTGGAAAATCAACTGATTGACAGGCTGTCCGGCAGCCTGCCCCACTGATAGACGGAGCGGGAGCTCGATCGGACCTGGACGCCATGATCAGGATAAAGCCATCGGCAATGCCTGCGATCGTAATCGCAAGCCTGCTCG
>DATDJN010000130.1:0-3241 GCA_036520515.1 Rhizobiaceae bacterium
CTGGATCCGCGCCGCCTGCAAGGCCGTCGACATCGTGCACGACCCGGAATTCATGCAGCGGATCAACATTCCGGTGATGTTCGTCGGCGCCGGCAATGACGAGATCGTCTCGACGCGCGCCATCGCCGACTACGCACGGCGGCTGCGCGGCGGCCAGATCCTCACCATCGCGGGCGCGCGCCACGAACTCCTGCAGGAGGCCGACATCTTCCGCGAGCAGCTTCTGGCCGCCTTCGACGCCTTCATCCCGGGCAACGACGAGGGCATTTGAAGGCTTGCCCAGGCCGGCGGGTCAGTCCACCGGCTCGCTCCGCCCTTCCTTCAGCGTTTCCATCGCCGCCGCGTGCAGTTCGGGGGTCGCCGCGGCGATGATGCCGCCGCCATCCTCCGCCGGCCCGCCGCTCCATTCGGTTATCATGCCGCCCGCCGCCTCGATGATCGGGATCAGCGCGACGATGTCGTAGGGCTGCAGGCCGACCTCGACGACGAGGTCGACGTTGCCGGCGGCGAGCATGGCGTAGGCGTAGCAATCGGTGCCGTAGCGGGCGAGCCGAACCGCCCCCTCCAGCCGGTCGTAGGCGGCGCGCCGGTCGCCATGGAAGAGCGCCGGCGTCGTCGTGCAGAGCGTCGCCCCGGCGAGCGACGTGGTCTTGCGCGTCGACAGGCGCTGTGGCTTGCCTTTGCCGTGCGGCCCCTCGTACCAGGCTTCGCCGCCGGTCGCGTAGAACAACTCGCCGGTGAAGGGCTGCGCCATCATGCCGGCGACCGCGTTGCCCCTCTCCGTCAGCCCGACAAGCGTGCCCCAGAGCGGGATGCCGGAGATGAAGGAGCGCGTGCCGTCGATGGGGTCGATCACCCAGACATGCTCGCTGGCTGCGTTCTCCGAGCCGAACTCCTCGCCGAGGATGCCATGGCCGGGATGCTCGGCGCGGATCAGCGCGCGGATCGCCTGCTCGGCCTCGCGGTCGGCCTTGGTGACGGGATCGAACCCGCCCTCCAGCTTGTTCAGCACCTGGCCGTAGCGGCGAAAACGCGGCAGCGTCTCACGCTCCGCAGCGGCCGCGATGCGCCGGAAAAACTCGACGGGGATCTCCAAGAACGCCTCCTGGTGGTGAAAACTGGTGCAAAAATACAACGATCGTGCGCTTTCGCGCCATTTCTACCTATATGTCTGACAAAAGCCCTTCAGGAATTATTGACATTTGTGCATCGCACCATAGTCTGTGAGTCGGACAGGTTCTCCTGTCCATGCCCTCCTTGGGCGTTTCCTCCCTAGACTTCGACCGCGTCGGTAACGATGCGGTCTTTTTTTCACCGCCTTTATTTCACCCTCGCATCTCCAGGCAGTCCACTCCCGCGGCCGGAGCCCGCCGTGCAGCGTTCCTGCGCCGTGCGGCGTTCCTACTCGGCGGCGAGCGGACGGTCCAGCGGGCCGTCGACGAAATTGCTGTCGGGCATCGCCATCAGCTCGGCCGAGAATCGCGCGAGATCGTCGGCGAGCGCGTCGAAGCCGGACGACTTCCGCAACGTCCGCTCGTCCATGTAGAGGCCGCGGTTGATCTCGATCTGCATCGCATGCAGCCCGCGCGCCGGCCGCCCGTAGTGCTCGGTGATGAAGCCGCCCGCATAGGGCTTGTTGTGCGCCACCGCATACCCCATCGAGGCGAGCAGCGCGATCGCGGTCTCGATGAGGGCACGCGTCGCGGAAGCGCCGAAACGGTCGCCGATGATGAAGTCCGGTCTTACCCCGCCGTCGCCCGCCCGGATGCTTGCCGGCATCGAGTGGCAGTCGATCAGCACCGCATAGCCGAAGCGCGTGTGGGTGCGGGTCAGGAGCCGCTTCAGCGCGTCGTGATAGGGTTTGTAGACCGCTTCGATGCGTCCGACCGCTTCGGCCAGCGGCAAACGGCCCGCATAGATGTCGAGCCCCTCGCCGACCAGCTTGGGGACGGTGCCGAGGCCGCCCGCGACCCGCGCCGAGCGGATGTTGGCGAAGGGCGGCACAGGCTCGGCGAACATCCTGGGGTCGAGCTCCCAGGGCTCGCGGTTCACGTCGAGATAGGCGCGCGGAAAATTGGCGGCGAGCAAAGGCGCGCCGAGCGGCACCGCCGCGCCGAACAGCTCGTCGACGAAACTGTCCTCCGAGCGGCGGATGGCCATGCGGTCGAGCTTGCTGAGCGACAGGAATCGCTCCGGATAGTGATTGCCGCTGTGCGGTGAGTTGAACACGAACGGAACGCGCTGCTCGGCGCTCTCGCGGATTTCGAAGGCCGGCACAGCCGAGAAATCGTCGGCCGGCGTCATGGCCACAAGCTCGATGACAACATGGCCCGAAACTGACACCTGGCGGCCCTGCTGTCCAGCGCAAGCACGGGCTTCTTCGCACGGAGCGGCCGGCAACATTCACTTGATGTTTACCCTCCAGACTTCATATATCAAGGTTAACGGGTCTGGATGGGAACAGGCTCGACGGTACGTCGGCGCGGATGCGCAAGCTCCGCCGACGGACACAAACATGGGTGGGAGCAGCAGCCCGTTCGGGCGTGCGCGGCTCCACTGATTCGGACAGGAATTGCATGGCACGCATACTGCTTGCGGAAGACGACGACGACATGCGTCGGTTTCTGGTCAAGGCGCTCGAGCGCGCCGGCTACGACGTCAGCGATTTCGACAATGGCGCAAGCGCCTATGAGCGGCTGCGCGAGGAGCCGTTCTCGCTTCTGTTGACCGACATCGTCATGCCGGAGATGGACGGGATCGAGCTTGCCCGTCGCGCCACCGAGATCGATCCGGACCTGAAGGTGATGTTCATCACCGGCTTTGCCGCGGTGGCGCTGAACCCGGATTCCAAGGCGCCCAAGGACGCCAAGATCCTGTCGAAGCCGTTCCACCTTCGCGACCTCGTCAACGAGGTCGAGAAGATGCTGCAGGCAGCCTGAGTTTCCCCTTCGACGCCAATGCGCTTTGCCAGGGCGTCCGTTGCCGCCGGCGTCCCTGGAGGATCGCCGCAGGGCGTCGCGGCATCCTCGTTCGGCCTGGCTTTTTCGTCACAGCATTCGGCCCTTACGGCAACACACCGGCTATTGACGCGCCGAAACAAAAGTGGTGTATGCGCGACGTCGGATGGGCGTGTAGCTCAGCGGGAGAGCACTACGTTGACATCGTAGGGGTCACAGGTTCAATCCCTGTCACGCCCACCATCCGAACTCCCTGACAATAAACGGCTTTCTCGATTTTTTCG
>DATDJN010000131.1:0-7787 GCA_036520515.1 Rhizobiaceae bacterium
AGATCGCGCTCGCCATAGGCGCGTTTCACCGGGATGCCTTCGGGCGTGTTCCAGGGGTCTTCCTTGATGGTCTGAGGCTTGAGCTTCGCCTCGCTCCAGGCGATGTCGCTGAAATCGGGTATCATGGCTGGTTACCGAGCAACTCGTCGGTGCGCTGGGCATCGAGCCGGTCGCAGAAGACGGCGCCGTCTGTCGGCATCGGGCGTTTCTCCCCCGCGAGCAAGTCGACCGGCCGTTCTTCCTCCGCGCGATAGAGCGTGGTCCCGACAATAGCTCGCTGGCCTTCGCGATATTGCCGCGCGCGCTCGTCGCGGGCGTCGGCGATACGGCGCTGCAGATGCCCTGCTGCCAGGCTCCTGAGGATGCCTCCTTCCTTCTCGATGAGACGAAACTCGTCCCAGGCCTTCTCGCAGAGCGCGTCCGTCAGCGCCTCGACGCCGCCCGAACCTGAGGCCGGATCCGCGACGAAATCGATATGGCTTTCCGCGGCCATGACATGTTGCACGTTGCGGGCGACGCGGCGCGCGAAGCCGGTCGGCAGGCCGTGCGCGATGGTATGCGGCAGGATGGAGACCGAATCCGCCCCACCTGTCGCCGCCGCGAACCCTGCGATGGTCGATCGCAGGATGTTTGTCTCCGGATCGGCTTCCGTCATCATCCGGTAGGACGTCTCGGCATGGATCGCCGCCGCAGCGGGCGGGATGGAGCAGAGTTCGAGCGTCCTCGCCCAGAGCTTGCGCAGCGCTCTCACCTTGGCCATCGACAGGAACTGGTCCTGGTCGACGCTTACGGCAAAGCCGATATGCGGCGCGGCATAGATCAGCGCCTGCCTGGCATCCTCGAACAGCCTGAGATGCGCGGCGGCGGAGGCGAGCATGGCTCCGAGTTCCTGCGCCTCCGTGGCCCCGGCATTGTGGTAGACGCGCCCGTCCGCTTCGAGCAAGACGCCGGGTACGCCAAGCGCGAAAAAATGCGCCAGCGATTGCGGCATGGAGGCATGCAGCGCCTCGATGGTCATCGAAAGGCGTCCGGTTCCGGCGAAGATGGCAGCCGGATCGATGCCGAAGCAGAGGTTGAGCCTGGCGGGATCGGCGCGCTGCTTGGTCAGGTACGCGACCAGCCAGTCCGCCACCGCCCGGCTCGTGGCATGCGCGTCGATGCGCAGGTGGATGCGGTTGAGCGGTATGCCGGCGAGCACGACGTCCAATGTCTCGCGCTGCGCGGGCAGGCCGTAGCCGAAGGCGTTCGGCGCGCTCTCGAAGACGAGCGACAGGCCGGTCGCCCCTTGCGCCAGATCCTCCAGCGCCTGCCGGTTTGCGCGGTGCGGATCGGGATCGTCCACGCGCTGGACGACCAGCCAGGGCGCTGCCGGATTGCGGCGCGGCAGGGAGGAGGCGTCGGCGTCGCGCTCATAGACGGGATCGATGCGGATCGCGTCGTCCGTCCGCGAGACCAGCGCGTCATCGAACGGTGTTCCGGCAAGCGATTTCTCTGCCAGCGCGCGCCATTTCTCGCGGCTGGCGGCCGGAAAGTCGACATCGCCCAGCACTTTCGTCAGGTTCATTCCATCTCCTCGTCGCCGTCGCCTGCCGTGCAACGGAGACACTAAGGCCAGCCTGCCGCCGCCGCAACACGGCAGCGGCGCTCCGGCCTGCCGTCGAGGCGAGAGAGCTTTTCCATTGTGGCGCTGTGGCAGCGCAACTATACGTTCCACCTGAGGCGCGCGTAGCGCGTCCTTCGCGCGGGAAACAGCGGAGAAGCAGCATATGGCTGACGATAGCAGCATCTTCATCGGAGCCAGCCGCAAGCCGGATGACAGCTACCAGCAGCCGGAGCAGCTGCTTCTCAAATACGGCAACAGGCACGGCATCATCACCGGGGCGACCGGCACCGGCAAGACGGTGACGCTGCAGGTGCTTGCCGAAGGCTTCTCCAACCAGGGCGTGCCGGTCTTCTGCGCCGATGTGAAGGGTGATCTCTCCGGCATCGCCATGATGGGCGAGGCCAAGGATTTCCTCCTCGCGCGGGCGGAGGCGATCAAGCTCGATCCGTATGCCTTCCAGGAATTTCCGGTGATCTTCTGGGATCTGTTCGGCGAACAGGGCCATCCGGTGCGGGCGACCGTCTCGGAGATGGGGCCGCTGCTTTTGTCGCGCCTGATGAACCTCTCGGAGGCGCAGGAAGGCATCATGAACATAGCCTTCAAGATCGCCGACGAGGAAGGCCTGCTGCTTCTCGACATGAAGGACCTGCAGGCGCTGCTCGCCAACATCGCCGGCCGCGCCGACGAGATCAGCGCCCGCTACGGCAACGTCACCAAGCCCTCGGTCGGCGCGATCCAGCGCAACCTGCTCGTGCTCGAGCAGCAGGGCGGCGCCAACTTCTTCGGCGAGCCGGCGCTCAAGATTTCCGATCTCATGCGCACCACGCGCGACGGCCGCGGCGCGATCAACGTGCTCGCCGCCGACAAGCTGATGATGAACCCGCGGCTCTACTCGACCTTCCTGCTCTGGCTCCTGTCGGAGCTGTTCGAGGAGCTTCCCGAGGTCGGCGACCCCGACAAGCCCCGGCTCGTCTTCTTCTTCGACGAGGCGCATCTGCTCTTCGATTCGGCGCCCAAGGCGCTGGTCGACCGCGTCGAGCAGGTGGTGCGCCTGATCCGCTCCAAGGGCGTCGGCGTCTATTTCGTCACGCAGAACCCCCTCGACGTGCCCGAAACCGTGCTGGCGCAGCTCGGCAACCGCATCCAGCATGCGCTGCGCGCCTATACGCCGCGCGAGCAGAAGGCGGTGAGGACGGCGGCCGACACGTTCCGCCCCAATCCGGATTTCGACTGCGCCACCGCCATCACCCAGCTCGCCACCGGCGAGGCGCTGGTCTCGATGCTGCAGGCCAAGGGCGTGCCGTCCGTCGTGCAGCGCACGCTGATCCGCCCGCCCGCGTCGCGGCTCGGCCCGATCACCCCGCAGGACCGCGCCCGGCTGATCGCGGAGAGCCCGGTTGCCGGCCAGTACGAGGAGACGATCGACCGCGAATCGGCCTTCGAGATGCTGCAGAAGAAGGCCGAGGATGCGCGCAACGCCGAGCAGCAGGCGGTCGATCGCGACCGGCAGCAGGATACCGGCCGCACGCGCTGGACCCTGCCGGACTTCGGCGGTGGCGGCGAGTCCGATCCCGGATATGACGACCGCTACCGGCGGGACGATCGCCCGCGCCAGCCGGCGCCGCGCCAGCGCACGAGCACGCCGCGTCCCTCCAACCGCCAGACGGTGACTGAGGCCGCCATCAAGTCGGTCGTTCGCTCGGTCGGATCGTCGGTTGGCCGCGCTATCGTGCGCGGCATCCTGGGCAGCCTCAAGAAGGGCTTTTGATCCTGCGCGCGGGCACCATCAGGACATGCCTATCCCGTTGGTGACCAGGATGGGCGCCCGGCCCGGCACGCGGTCGAAAAGGTCGATGATGTCCTGGTTCATCAGGCGCACGCAGCCTGATGAAACCGACTTGCCGATCGAGTTCCATTCCGGCGAGCCGTGCACGCGATAGAGCGTGTCCACGCCGTCCTGGAAGATGTAGAGGGCGCGCGCGCCGAGCGGATTGTCGAGGCCGGGCGGCATGCCGCCATTCTCCTCGCTGTATTGCGCCAGCTCAGGCTGCCTGGCGATCATTTCTTTCGGCGGCGTCCATTTCGGCCACTTCTGCTTCCATTCGACGTTGGCGCGTCCGGCCCACTCGAAACCCTGGCGGCCGAGGCCGACCCCGTAGCGCATGGCCTGCCCGTCGCCGAGCACCAGGTAGAGGTAGTGCTGCGACGTATCGACCACGATCGTGCCCGCCGGTTCGCCGGTCGGGTCGGGCACCACCTGGCGCAGCAGTCTCCGATCCATGCGCTCGATCGGCACGGCCGGAATCTCGAAGCCGCCGTCATAGGCAGGCCCGTACATGGTGACGTAGCTGCCATAGGAGGCGTCCGGGCCTGCCGGCGGGGCCTCGACATAGGCCGGGCCGGGGGTAACCGTGGCGCAGGCCGTAAGACCGAGGGAGGCGGCCCCAAGCGCGGCAAGGCCGAGGAAGCCGCGGCGTGTCACAGGGCGGGTAGCTGGAGAACGAAAGGACATCGATGTTTCTTGCTCTTGTTTGACTGCCGCGGGAATGTTGGGGCGAAGCCGCTTCCCCGATAAGCGACAAGGGCGATAGGGGGTTCCAAATCTGTCGCGAGCTTGGGTAAAGAAAGGCGAAGCTGTGACCGATGCCGGATGTGGCTTTTCGGCAACGCCGCGCGCAGCCACGCCGCTCGACGCGGCGGGCTGGCATCAACGATTCATGTCGAAGCCCGGTTGACGCCGGCTGAGAAAATAATGTCATAACCGCCTCGGCAAAAAACACCCGGATGGTCCGATGACTGGTGCAAAGACCTTGGCGGCTCCTGCGCAGACGACGACCTGGACCTATGTCGACGGCGATTGGTACGAGGGCAATGTCGCCCTGCTTGGTCCGCGCAGCCATGCCATGTGGCTTGCCTCCAGCGTGTTCGACGGCGCCAGGTGGTTCGAGGGCGTGGCGCCGGACCTCGATCTTCACGCGAAGCGGGTCAACGCTTCGGCGATCGCGCTCGGCCTGAAGCCGACGATGCGGCCCGAAGAGATCGTGGGCCTGACCTGGGAAGGGCTCAAGAAATTCGACGGCGGGACGGCGGTCTACATCAGGCCGATGTACTGGGCCGAGCACGGCGGCTACATGGCCGTTCCGCCCGACCCGGCATCGACGCGCTTCTGCCTCTGCCTCTACGAGGCGCCGATGATCTCGCCGCAAGGATTCTCGATCACGGTGTCGCCGTTCCGCCGCCCGTCGCTCGAGACGATGCCGACCGACGCCAAGGCCGGCTGCCTCTATCCGAACAACGGCCGCGCGATCCTCGAAGCCAAGATGCGCGGCTTCGACAACGCGCTCGTGCTCGACATGCTGGGCAATGTCGCCGAGACCGGATCTTCCAACATTTTCCTGGTCAAGGACGGACACGTGCTGACGCCGGCCCCGAACGGAACGTTTCTTTCGGGCATCACCCGCGCGCGCACCATTTCATTGCTTGCCGAGTACGGCTTCGAGACGTCAGAAAGGACGCTCTGCGTCCGGGATTTCCTGGAGGCGGAGGAGATCTTCTCGACGGGCAACCATTCCAAGATCGTGCCGGTGACCCGCATCGAAGACCGCCATATCCAGCCGGGGCCTGTCGCCAGGAAGGCGCGCGAACTCTATTGGGAATGGGCTCATTCGACGCCCGCGCCCTAGCGCCCTAGATTGGACGGAACGTTCTCGGTTGGACTGACAGTTCTCGCGACCATCCGGCAAGAGGAATGCCGGAGGAATATCAAAGAAGGAGTATGACCATGGCTTTTGAACTGCCCCCATTGCCCTATGACTACGAAGCGTTGCAGCCCTTCATGTCCAAGGAGACGCTCGAGTACCACCACGACAAGCACCACAAGGCCTATGTCGACAACGGCAACAAGCTGGCTGCGGAAGCCGGCATGGACGGCCTGTCGCTGGAAGAGATCGTGAAGCAGTCCTATGGAAAGAATGCTGGCCTCTTCAACAATGCCGGCCAGCACTACAACCACGTCCACTTCTGGAAGTGGATGAAGAAGGGCGGCGGCGGCAAGAGCCTGCCTGGCGCGCTGCAGAAGGCGGTCGACAGCGACCTTGGCGGCTACGACAAGTTCCGCGCCGACTTCATCAACGCCGGCACGACGCAGTTCGGTTCAGGCTGGGCATGGCTGTCGGTGAAGGACGGGAAGCTCGAGATTTCCAAGACGCCGAACGGCGAAAATCCGCTGGTGCACGGCGGCTCGCCGATCCTCGGCGTCGACGTGTGGGAGCATTCCTACTACATCGACTATCGCAACGCCCGGCCGAAATATCTGGAGGCGTTCGTCGACAGCCTCATCAACTGGGATTACGTGCTGGAACGCTACGAAGCGGCGAAAGCCTGATCAGGCCCAACGAGAGCCCCGGTTCGTCCGGGGCTTTCTTTTGTGTGGCGCAGTTTTGCCATCACGAAACCGTGAAGGAGAGTTTGGGTTTTTCCGGGCTTGGTATTCGTTAGCGTCCTGGCACCTGCAAGGCTTCTGCAACTCGGAGGGATTTATGAGAAAGCTTATATTCGCCATCTCGGCTCTTGCGTTCGTTACATCGGCCGCTTTTGCCGATCCGATCGCCGATCGACAGGCATTGATGAAGGCAAACGGCAAGGCAATGGGGACTCTGGTGCCGATTGCCAAGGGCGAAAAGCCCTTCGACGCCGCTGTCGTGCTCGCCGCGCTCCAGACCTTGAATGACGACGCGCAAAAGCTGGATGTGGCCGTCCTCTTCCCTCCAGGCAGCGAGACCGGCGGCGAGACGACCGCATCGCCCAAGATCTGGGAAGATCCGGCGGGCTTCCAGGCAGACGTCGACAAGTTCAAGGCCGATGCCGCGGCGGCTGTGGCCGCACCGCCCCAGGATGCGGCGGCTCTTGGCGCCACCGTCGGGGCGATCGGTCGGAACTGCGGCGGTTGCCACGAGACCTTCCGCATCAAGAAGGGCTGACCTCTGGGACTTTGGCGCAAGCTGACCGTTTCCGCGCTGGTGCTTGGCGGCATCGGCGCGGCTGCGTTCTGGTTTCTTACCGAGCCGGAGAGGCTCGACGAGGCCACGTTGGCGCAGCTTGGCTCTGGCGACGCAACGCGGGGCGAGCGCATCTTCTGGGCGGGCGGCTGCACCTCCTGCCACGCGCGTCCAAAATCCGAAGGCGATGCAAGGCTTGAGCTCCCCGGCGGGTTGCAACTGCGCACGCCGTTCGGCACCTTCGTGTCGCCGAACATCTCGTCCGATCCCCAGGACGGCATCGGCAACTGGTCGGTCGAGGATTTCGCCAACGCGATGATGCGCGGGGTCGGCCCGGACGGCAGCCATCTCTACCCGGCCTTTCCCTATACGTCCTACGCGCGCATGAACCCGTCGGACGTCGCCGACCTCTATGCGTTCATGAGGACGCTGCCCGCCGTTCCTGGAAAGGCGGCGGGGCATAGCCTGTCGTTTCCCTTTAATATTCGTCGCGGGCTCGGCCTGTGGAAGATGCTTTACCTCAGCGACGAGCCGGTCATCGCGCTGGGCGCCGACGCGCCGGATAACGTCCGGCTCGGGCGCTATCTGGTCGAGGGTCCCGGCCATTGCGGCGAATGCCACACGCCGCGCGATTTCGCCGGCGGCACGGACAAGGCGCGCTGGCTGGCGGGCGCCGTCGCCGCGGAAGGCGACGGTGTCGTGCCGAACATCACCTCGGGCGAGGGGGGCATCGGCGACTGGTCGGAGAGCGAGATCGCCACCTATTTGGAGACGGGCTTCACCCCGGAATATGATTCGGTCGGCGGCTCGATGGTCGAGGTGCAGCGCAATCTGGCGCGGCTTGGACCCGCCGACCGCGAGGCGATCGCAGCCTATCTGAAGGCCGTCCCGCCGCATCCCAACGGCTATCCGCCGCGACCCGTTCCCGCGAACTGAGGTGCTTAGCACCGGGCTGGTGGCGGTAGCTGGCGACCTTTCCTTGTCCCCTTGTTGCCGTGCATAGTCGTCGCTATTTCGCGTTCCGCTGTGCGGCAACGCAATGACGTTGACCTGAAATGGCCCGTCGGTTCCGGAGTGGATGAATTCCGACCCCCATTCGCAACTGGCGATTTTTCTGCCTCGGCCTGACGCCTGCCAAGCCATTGGGAACGTGCTCTATTTCGCCGTCGATGGTAACGCGATCGGTT
>DATDJN010000132.1:0-2382 GCA_036520515.1 Rhizobiaceae bacterium
ATCGTAGCATGGAAAAGGCCTTGGTCTCGACAGGCTCGGATTCGGTCGATGCACCATTTGCACCGACTTGCAGGCTTTCGACAGGAACCGAATTCTCAAAGTCGGCCATTCGGAACAATATTCATGCAGGGTGGCCTGCCCCGGCATGGGCTGGCGCTCCCCCGGCGGCCGGTCTCAATCACCGGCCTCAACAGGCACGCCGATGCAGGGCCTCACGGATGGGCCTGCCCGCGAGCGGCAACGTGATGGACCGGCGAAAGACACGGCGCATCGTTGGCCCCGCGGCGAACCCGGCCCTTCCCTTCCAGGCGTGCGCGGCGCTCATTCGGCCGCAGCGACCGCCTCCGCCTCCTCGCGGGGCCGCAGCGTCGCCACCGTCAGCACCAGCGCAAGCGCCGCGCAGGCGGCGATGCCGGTCATCATCGGCAGCGGCATCCCGTTGGCGAAGAGGCCCGACACCGTCATCGCGGCGACGCCGGTGATCATGTGCAGCGTCCCCATCAGCGCCGACGCCGTGCCGGCGATCTCGCCATGCTCTTCCATGGCGAGCACCGACGTCGTCGGTATGACGAGGCCGAGCAGCCCGTAGCCTATGAAGAGCGCGGCCGTCATCAGCGTCAGCGATTCGAAGCCGGCCGCCATGATCGCCCACATCGCCATCATCACGCCGGCGAAGCCGTAGACGGCCAGCCGGATCGTGCGCTTCAGCCCGAATTTCCCGGTCAGCCAGCCGCTCATCTGCGACACGCTGAAGAACGACACCGCGTTCACCGAGAAGAACAGGCTGTATTGCGACGGCGTCATTCCATAATGGTCGATGATGACGAAGGACGAGTTCGCCAGATAGACGAAGAAGCTCGATATGCCGAAGCCTCCGATCAGCGACAGGCCGAGGAAATGGCGGTCGGCCGACAGCAGCTTGTACCCCTTCCAGGAGCTGGCGAAGGAACTGCGGCCGCGACGTTCGGGGGAACGCGTCTCCTCGAGGCCGACCATCATCAGGACGACGGCGAGCACGGCCGCGACCGTCACCGCCCAGAAGACGCCGCGCCAGCCGAAGGCGTCGATGATGACGCTGCCGGTCAGCGGCGCGAGGATCGGGGACACGCTGAAGACGAGCATCAGCAACGACATCAGCCTGGTCGCCTCGGGCCCGGTGTGCAGGTCGCGCACCACGGCGCGCGGCACCACCATGCCGGTCGAGCCGCCCAGCCCCTGCAGCAGGCGGAAGACGATCAGCCACTCGACCGTCTGCGCGAGCGCCGCACCGACGCTCGCCACGGCGAAGACGACGAGGCCGCCATAGAGCACCGGCTTGCGGCCGTACATGTCGGCCCAGGGACCGACGATCAGCGGGCCAAGGGCGAAGGAGAGGAAGACGACGACGAGGCTCATCTGCACGGCCAGCGGGCCGGCTCCGAGATCGGCGCCGATGGTCGGCAGGGCCGGCAGGTACATGTCGATGGCGAATGGACCGATGGCCGAAATCAGGCCGAGCACGATCGCGATGCGGAGGAATCCGGAACCCATGTTGGTCAACCTTCAAATCGTTGCGCCGCGACCCTATTTTCGCGGCCGACGCATGCCCCTCGGGGACACCCGATGCTTGCCATGCCCGACTCCTCCCGGAGGCATGTCCGCACCAGTAGCGTCAATTTTTTTAGACATCCTTGTCTAAAAAGTCAATCACTGGTATAAAGGTTTCATGGCATTGACCGTCGCCTCTGCTGACATTTGCGCACCCCGCAGCCATGCGGCGAAACGGTCGTCGATCCTCGAAGCTGCCACGCATGTATTCTGTCGCGAGGGGTTCGCCGGCGCCAACATCGACATGATCGCCGCCGAGGCCGGCGTTTCGCGCCAGACGGTGTATAACCACCATGTCGACAAGGAACAGCTCTTCGTGGCCGTCGTGCAGGCGCTGACCGAGCGCGTGAACGCCGGCTTCTTCGCCACGCTGGCCACCTTCCCCGACCATCCCGGCAAGCTGGATGAGGATCTCGTCGCCTTCGCCGTCCGCCTCAACCGGAACTGCATATGCAGCGGCGACGGGAAGTTTCTCCGCAAGCTGATCCACACCGAAGGCGAACGCTATCCCGAGCTCTTCGCCGCGTGGCGCGAGCAGGGGCCAGGCAAGGCTTGGGCAGCCCTCGCCGCGCGTTTCGCCCGCCTCGCTCATGCCGGGCATCTCGACATCGACGATCCCGATGTCGCGGCGCGCCAGTTCCAGGCGCTGATCACCGCCGACCTGCACGTCTCGATGATGCTCGGCGACCAGCCCGACGACGAACGCATCCGGCAGGCCGCGACCAACGCGGTGCGAACCTTCCTGCGCGCCTATGGCAAGGCCGCGTTCTCTCCCCAGGCCTGAGCGCCCGATTG
>DATDJN010000133.1:0-4361 GCA_036520515.1 Rhizobiaceae bacterium
ACCGCGCGGTCGGCGATGGCGAGCGCCGCCTTTACGTTCTGTTCCACGAGCACGATGGTCACGCCCTTCGCGTTGATTTCCTTCAGCCGCGAAAAGACCTCCGTCACGATCTTCGGCGACAGGCCGGCGCTGGGTTCGTCGAGGATCAGGACGCTCGGCTCGACGATCAGGGCGCGCGCAACCGCCAGCATCTGCCGCTGGCCGCCCGACAGCGCGCCGGCCCGGCGCGACGGCCGCTCGGCGAGGTCGGGGAACATGGCATAGAGCGCGGCGATCCGCCCGCTGCGCTTTTCCTTCGGCAGGATGTCGGCTGCCAGGAGCAGGTTGTCGTGGATCGACAGCGTGGCGAAGATGTTCTCGGTCTGCGGCACGAAGGCCAGCCCGTGCCTGATCTTCTCGTGCGCCGGCACGTCGGTGATGTCGATGTCGCCCAGCGCCGCCTTGCCCGAATGCACCGGCACCAGCCCCGCGATCGCCTTGACGAAGGTCGACTTGCCGGCGCCGTTCGGTCCGAGGATCAGCACCAGCTCACCCGCGGCCACCTTGAAGTCGACGCCGCGCACGATCGGCAGGTCGCGCTCGTAGCCGGCCACGAGCGCCGCCGTCGACAGCACGGTTGCCCCCTCGCCCGCCATCACGCCACTCCGCCGAGATAGGCGTCGACCACTGCCGGATTCCGTGCAATGTCGTCGGGCTTGCCTTCCGTCAGGAAGCAACCGCCGGCCATGACGACGACGCGCGAGCAGAGTCGCGACACCATCTCCATGTTGTGCTCGATCAAAAGGATCGCCTTGCCTTGCGCATTGAGCTCGAGCACGCGGTCGATGATCAGTTCGAGCAGCGTCGGGTTGACGCCCGCCGCCGGCTCGTCGAGCAGGATCGTGTCGGGGTCCGCCATCAGGATGCGCGCCAGTTCCAGCAGCTTGCGCTGGCCGCCCGAGAGCACGCGCGCGGGCTCGTGCTCCAGCCTCGACAGGGTGACGAAATCGAGCAGCGCGCGCGCCTTCTCGACGGCCGCGCGCTCTTCGGCCGCGACGCGCCCCGGCCTGAGGAGGTTCAGCCAGGCGCGCTCGCCCGACTGCCCCTGGCCGCCGGTCAGCACGTTCTCCAGCACCGTCATCTCGGCGAAGGGTCTCGGAATCTGGAAGGTGCGGCCGACGCCGTTGGCGATGCGCGCCTCCGGCCCGGCCGCGTTCATGTCCTTCCCGTGGATCAGGATGCTGCCGGCGCTCGGCCGGAAAGTCCCTGCCAGGAGGTTGAACAGCGTCGTCTTGCCGGCGCCGTTCGGACCGATCAGGCCGAGCAGTTCGCCGCTCTGCAGCGCCAGCGACATGCCGTCGACCGCGCGCAGGCCGCCGAAAACCATCGCCACGTCGCGGGCTTCCAGCGGCGGCGCGGCAAGGGTGTGGGCGAGTTCGAAAGAGGGCGGCATCCAGCAAATCTTGATCGATGATGTTTGATCAAACTTTACAGCCGTCGACTTTGCAACTACAAAATTTCGAAGGCGCCGGCAGCGTGAGGTGACGGTCAGATGAGCGTTCCGCAGGCAGAGTTCGCAGCAGGGTTTTCGGGGCGTCCGTCATGACCCCTGGCGGCGCGCTGTCACCGGTCGGCCGCGAAACCCTGCATGACCGCGTCTATGCCGAACTGCGCCGCTCGCTGATCCACGGCAGGCTCGACGCCGGCGCCTCGCTGCGCATACAGGAACTCGCCGAGACCCTCCAGACCAGTACCATGCCGGTGCGCGAGGCGCTCGGCCGCCTCGTCTCGGAACAGGCGCTGGAATCGCTGCCCAACCGCACGGTGCGCGTGCCGGTCATCACTCGCGAAAAGCTCGACGATCTCGCCCGCGCGCGCTGCCTCATCGAGGGCGAGCTGGTCTCCCTGGCGCAGCCCAGCCTCGCGGCGGAAGACATCGCCAGGCTGCGCGAGCTGACCCGGGAGTGCGAGGCGGTCTTCGCCGCGGACGACCCCGACAAGCCGCACCACACTTCCGAGCTCAACCACGCCTTCCATTTCTCTATCTACCGCGCGGCCGGCTCTGCGGTGTTGATCCCGATCGTCGAAAGCCTCTGGTTGCAGTCCGGCCCCTACGTGCGCGCCGCGGCGCAGATCCATGACGAGCTGCGCGACATGTCCGGCACGCATCATCACTGGGCGCTGATCGAGGCGCTGGAGCGCGGCGACCGGGCGCGGGCCGTGAAGGCGCTCAAGGACGACATCACGCGCTCCTTCGACCTGGTGCGCCGCCGGCTCGCAGACGCGGATGGCGGCGAGGAGACGCGAGCCTATGGCTGAGAGACGAGACGACACGTTCGAGCTCTTCGACCTGCGCGTCGAGGTCGTCGCCGACGAAGGGGCGAAGATCTATTGCGGCGCCAGGATCGGCGATCATTTCGAGCTGCGCGGCGAGATGCTGCATCTGCCGCCCGGCCAGGGCATCTCGATCTATTCGCTGGCCTCCGTTCTGCCGTTGCTCGCGGCCAAGCAGCGGCCGACCCACAAGAACGACTGGATGACGACCGACGCCGAGATCGCCTGCCCCGATCCCCATTGCGGATCCCGGCTCAGGATCACCCGGCTGGGCTTGCGCACATTCAGCCACGCCGAAACCACCGCAGTGCCGCTCGACAAGGACTGAGCATACCCTCCATGCAACGCATAAAACTCGCGCCAGACTACGAGATTTCCCGCGTCATCCGAGGCGGATGGCAGCTCGCCGCCGGCCACGGCCAGCTTGCGAGCGACGACCCGGTGGCCGACATGGTGGCCTTCGCCGACGCCGGCATCACCACCTTCGACTGCGCCGACATCTACACGGGCGTCGAGGAACTGATCGGCCGCTTCCGGCTGCACTACCGGGACCTGCGCGGAGACGATGCGCTCGCCCGCATCAAGGTGCACACCAAGTTCGTGCCCGACCTCGACGTGCTGAAGCGCATCACCAAGACCCATGTCGAGGGCGTCATCGACCAGTCGCTCAGGCGCCTCAAGCTCGACCGGCTCGACCTCGTGCAGTTCCACTGGTGGGACTACGAGGCGCCGATGTGGCTGGAGACCGCCGGCTGGCTGAACGAGCTCCGGCTTGCCGGCAAGATCCACAAGGTCAGCGCCACCAATTTCGACACCGATCGCATGCTGCACATGGTGCGGTCCGGCGTGCCGCTGGCCTCCATGCAGGTGCAGTATTCGCTGCTCGACACGCGGCCGGCCAAGCGCATGGCCGAGGCGGCGGCCGAGAACGGCGTCGCGCTGTTCTGCTACGGCACGGTCGCCGGCGGCTTCCTCGGCGACCGCTGGCTCGGTGCGCCGGAGCCGCAGGACTTCGAGAACCGTTCGCTGATCAAGTACAAGCTCATCATCGACGACATCGGCGGCTGGGATTTCTTCCAGGCGCTGCTCAGGGTCCTGCGCGCCGTGGCCGACCGCCACGGGGTGGACATCGCCACCATCGCCAGCGCCGCCACGCTGCCGAGGAAGGCGGTCGCGGCTGTCATCGTCGGCGCGCGCAACCGCGCCCATCTGGATTCCAACCTTGCCATCTCCGACGTCAGCCTGACCGGGCAGGACCTCGCAGAGATCGACGCCGTGCTCGCCCAGGCGAAGGAGCTCGACGGCGACGTCTACACGCTGGAGCGCGACCGCTACGGCCGGCACGGCCAGATCATGAAATACAATCTCAACAAGGGTGCCGCCTGAGCTCCTTGCCTGCCGCCTGAAAACTCCCGAAGCCGCTCCGGGAGAGCGTCGCAACCACAAAGGGGAATGAAACCATGAAAAGACTTCTGCTCGCTTCAACGCTGCTCGCCGCCGGCGCCTTCGCGCTGCCCGCCGCCGCGCAGGACTGCAACGTCACCGTCGGCCTCGTCATGGAACTGACCGGCCCGGCTGGCGCCTACGGCCAGGCTGGCGCGAAATCGGTCGAGATGGCCTTCCGCGACTTCAACGAAGCCAGCGGCGCCGACGGCTGCAAGCTCTCGACCGACACGCGCGACAGCCAGAGCCAGGGCACGGTCGCCGTCGACCAGGCCACCCAGCTCGTCAACATCAAGAAGGTGCCCGTCATCATCGGCGGCATCATCTCCTCGGTGTCGATCCCGATCCTGACGTCGGTCACCGCGCCGGCCGGCGTGGTGCAGGTGTCGCCCGCCTCCTCCTCGCCGACGCTGACGGCCCTTGGCCGCGACGGCAAGACCAACGGCGTCTTCTTCCGCACCATCACCTCGGACGCCCTCCAGGGGACCGCGGCGGCGAAATACGCCATCGACCAGGGCCTGAAGAAGCTCGCCATCATCCATGTCAACAACGACTTCGGCGTCAACATGGTCAAGGAGTTCGCCGCCGCCTACGAAAAGCTCGGC
>DATDJN010000134.1:0-4600 GCA_036520515.1 Rhizobiaceae bacterium
CGGGTTCTCGAACGTGTCCTCGGGCCGCAACGTGATCGCGTCGATCAGGTCGAGCGTATCCGCCTTCCTGTTGGTGTCGAGCGAGAAGATCTTGCGGTGCTCCACGACCGCCCTGGCGAGCGGGTTGGTGAAGATCTTCTCCGGCATCACGAAGGTCTTGGTCTCGCTCGCCGCTTCCTGGCCGGCGGCGTCCTTTGCCTTCAGCGTCAGCTTCACGCGCGAGCCCGCCCAGACGTGCTCGGTCAGGTCGCGCGACGTCTTGGCCGCCGGCCCCTTGGCGTCGCGGCGGGGAAGGCCAAGCTTCATCTCCGGCTGGCCGTAGAGAGGGTGCGCGTCGGCTGCCGGCTCGTCCTCGAGCGCGAATTCGGCTGTCGCCTCGGTTGCGCCGTAGTCGTCCTCGACCTCGTAGGCGAGTTCCAGCGCGCCGTTCACCGCGCGCTTCGGCTCGTCGGAGAAGCGGATGACGGGCGGGAGGTCCGGGGTCACCGCGAAGGTCCAGGACGATATCTCCCGTTCGCCCGACTTCAGCGTGAGCACGCCGTCAGTCGTCAGCTTGCCGGCGAACTGGCGAACCGTCGTTATGCCGGCCGGTACCGTCGCCGGTTCGGCGTCGCCGGTCTCGCCAGCCTGTCCTTCCGGCGCGCCCTGGGGGGCGATCTCGCGGGTATTGCCGGCAGCATCGACGAAGGCCAGCGTCTCCCCGCCCGATCCGCCGGTCACGCGCAGCGACAGCTCGCTGCCCTCCGGCACGGTGAAGGAGGATTGCGGCGGCTGCGCGCCAGCCTGCTCGTCGGGCTGGCTCTGCGCCTGGCCGCCCAGCGGCGCGTTGCTGTTGGCGGTCAGGAACACCGGCGCCTTGCCGGTATAGGCCGGCGGGGTCACCCAGGCGTCGATGCGCGGCGGGATCGTCTCCATCCAGCTATGCGCCCGGAACCCGTCGGTCAGCGAGCCGCCGAGCGGGCCGGAGGAAAAGGCGAAGGCGGTCACCAGGAGCAGGGCCACGGCGGCGCGCAGGCCCCAGGGGTCGCGCTCGGGCACGCGGGTCCTCGGCAGGTCGCCGCCGACGCCGTCGAGGCGGGCGGCCATGCGGCGCTGATGCTCGCGCCACAGCGCCTCGGCAAAAGCTCCGTTCTGGCCGGCTGGACGGTCGGTCTGCGCCAGCACCGGCGTGTGGATCAGCCTGTTGGCGCTTTCGATGCGGCGGTCGATCTCGCCGGGCATCGGATGCCGGTAGAAACGCAGCGGATAGAGGGCGGCGAGCCCGGCGACCCCAAAGCCGACCACCACGGCGAGCCGGGCGAGATCGGGCAGGACGCGGAAAATGCCGAGCCAGGAGAGGCTGAGGAACAGGCCGACGACCAGAAGGAAGGGAAGCACGAGCGGCCAGCCGCGCTCGACAATCATCGACGCACGGACCGCGAAGCGCGTCCGTGCCAGCCTAGTCGTCAGACCGAGATCATTTCCTGCCGCATTCGTTTCCGTCATCGGCCCTTCCAGCCGCCGCGCGCCGGCGCGGCTCAGGACTCTCAAGATAACAGCAATAGCGGCAAAGGCGAGGCGGTTCGCCAAATCGTGAACGTGCCGTCGGTCCGGTCAGAACCTTACGGCGGTCGTGTTTGAGCCGCACACGAGCACCGCCACGCGCTCGTCCGGCGCTGGCACGTAGCTGCCCGAAAGCAGGGCGGCGAAGGCTGCGGCCCCGCCGGGTTCGGCGACGATGCGCAAGCCATCCCAGAGCGCCTTCTGCGCCGCGACGATATCCTTGTCCTCGACCAGCACGGCGCGCTCGACATAGGCGCGGGCGATCGGAAACATCAGTTCGCCGACGCGTCTCGGGGCCAGCGAATCGGCGGCAATGCCGCCCGCCGGCGCGTCCACCGGCTTGCCGGCCGCCAACGCGTCGTGGAGTGTCGGCGCCAGGCTGGGCTCGACGGCCACGATCCGAATGCGCCCGGCAAACCAGGCGGCGATCCCGCCGATCAGCCCGCCGCCGCCGACCGCAACCAGCAGCGTATCGATTTCAGGCAGGTCCTGTTCGATTTCCAGGCCGAGCGTTCCCTGTCCCGCCAGCGTTTCCGCCTGGTTGAAGGCATGGACCTGCATGGCGCCGGTGCGTTCGGCGAAGGCCTCGCTCGCAGCCAGCGCTTCCGCGTACTGCTGGCCGCCGACCACCAGCTTGGCGTCGTAGCTGCGGATAAGCTCGATCTTGGCCGGCGAGCTGACCTCGGGGACGAAGATGTTGGCCTGGTGGCCGAGCCGCCGGGCCGCGAAGGCGACCGCCGCGCCGTGGTTGCCGCCCGAGGCTGCGACGACGCCGGCCGCTGGCACCGGCCTTTGCAACAGGTTGGCGAAGGCGCCGCGCGCCTTGAAGGAGCCCGTATGCTGAAGGCATTCCAGCTTGAGGTCGACCGGCCGCCCGGCGCCGCCGAAATCGGCCGGGTCGACGCGCATGACCGGCGTGTGCCGCACGAACGGGCGGATAAGTGCGTGAGCCGCCGCAATCCGGTCTCTTGTCATCTGGATGCCGGAATGCATGGCGGTCTCCTCCGTCAGAGCCAATCCGGTACGGAATCCAGCCCGATCAGCTCCTCATAGGTCCGGCGCGGCCGCACGACATGGAAGCGGTCGCCATCGACCAGCACTTCCGGCACCAGCAGCCTGGAATTGTAGGTACCGGCCTGCACCGCCCCATAGGCGCCGGCGGTGCCCACCGCGATCAGCGCGCCCGGCTTCAGCTTCGGCAGGTCGCGGTCGAGGCCGAGGAAATCGCCGGTCTCGCAGACCGGCCCGACGACGTCGGCCGTCATGCGCGGCGCGTCGGCCGGCGCTTCCACCACCGGGCGGATGTCGTGGAAGGCGTCGTAGAGCGTCGGCCGGATCAGGTCGTTCATCGCCGCGTCGACGATGAGGAAGTTCTTCGCGTCGCCTTCCTTGGCGTAGATCACCTCGGTGACCAGTATGCCGGCATTGCCGACGATCAGCCGGCCCGGCTCGAACATCACCTTGAGGCCGAGCGGCGCGATGCGCTTCTTCACGATCTCGGCATAGGCGTCGGGCAGCGGCGGCGGATCGTTGTCGGTGCGGTAAGGAATGCCCAGCCCGCCGCCGAGGTCGACATGGTCGATCGCATGGCCGTCCGCCTTCAGCGTGCCGACCAGCTCGGCCAGCAGCGCGAAGGCGTCGTCGAAGGGCTGCAGGTCGGTGATCTGGCTGCCGATATGCATGTCGATGCCGGTCGCCCGGATGCCCGGCAGTTCCGCTGCTCGCGCATAGACCGCGCGGGCGCGCTGCCAGGCGATGCCGAACTTGTTCTCGGCCCTGCCGGTCGAGATCTTCCTGTGGGTCTTGGCGTCGACGTCGGGGTTGATGCGCAGCGACACCGGCGCGGTGACGCCGAGCCGCATCGCACGCTCGGACAGCAGCTCCAGCTCCGGCTCGGATTCGACGTTGAAACAGAGGATGCCGGCGTCCAGCGCGAAGTCCATTTCGCGCGCGGTCTTGCCGACGCCGGAGAAGACGATCCTGTTCGCCGGGATGCCCGCCGCGATCGCACGGCGCATCTCGCCTTCCGAAACCACGTCGGCGCCGGCGCCGAGCTTGGCCAGCACGCGCAGCACAGCCTGGTTGGAATTCGCCTTCAGCGCGTAGCAGACCAGGCTGTCCATGCCGGAGAAGGCCTTGGAGAAGACCTTGTAATGCCTGGTCAGCGTCGCCGTGGAATAGCAATAGAAGGGCGTGCCGACGACCGCCGCGATCTCCGGGATGGCGACGTCCTCGGCGTGCAGGACGCCGTCACGATAGTGGAAGTGGTTCATCTGTCGGCTACGGAAACGATCAAAGCAACGGGTCGAGGATGAAAGGCTTGTCGTTGTTCGGTTTCTGCGGCTCCGGCGGCATCGGTCCGCCGGTCCTCTCGGCTTGCTTGCGCGCGTCGATCTGCGCCTCGTAGGGCGTGTCGAGGCCAGACTTGCGGCCGCAGCCGGCGAGGGCGCTGGCGGCCACGATCAGTGCTATAGCCGCGAAAATCCTGCCGCCCGTCATCCGACCCATCCGTCCCGCTCGAGAAAATCGTTACCGCTTGTAACGAAAATTTTCCGCCTTTGCACCCCGCAAATAAAGGGCCTCAGGCCTTCGCCAGCCGCTTCTTCCAGGCGCGGATCTGCTTCCTCACCTCCGACGGCGCGGTGCCGCCATAGCTCACGCGGCTCTTCACCGAATTCTGCACCGACAGCACCGAATAGATGTCCTCGGTGATCCCGGGATGGATCGCCTGCAGGTCGGCCAGTGCGAGCTTCTCCAGCCCGACCTTCTTGGCTTCCGCCAGCGCCACCGCGCGGCCGGTCACGTGGTGCGCCTCGCGGAAGGGCAGGCCCAGCGTCCTCACCAGCCAGTCGGCGAGGTCGGTGGCGGTCGAGAAGCCGGCGCCGGCGGCCCGCTTCATCGCCGCCGCGTCCACCGTCATGTCACTGACCATGCCGGTCATCGCCGCCAGCATCAGGTCGAGCGTCTCGGCGGCGTCGAACACCGCTTCCTTGTCCTCCTGCATGTCCTTGGAATAGGTCAGCGGCAGGCCCTTCATGACGGTGAGCAGCCCGACCAG
>DATDJN010000135.1:0-2595 GCA_036520515.1 Rhizobiaceae bacterium
GCCTGGATGACGGAGAGCGTGATGGCGTCGAGGGTCATGCTTTCCCCACCTCGATCAAGATGTTCCCGTCCGCATCGCTCTTCGCGATGTCGCCGGGTTCCAGCACCGTCGTCGCATCCATCTGCTCGATGATCGCCGGCCCAGGCACAACCGCATCCAGCGGGAGCTTCTCCCTGACATAGACGGGCGTCTCCAGCCACGTCCCGTCATACCATACCGGCCGCACCTCGCGCCTGGCATCGTCCAACGTCGCCGCCCGGCCGGCGGGGTCGATCAACCGACTGAGATCGACCTCAGGCCGCACGCCTATCACCGACGTGTTCAGATTGACCAGATTGGCGCGGATCTCCGGCAGCTCGACCCGGAAGCGCGCGAAATAGGCCTTCTCGAACAGGTCCTGCAGCATGGCGCGGGAGACGTCGGCCGAGGGCAGCGGCACGTTCAGGATATGCGTCTGTCCGAGAAACTGCATGTCGGCGGAGTGTATGGTGCGGATCGTCTCCGGCTCGACCGCCTCCTTGGCGATCAGCGCTTCGCCCTCCGCGCGGTGGCGCTCGAGCACGGCGCGCACGCCGGCCTCGTCGATCAGTGGCACGGGCTGGTTGATCGTGTTGACGAAGTCGTGCCTGAGATCGGCGACCACGCATCCGAGCGCATTGGTGATGCCCGGGCGCGCCGGTACCAGGACAGTCGGCAGGCCGAGCTCCTTCGCCAGCGCGCTCGCATGGAGGGGGCCGGCGCCGCCGAAGGCGAAGAGCGCGAAGTCGCGGGGGTCGTGGCCGCGCGCGACGGACACCATGCGGATCGCCCCGGCCATCTTGAGGTTGCCGAGACGCAGCACCGCACCGGCTGCCGCGACAGGATCGAGGCCCGCCGCGCGGCCGATCTTCTCCTCGAAGATTTCTTTCACCCGGTCGACCGTCACCGGCGCATCGACGGCCAGGAGACGCTTCGGGTCGAGGCGGCCGAGCAGCAAATTGGCGTCGGTGATGGTCGGCTCCCTGCCGCCGCGCCCGTAGCAGATGGGGCCGGGACTGGCGCCGGCGCTCTCCGGCCCGACCTGGATCAGGCCGGACGCATCGACGCGCGCGATCGAGCCGCCGCCGGCGCCGACCGTGTGCACCGCGACCATCGGCACATGGATCGGCATCGCATATTCGATCTCGGTCTCGTTCGACACGGCAGGCTCGGCGTCGAGGATCAGCGCCACGTCGGTCGAGGTGCCGCCCATGTCGTAGGTGACGAGGTTCCCGTGGCCGGCGCGCCTGCCCGTATAGGCGGCCGCGATGACGCCGGAGGCCGGGCCGGACATCACCGTCTTGGCCGCATCCTGCGCGACGAAGCGCGCCGAGATCATGCCGCCATTGCCGTTCATGATCAGGAAGTCGCGCCGATAGCCCAGCCGCTCCAGCTCGCCGCGCAGGCGGTTGACGTAGCGCTCGAGGATCGGCTGCACCGAGGCGTTGACCGCGGCGGTTACGCCGCGCTCGAATTCGCGCGCCTCCGACAGCAGCGAATGGCCCGTCGTGATGTAGCCGTTCGGCCAGAGCTCCTGCGCGATCTCGGCGGCGCGCTGCTCATGCGCGGGATTGGCGTAGGCATGCAGGAAATGGATGACCAGCGACTCGCAGCCGGCGGCGAGCAGCTCTTCCACCGCCGTCCGCACCTCCCCCTCGTCGAGGGGCGTGTGCACCCTTCCCGTGGCCTCGACGCGCTCGGTGACTTCCAGGCGCAGGTTGCGCGGGATGACCGGCACGAAGGTGCCCGTCATGCCGTAGGCCTGCGGGCGGGTGCGGCGGCCGAGCTCGATGATGTCGCGGAAGCCGCGCGTGGTGATCATGCCGGTCTTCGCCAGCCGCCGCTCCAGCACGGCGTTGGTGGTGGTCGTGGTGCCGTGTACGATGAGGTCGATCGCCGAGGCATCGACCCCGGCTTCGCCGAGCGCGTTGACGACGCCGAAGGCCTGGTTGTCCGTTGTGGTCGGCGTCTTGGCGACGCGGACGCCCCTGTGCGCGTCGATCAGGATGAGGTCGGTGAACGTGCCGCCGACGTCGATGCCGGCGACCACCCCACCCGCATCATCCGGCCCGGACAAGTCCCGCTCTGCCCGATTTTTCTCAGCCATGCACGAAATCCGAAACGCCGGACTTAAGGAAAGGCAAGAGGTTGGAAGTCTGTTTCCCGCCGTTACCTTGACCCAATATTCGTTTGTATACTAATAAATTCCCCAAACAAGGCATCACCCCGTTCAGCCTCTTTGCCCGACGCGCCGGATGATGGCGTCCCGCGCGGAAGAGGTCGAACGTTGTCGAAAGGTCAAGAAATGCAGCAGGTTTCGGCGGTCAGGAAAGGGGACGTGGAACGCGTCTCGTTCCCGATTCCCGCCAACGTCTTTGCCGAGACGGTGGTGTCCGTGCGTCACTACACCGACCGCCTGTTCTCCTTCCGCGTGACGCGGCCGCAGGCCTTCCGCTTCCGCTCCGGCGAGTTCGTGATGATCGGGCTGCCCAACGCCGAGAAGCCGGTGTTCCGCGCCTATTCCATCGCCAGCCCCGCCTGGGACGAGGAGATCGAGTTCTTCTCGATCAAGGTGCC
>DATDJN010000136.1:0-4289 GCA_036520515.1 Rhizobiaceae bacterium
CTCGATCAAGGAAAAACTGCTGCCGCTCGGCGACGAGATCGGCTTCATCTGCGGTCACGGGCCGGGCGGCCGCTTGGGCGAGGAGCGTCGCAGCAATCCTTTCCTTGTCTGACAGGTTTCGCTGCGCGTATTCGCAAAATCAATGCGGCGCGGACCGAGAGGCCCGCGCCGCATTGAGTTAGTTTGCCGCCGTCAGTTGGCGACGCAGAAATGCTCACGGCCGTCATAGCCCATGAAGGTGCCTGACCGCGGGTTGAAGCTGCGGTAGCGGTCGTAGCAGTAGTCGTACCACTCCGGGCTCCAGGGCTCGAGCGCACCGCCGAGATAGACGGTTTCCGGATATTCGCGGATCGGACGCGGGCGGGGCCCCCGGTACGGGTTGGCGTAGACGGGCTCCGGCTGGGAGGCGAGGCCGACGACCAGCGCTCCGGCGGCCAGGCCGAGAATGCCGGCCGCGGCCAGGTCGCCGCTGTTGGAGTGGTAGTGATGGTAGTGCCGGTCGCCGCGCCCCCAGTAGCGATCGCCGGCATTGGCGGCGGGCAGGGCGGCGAGCGTGGTGGCTGCGACCGCTGCGGACAGGATGGCTGTCTTGAAAACACGGTTCATCTTCGTCTCCTTCGCACCGGCCCGCCAGGAGCAGAGCCGGTCTTTGCGAAAAGAATAGGGCGGTGAAGGTGAACGACGGCTGAACGCGAGCCGGCGGAGGGCTTGCGGCAATGCAAACTGCGCATCGACCGGTTACCCGGAGAAGCGTGCGGGGCGGCAGGTTGCAGGGCGTTAAAGCGTCCCTTTGCGTCCAGAGGGACGCGTCGCGTTCGTCAACACGCTACGTCTGGTCGACGACGCGCGCCGCGAGACGACCGTCGCGTGGATCAGATAACGGTGAGGTTGACGGCCTTCGGACCCTTGCCGCGCTTGTCCGGCTCGGTTTCGAAACTGACTTTCTGCCCGTCTTCGAGACCCGGCAGGCCGGAAGCCTGCACTGCCGAAATATGGACGAATACGTCTTTCTCGCCGCCTTCCGGCGTGATGAAGCCGAAGCCCTTTGCGTGGTTGAAGAACTTGACGGTGCCGGTCTGCGGCATGGGAAACTCCTCTATCCCATATACTGCGTGCCAGGCGGAACCCTCATCCACCCTGGCTCGGCATCCGCCAGACGATCAGCAGGTTCTTCCGCGTCGGGACTTTGCGTCCTCTTCAGATGCGGGGCGCCCGATCCCCAGTTGCTTGTCGGGCGCAGTCCCCTATTTCTCCGGGCCGACAAATGCGCGATCCCAAATTGTTCCTTTATTTTTAGGCCACGGGCAAGTGGAAACTTATTCCACGGCTTCATCTTGCGGCAGTACCGTGCCGGAACTGCCGCAAGACAACGCCCGTGCCTCTAGTTTTCGCAGAGCGTCACCGGCCCGATCTTGATGCAGTCCGGCCGGCTCGGGGCGCTGCCCTGATGCTGGTTGTAGACCCGGATCCGGCAGCGTTCGCCCACATGCCTGTGATAGACGCTGCGGCCGTATTCCGGCAGGTAGTGACGGCGCACCTCGCGGTGGCAGTCTCTCGGCCGATCGTCATAGACGTCCTCCTCCTGGTCCACGACGACGACCCGGCAGTTCTTGCGGTGGCGGTGCCAGACGCGGCGCCCGTATTCCGGCAGGTAGTGGCGGCGCACATCCTGGTGGCAGTCGACCTGCACCCTGGTGACGAGACTGTTTCCTTCCGGCGCCGGAGCCTGCGGCATTGCCGGCGCGGACCCGGTCGCGAAGCTCAGCGCGAGCAAAGCTGCGCCGAGAGCCTTGATGGATTTCATTTCACGCTCCCCCTTGAGGATTAACATTGCACGGAAATTGCTGCTTCCAACGCCCCTGCGCGCGGAGCCCGGTACCCCTACCAAGGGCTCCGTAAAACCATACGAAAAGGGCATGGCGCTTGTGCCATGCCCTCTGAAACCGGCCTAGGCCGCCGATGGCGGCATGACGACGTTTCAGGACGCGCGCAGATTGACCGCCTTCGGGCCTTTGCCCATGCGGTCAGGCTCGACGTCGAACGTCACCTTCTGGCCGTCGACCAGGGTGCGCAAGCCCGACGCCTCGATCGCCGAGATATGCACGAACACGTCCTTCGCCCCGCCGTCGGGCGTGATGAAGCCAAAGCCTTTAGTCGTGTTGAAGAACTTTACGGTACCAGTCTGGGCCATGGGAGAACTCCTTCACCCGTTGCTTGGTCTGGGACCCGATCCGCGGCTTCGCCCCGCGGTGCAGGTCCGGTTTTGCTTGGCGGCCATGCATTCGCGCACGATAAAGCCCCCCGCCAAAGCGGGGCCGTCAGATATTCACAGCTTCGGGGAAAGGGTCGATCAAACGTTCCAGTCTCCGGGTCAGCAAACGCCCGAACGGCGGATTTTATGACACGGAACCACAGTTCTGACAAGATGTCGCACCTCGAGGGCCGATTGCCGCAATTCGGTCACGCCTCGCGGTGAGCTTCGGCAGGGGTGATCGCCCTCTCCCGAAGACGCGGAAGAGGAGGAGAAACCGATGCGTTCCGTAACCAGTTTGCGCAGTCTAGCCCTGACGTTCGTCGGCCTGATCGTGCTGGCGGCCTGTACGGTGGTCGTCGACGAACCGAGACCCGTGCGGCCCGGTCCGGGTCCGGGCCCGGGCGCGGGCCCAGGGCCGGGCTTCTGCACGCGCGAGTTCCGGCCGGTCTGCGCCGGCCGCTTCGGCGAGCAGCGCACCTTCAGCAACGCCTGCCTGGCCGACCGATCCGGCTGGCGCATCATCCACCGCGGCGAATGCCGCCGGGACGGAGGCGGCGAGCAGCGTGTCTGCACGACGGACTATCGACCGGTCTGCGCCACGCGCCGGGGCAATTTCCGGACCTTCGGCAATGCGTGCGGGGCGGACGCCGCCGGCTGGCGCGTCGTTCGCGGCGGCGAATGCTGAACTGACGGGGGTGGCGGATATCCCGGCGGAATCTCCGCCGGGCGGCGGCCTCAAGGCGCGAGGTAGTTGCAATCGCGCGTGACGATGCAGCAGCCTCCTGACAATATGCTGTCAGGAGGCTTGTGTCAGTTTCCCTGACGACAGGAGGAATTCCGGGGCCATGAAGGACTGGAACGAGCGGTTGGGAAAACCAGGCGTCAGCGGCATCAAACCGTCGCCGCGCAGCTTTTCCGACGTGGTTCAGGGCCAGCCCATGCTGGTCCCGACCGCCCGGCAGGTGGACGACTTCATCCGCTCGATCCCGGAGGGCGTCGAGATGGACGTGCTCGCGTTTCGGACGGCGCTTGCGCAGAAGCATGGCGCCGAAGTCACCTGTCCGGTCACCATCGGCTACCATCTCCGCACCGTCTCGGAGGCTGCCCACGAGGCGCTGGAACGGGGCGCGGCGCTCACCGGTATCACGCCCTTCTGGCGCGTGCTTTCCGGGAAGGCGCCGACCACCAGGAGACTGTCATTCGGCGCTGACTTCGTCGCCGAGCAGAGGAAACGCGAAGGGTTGCGGGATTGAACCATGCGCAGAGCGGACAGGCTTTTCCAGATCGTCCAGCATTTTCGCGGAGGCCGCCTGGTCACCGCACAGAAGCTCGGCCAGTGGCTCGAGGTTTCCGAGCGAACCATCTATCGCGACATAGCGGACCTGCAGTCGACCGGCGTGCCGATCGATGGGGAGGCCGGCGTCGGCTACATGATGAGGGAGGGGTTCGACCTTCCGCCGCTGATGTTCACGCGTGACGAGATCGTGGCGCTGGTCGCCGGCGCGCGCATGGTCAGGGCCTTCGGCGGCGCCACCATGGCGCGCGCCGCGGACGAGGCGCTGGTCAAGATCGGCGCGGTGCTGCCCGACGCCGAGAAGGACCGCATCGCCCGCACCGAGATCCATGCGCCGATGTGGGTGGTGAGCGACGCCGACCGCGCCCATATCGACCGCATCGAGCGCGCCGTGGAAAAGCGCGAGGTGCTGACGCTCGACTATCGCGACGAGGCGGGCCGCCCGTCGGCGCGCGACGTCAGGCCGCTCGGCCTTTGGTTCTGGGGCAAGGTGTGGACGCTCGTCGCCTGGTGCGAGATGCGCTCGGACTTCCGCGCCTTCCGCATCGACCGCATCGCATCGGTCATCGCCGCCGGGCGCACCTACAAGCCCGAACGCGGAAAGCTGCTCGCCGACTATTTCCGCTCGATGGAGCGCGGCGAACGCCATGGCGACGCCGCCGACCGCGCCAGCGGGTATTGAGGTCCGGTTCCGCCGCTGGCGGGAATCGGGCATGCTGGCGGGATGAGACTGGTCGAAAT
>DATDJN010000137.1:0-9465 GCA_036520515.1 Rhizobiaceae bacterium
CCAACGCTGCGCGCTCCATGATGGCAGCCTCCCGCCGCCGTTCCTTCCGAGCCGAGCATGAAGCGCCCGAACATCCTGATCCTGATGGTCGACCAGTTGAACGGGACGCTGTTCCCCGACGGGCCGGCCGGATTCCTGCACACGCCCAATCTCGCAGCACTTGCCGCCCGCTCGGCCCGCTTCGCCAACGCCTATACGGCAAGCCCGCTCTGCGCCCCTGCCCGCGCCTCCTTCATGTCGGGGCAGCTGCCCTCGCGCACCCGCGTCTACGACAACGCCGCGGAATTCTCCTCCGACATCCCGACCTACGCGCATCACCTTCGCCGCGCCAGCTACCAGACCGCACTGTCGGGCAAGATGCATTTCGTCGGGCCGGACCAGTTGCACGGCTATGAGGAGCGGCTGACCACCGACATCTATCCGGCCGATTTCGGCTGGACGCCGGACTACACGAAGCCCGGCGAGCGCATCGACTGGTGGTATCACAACCTCGGCTCGGTGAAGGGCTCCGGCGTCGCCGAGATCACCAACCAGCTCGAATATGACGACGAGGTCGCCTACCACGCCACCCGCAAGCTCTACGATCTGGCGCGCGGCCACGACCAGCGGCCGTGGTGCCTGACCGTCTCCTTCACCCACCCGCACGACCCCTAGGTCATGCGCAGGCGTTACTGGGACCTCTACGAGGATTGCGCCGAACTCGACCCCGCCGTGCAGCCGATCCCCTTCGAGCATCAGGACGCCCATTCCAAGCGCCTGATGCTCGCCAGCGACTACACCAACTTCCCGATATCGGACGACGACGTGCGCCGCTCGCGCCGCGCCTATTTCGCCAGCACCTCCTATGTCGACGAGAAGATCGGCGAGATCCTCGACGTCTTGAAGCGCACGCGCCAGGAGGAGGACACGATCGTCGTCTTCCTGTCCGACCACGGCGACATGCTGGGCGAGCGCGGCATGTGGTTCAAGATGAGCTTCTTCGAGGGGTCAGCCCGCGTGCCGCTGATGATCGCCGCGCCCGGCATGAAGCCCGGCCGCATCGACACTCCCGTCTCCACGCTCGACGTCACGCCGACGCTTGCCGAACTTGCCGGCATCGGCCTTGGCGAGGTGCTGCCCTGGACGGATGGCGAGAGCCTCGTCGGCGTCGCGTCGGGTGCTGCCGAGCGCACGCCCGTGCCGATGGAATATGCCGCAGAAGGCTCCATCGCGCCGATGGTCGCGCTGCGCGACGGCCGCTTCAAGCTCACGCTCTGCGAGACCGACCCGCCGCTGCTCTTCGACCTCGACGCCGATCCGCGCGAACTCAGGAATCTCGCCGCCGATCCCGCCCATGCCGCCGTGCTCGAAACGATGACGAAAGCCGCTATGGCGCGCTGGGATCTCGCCCGTTTCGATGCCGAGGTCCGCGCCAGCCAGGCGCGACGCCACATCGTTTACGAGGCGCTGCGCAACGGCGCTTACTATCCGTGGGACCACCAGCCGCTGCAGCGCGCCTCCGAGCGCTACATGCGCAACCACATGGATCTCAACGTGCTGGAGGAAGCGCAGCGCTTCCCGCGAGGCGAGTGAGCCAGTCCCGCCCTATTCCTCCGGCTCCGTGGTGAAGGTCAGCGGGTAGCCCTTCGCCTTGCCTGCCTCGGTGGCCCGGGTTGCCTTGGTTTCGGCGACGTCCTTGGTGAACACCGCGACCACGCAGACGCCGCGCTGGTGCGCCGTGATCATGACCCTGCGGGCCTGGTCCTCGGTCATGCGGAATTCGCCCTTCAGCACCGTCACCACGAACTCGCGCGGCGTGAAGTCGTCGTTGAGCAGGATCACCTTGTGAAGCTTCGGCCGCTCGGTTTTGAGCCTGGTCCTCACACGGGGTTTTGTGAGCTGGTCGGACATCGTGTCGGACTCGCATCGGCGTCTTGCCTCATTCTGGCACGACAATGTGGCGCAATCCACCGCCGGGCCCGCCGACGCGCCGGTTACATGACGATTGCGGCGCGCCATCAATCCGTTACGCTTGCCTCGCAGGGTGCCGTCCTGCATTCGCATGGAGCATCGCATGACCTTTCTCGCCGCACGCAGCACGCAGCTGCCAACCGCCACACCCCTCGCGGCAATCGCGGCTCGCTGATCTCGCATGCTCAGGCTTTCCAACCGCGACGTGCCGGCACGCGACAGGCTGCCCTTCCTCCATGATTTCGTGGCCCGCTGCGTGGCCGGCCTGCAGTTCACCCCGCGCGAGGAGGCCGAGTTCCAGTTCGACCTGAGCTGCCGCCCTCTCGGCGGCGGCACGGTCGTTGGCTCGGCGCGCTATTCGGCGGTGCGCGGCGAGCGCACGCGCGAGCTGACTTCCGACGGCCGCAGCAACTACATGCTCACCATCCATGCATCGGACTACGAGGTGGACGTCAAGGGCGGGGCCAGTCTCCAGGTGTCGAAGGGCGATATCGTCATCGTCAACGAGAGCCTCACGCAATCCTTCACCATGCCGGAAACCCGGCTGCTGGCGATCGTGCTGGAGGAGCGCAGGATGGGCGACATCGCCCCTGCGATCCGCGGCCGCGCTATCCATCACATCCCGGCGGCCGGGCAAGGCGCGGCGCTCGTCGCCGGCTATGCCGATCTCCTGCTCGCCGACGCCACGCTGGACGACAGGGGCTCCCGGCTTGCCGGCGACCACCTCTATCATCTCGTCGCCCTCGCGCTCGGGACGAACGAAGCCCGCGCCGAGCCCGCGCTGGCCGGCATCGGCGGCGCGCGCCTTGCCTTGGTCAAGCGGGATGTCGCGCAAAATCTCACCGATCCCGAGCTCGACATCGCCTCCGTGGCGCGTCGGCAGGGCGTCACGCCGCGTTACATCCAGCGCCTGTTCGAGCGCGAGGGCACCACCTTCGGCCACTTCCTGCGCGACGCGCGCCTTGAACATGCGCGCGAAATTCTGGCCGCCGGCGGCGCCGGAACGATATCGTCCGTCGCCTACGATTGCGGCTTCGGCGACCTGTCGCACTTCAACAAGGCCTTCCGCAGCCGGTTCGGCGCAACGCCCCGCGACATCAGGGCGGCCGCCCTGGACAGGACGCAATAGCCCGCCTGTTCGCTTGCCGCCCGGTTCGTTCGCTCGACGCCAAGACGGCCCCTCGCCCTCTGACCTAGATGGCTCGCACAAGTTGCCTCGCGCCGGGAAGGCGTGAGCGGCGGCTTGCCATTGGCCCGGCGATTCCTGCGGGCCGCAATTCCGATCGAGGAACGACGATGAGACATATAGCAGTCCTGCTATGCGGCGCGCTCGCCGCATGCAGCCAGACCAGCACTCCTCCAGGCGAAGCCAAGGCGATGACGCGGCCGGCCGCAAAGCCAGCCGCCCGGCATGCATCGGCGGACCGCTGCGCCGAGGCCGTGCGCAAGACGCAGCAGCAGGCGACGAACGCCGCGATGCTCGGCGGCGCGCTGTCGATGGTCGGCGGGTTCGGCGGGTTTGGCGGGCGCGGCGGCGCGATCGCCAGCCAGGCCGTCTCCACCGGCGGCTCCTTTATGCAGGCCAAGGCCCGGAACGACGCACAGGGCATGATGCAAGAGGAGTGCATGTCGTGAGGAGGCTGATCCGACAAAGCCTGGCCGCGGCTGTCGCCGGCATCGGGCTCGCCCTCGGCCTGGCAGTCCCGGCGGCCAGCCTGAGCGCCGACGAGGCCGGCAGGGTTTCGGCGCTTCTGGCCGAACTGTCGTCCGAGCTGGGCGACTTTGCCTATGACGAGGAGGAGGCCGATCGCATCTACGACGAGGACGAAGCGTGGAACGGCAGGATCGCGGCCGCGGGCTTCGATCGGAACCAGTGGAAGGAAGCCGTCGGCGCGGTTTTCCGCGGCTATCTCGCGACAATTCCCGCCGATGTCTTTTCCGCCCGCCTGAGCGCGGCGCTGCAGGCAATCGATGGCATGGCCCATCTGTCGGAGGAACAGCGCACGGAGGTGCGCTCCCTTTTCGAGGAGAAGATCGCCGAGATACAATCGTTGCGGGCCGCGGGCGCACCCTATGCGGACGCCGTCCGTCCCTACGCGGCAACGATCGAAGCGGCGTTCGAAACCGGTCTCGCGCCCGCCGACTGACGTGCTCAATCCCTGTCGAGCAGTTCCAGCGTGCGCCTGTCCCTGCGGCCCTCGAAATATTTTTCGAGAGCCGCCCCGAACGCCTTCTCGTCCGGGCCGGCCAGCGAGAACAGCGTCATCGACGAGCGGAATTTCGCGTCGTCCGGGCTGCCGAATATGTCATGCGCCGTCCGGCCTTCGACGGCGTTGACCAGGCCGGCGCATTCGACAAGGCGCGGGCCCAGCACAGGATGCGCGAGATAGCCCCGCGCCTCCTCCAGCGAGGCGATCCCGTAGAACTGCGCGCGCTGGCTGAAACCCAGCCCCGCAAGCTGCGGGAACACGAACCACATCCAGTGCGTCGCCTTGTGGCCCGCCTTCAGCTCCGTCCGCACCTGCGCCATCACAGGCTCCTGCGCACGGACGAAGCGGTCAAGGTCGAAGCGTTCGGACATCTGCGTGTGGGACTACCTCCTCAGCACCGCGCTCAAGACATCCCTGACCCCGATCGCGCCGACGAAGCGCGACTGATCGTCGAACAGCGCCACCGGCGCGGTCTGCGAGCGGTGCATGGCGAGCATCACCGTCTTCAGCGGCGTGCCGGGGGTGGCCCAGAACACCTGGCCCGCTTCCTCCGGCTGGCCCTCGACGTCGGCGCAGGATACCCAGACCGCCGGCTTCCCGTTGCGCTCGGCTTTCGCCACCAGCCCGTCGGCGTCGACCTTGAATTTCGTCGTCTTGCGCCGGTCGAGCCACATCCAGCCGGCATCGCTTTTTTCCAGCTCGTGGATGCTGCGCATGACGTTCCAGGCGGTCAGCACCGACAGCGGGTTCACATTGGCGATGAAGTCGCGCACGTAGTCGTTGGCGGGCCTGAGCACGATGTCCTCCGGCGCGCCGGTCTGCACGATGCGCCCGCCCTCCATGATGGTGATGTGGCTGCCGATCTTCAGCGCCTCCTCGAGGTCGTGGCTGACGAAGATGATGGTCTTCTTCAGCCGCGACTGCAGCTGCAGCAGTTCGTCCTGCAGCTTGGTGCGGATCAGCGGGTCGAGCGCGGAGAACGGCTCGTCCATCAGGAGGATCGGCGCCTCGGTGGCGAAGGCGCGCGCCAGGCCGACGCGCTGCTGCATGCCGCCGGAGAGCTCGTGCGCGTATTTCTTCGCCCACTGCTCGAGGCCGACGAGCTGCAACTGCTTGTCCACCCTGGCCTTGCGCTCGGCGTCGGGCACGCCGGCGAGTTCAAGCCCCAGTCCGACATTCTGCTCCACCGTCCGCCAGGGCAGGAGCGCGAACTGCTGGAACACCATCGCGACATTGCGCTGGCGGATGCCCCGCAAAGTCTCGGCGTTGCAATTGGCGACGTCGACGGTCTTGTCGCCGGTGTTGACGAAGACGTTGCCGCGCGCCGGCACGTTCAGCCGGTTGACGGCGCGCAGGAGCGTCGACTTTCCCGAGCCCGACAGGCCCATCAGCACCGAGATCTCGCCCTCCTGCACGGTGAGGTTCGCACCCGCGCAGCCGAGCACGGCGCCGGTCTTATCGAGGATCTCGGCGCGGCTGGCCCCCTTGTCGATCATCGCGAGCGCGGCCTGCTGCGCCGTGCCGAAGACGATGTCGACGTCCTTGAATTCGACCGCGGCGTTCATCGTGCGGCTCCGATGCGGCTCATGCGGTCGAGGATGATGGCCAGGATGACGATCGCCAGCCCCGCTTCGAGCCCGAGCGGGACGTTGACCGAGTTCAGCGCACGAACGACCGGTTTGCCGAGGCCGTCGGCGCCGATAAGCGCGGCGATCACCACCATCGACAGGCACAGCATGATGCACTGGGTGAGCCCGGCCATGATGGTCGGCAGCGCGGCCGGCAGCTCGACCTTCCACAGCAGCTGGCGCCGGGTCGCGCCGAACGCTTCGCCGGCCTCGATCATCGGCTTCGGCACCGAGGTGATGCCGAGATAGGTGAGGCGGATCGGCGCGGGCGAGGCGAAGATCACCGTGACGATCAGGCCGGGCGCGACGCCCAGCCCGAACAGGATCAGCACCGGGATCAGGTAGACGAAGGTCGGCATCGTCTGCATCAGGTCGAGGACGGGCTGCAGCCAGCGGTAGGCGCGCTCGTTGTGCGCCGCCCAGATGCCGATCGGCACGCCGATCGCCATCGAGGCTGCGGCCGCCGCGACGACAAGAACCAGCGTCTCCACCGTTTCCTTCCAGAGGTTCTGGTTGATGATGAAGAGCAGCCCGATGGCAACGGCGATCGCCAGTTTCCACGACTTCTGCAGCCACCAGGCGAGCGCCGCGATCGCCGCGACCAGCACCACCGGCGGAACGAGCAGCAAAAGGTCGACCAGCCCGTCGAGCACCCAGGTGACGGCGTCGGCGATCGAATCGAAGAACCACTCGAAGTTCGTGGTCAGGAAGTCGAAGAAGTTCTTGCCCCACCGGCCTATCGGAATCTTCGCGCTTCTGACGAGTTCGGAAATCGGATCCACGGCGTCCCCTCCTTCTTTACCCTCCCCCTTGCGGGCAGGGTCGATCCGCGCAGCGGATCGGGGTGGGGGTTGAGACGATTATGCGCCGCTCGTCACCCACCCGCCTCGCCTGGCAGGACACCCTCCCCGCAAGGGGGAGGGTAACCGGGTTACGCGCCGAGCGCCGATTTCACAGCCGCCGCCGCGGCGCCGCCGTCGAAGGTGGTGACGCCTTCCAGCCAGGGCGTGACGACGTCCGGATTGGCCTTCAGCCATTCGGTGGCCGCCGCCTTCGGCTCGGCGCCGTCGTTCAGGATCTTGCCCATGATCTCGTTCTCCATCTCCAGCGAGAAGACGAGGTTGGAGATGAACTTGCCGACGTTCGGGCATTCGGTCAGGTAGCCGGCGCGCACGTTGGTGTGCACGGTGGCGCCGCCGAAGTTCGGCCCGAACACATCGTCGCCGCCCGACAGGTATTCCATCTCGATGTTGGCGTTCATCGGATGCGGCTCCCAGCCCAGGAACACGACGTCCTCCTTGGAGCCGGCTGCCTTCTGCACGGCGGCCAGCATGCCGGCCTCCGAGCTCTCGACGAGTTCGAATCCGCCGAGGTCGAACTGGTTGGCCGAGATCATGTCGAGGATAAGCCGGTTGCCGTCATTGCCGGCCTCGATGCCGTAGATCTTGCTGCCGAGCTTGTCCTTGAACTTGGCGATGTCGGAGAAGTCCTTGAGACCGGCGTCAAAGGTGTGCTTCGGCACGGCCAGCGTGTATTTCGCGCCTTCGAGGTTGACCTTGATGTCCTCGACCGACTTGTCCTCGAGATAGGGCTTTATGTCGGCTTCCATGGTCGGCATCCAGTTGCCGAGGAAGACGTCGATGTCCTTGCTCTTCAGCGAAGCATAGGTCACCGGCACCGAGAGCACCTGCACTTCGGGCGTGTAACCCAGCGCTTCCAGGATCGCCGAGGCGGTGGCGGTGGTGGCGGTGATGTCGGTCCAGCCGACGTCGGCGAACCTCACCTCCTTGCAGCTTTCGGCGTCCGCCGCCAGCGCACCCGTCGAAAGCAGCGCAGCCAGGCCGAGGCCCGCCGCGAACGTTTTGAAATGCGACATGAATTCTTCTCCCATTGTCACGCTTGCCCGAGGAAGCAGCCTTTGCGCTCCGCCCCTTGTCGGCAAGCCAAACACCATTTTCATGCGGTTTCAAGCGCGATGACGTCGCGTCCAACGCCGCCTGATGATCAGCCTGCGACATGGAGTGCATTTGCGACAGACCGGACCGGACCGCAACCGGAATCGTTCCGGGGCGGCGCCTTCTCGTCTTTCAATCACTATTCTCCCCCCATATATTCCGCACGCGTCAAGCGACGCCGGGGAGAGACCTAGATGGCGACACTTCAGAACTTCGATGCCGAGATTGCCAAGACCAGGCAGGTCGTGGACGAGATGCGCTCCAGGATCGAGCAGTCCGGCACGGCGCTCGACAAGCTCGCCCAGTCCGACCAGAAGATCGGCGCATCCGACTTCGACATCGAGAACGCCCGCATCGAGGACGTCATCAGGCAGCAGAAGGTGATGGAGGCCAACATCGCCGACCTGATCATCGGGCTCGAGGACGCCACCAATGTGTTCGGCACCGAATTCGAGAACATGAAGAGCTTCACCGGCTGGGAAACCTTCATCGGCATCTTCTCCCCCGCCACCAAGCAGCGCAGGCGCACCGACCGCGTGCGCAACACCTCGCTTGCCGGCAACCTCCAGGAACTCCTGTCGAAGTCCGACACCATCGTCGGCGTGTTGAAGGCGCAGAAGCAGGTGCTGGAGAGCCGCTACAAGACCTCGGAAACCAGCCTTGCGCAGGTCATCGAGCGGCGCAAGGCGACGATCGAGAACCTCACCGCCGTGCAGAAGCGCATCGAGGAGATCAACCCGTTGCTCCTCGATATCGAGAACCGGATTGCTGCCTCGACCAGCCAGACCGACCGCACCCAGCTCGAGGGCGAGCGCTCCAGGCTCGCCACGGAATACAATGAGAGGCAGGCCAAGGAGCAGGAACTGCTCGCCGAGAGCCAGACGCTGGAGCGCTACACCTCGATGTTCCAGACCTTCGTGGATTCGCTCAACAACCAGATCGCCGCGCAGAACACGCTGATCAACAAGCTTTCGATCGATACCGAGCAGCGCATCGTGCTCTACAAGGCGCTGGAGGATTCTTTGAAGACCGCGGCCCAGCAGGAGGTCGCGCACAAGATCAACACGCTCGGCAGCCAGGTCGACAACACCGCCGAGGAAACCATGGCCGGCATCGGCGCCGCCGCGCAAAAGCACATCGGCGACCTGCTCGAACTGCACGAGAAGAACATGGTCGCCACCGCCGACATCCAGCGCCGCAAGAAGCTGGCCGACGACGCCTTCGCCCGGCGCTTCGAGGACGTGCTGAGGAAGCACAACGCCTCGGACTACGTGCGGGCGTGAGCAAATAGACTGCGGACCTTGCGCCCAATGTCCCCCCCTCCGTCTCGGTCCTTCGAACCGATCCACCTCCCCCCCACTGCGTGGGGTGAAGGATATCCAGTTCCGCGCGCTCGGCGGTTAGCCATCCTCCCCCCCGGGCAGGGGGGGAGGTGGCTCGACCCGCAGGGTCGAGACGGAGGGGGGGTGCTTTCCCTTGTCGGCGATCGCATACCCAGCAGGCACCCCGCCCGGCGAGACTCTTCATGATCCCCGCCGCCGACCCCGCCGTCCGCTATTTCGACGCCATCGCCGCGGCACTCGGCGGTCTCGCGATCTTCATGCGCGACGACCGCTCGCCGCTCTACCGGCACGGCATCGTCGCAAAAATCGTCGCCGAATATATCGCGCGGCTGGAGACCTCCTTTTCCTGCTGGCGCAACCGCCTGGGCTTCATGGAGTC
>DATDJN010000138.1:0-5954 GCA_036520515.1 Rhizobiaceae bacterium
GTAGCTGGCGACCGCGCCGCCGAAATATTCCAGCGCGTCGGCGGCCGATGCGGGGTCGGCGACCAGCGTCTCCTGGATAGCCTTGCCGGTGTCGAGCGTCTCCAGCCGCGCCAGTTCGTCGTTGCGGGCGCGCAATATGTCGGCTGCACGGCGCAGGATGCGGCCGCGCTCGACCGGTTTCAGCCTGGCCCAGGCGGGCTGCGCCTCGCGCGCGGCCTCGATCGCGAGTTCCACCACGTTCTCGGTCGCCGACCTGACCATCGCGATCGTCTCGCCGGTGGCCGGATAGACGACGGGGACCGCCGCACCGCGCTCGTCGTCGACGAAGCTGCCATTGATGTAGTGCGATGCCTTGGGCTGGGCTTTCATCGGGGACTCCTTCGCGCCGTCGGGTCTCTGTAGCACGTCTAGCGTTTATTCCGCCGCAATTCCGGACGGAACCCGGGGCCCGCTTTTCCCGGAATTGCTCTAGCGATCGCTCGTCTGCCAGCGCGGATTGATCCACGGCTCCTGGTTGGACGGCGGCAGCGGCGTGCGGCCCAGAATATGGTCGGCGGCCTTCTCGCCGGTCATGATCGTCGGCCCGTTGAGGTTTCCGTTGGTCACCCGCGGGAAGATCGAGGAATCCGCGACCCGCAGACCCTCGACGCCGATGACGCGGCATTCCGAATCGACCACGCTCAACGGATCGGACAGGCTGCCCATCTTGCAGGTGCCGCATGGATGGTAGGCGCTCTCGGCGTGCATCCGGATGAAGTCGTCGAGTTCGTCGTCGCTTTGCACCCGGCTGCCGGGCGAAATTTCCCTGCCGCGATAGGGGTCGAACGCAGGCTGTCCGAAGATCTCCCTGGTCAGCCTTATGCAGTGGCGGAAGTCGCGCCAGTCGTCCGGATGCGACATGTAGTTGAAGCGGATTTCCGGCTTCGCCCATGGATCGGGCGAGCGCAGCGTGACCGTGCCTCGCGACTTGGAACGCATCGGTCCGACATGCGCCTGGAAGCCGTGCCCGGGCGCTGCCGCCTTGCCGTCATAGCGAACCGCGGCGGGGATGAAATGGTACTGGATGTCAGGGTAGTCTACCCCGGCGGCGGAGCGCACGAAGGCGGCCGCCTCGAAGTGGTTCGTCGCGCCGAGCCCGGTCTTGAACAACAGCCACTGCGCCCCGATGATCGCCTTCGAGAAGGGGTTGAACACCGAATTCAGCGTGATCGGATGCAGCGACTCCTGCTGGATGTAGAGCTCCATATGGTCCTGCAGGTTGCGGCCGACGCCAGGCCGGTCGGCGACCACCTCGATGCCGTTCCTCGTCAGATCCTCCGCCGGCCCGATGCCCGACAGCATCAGCAGCTTCGGCGAGTTGACGGCCGACGCGGCGACGACCACCTCGCGTCTTGCCTTGACCACCTGAATCTTATTGCGAGCTTCGATCTCGACGCCGATAGCGCGTTGATTCTCGATGATCACACGCCGCGCGAAGCCATTGACGAGCCTAACGTTTTTGCGCCTGAGAGCTGGCCTCAGATAGGCGTTGGCGGCGGACCAGCGGCGGCCGAGGTGGATGGTCTGCTCCATCGGCCCAAAACCTTCCTGCTTGGCGCCGTTGTAGTCGTCGGTGAGTTCGAAGCCTGCCTGCCTGCCGGCCTCGATGAAGGCCGCGTAGAGCGGATTGCGGCGCGGGCCGCGCTGGATATGCAGGGGGCCGTCGGTGCCGCGCCACCCGTCTTCGCCACCCTTTGCGTGCTCCATCCGCTTGAAATAGGGAAGCACGTCGGCAAAAGCCCAGCCCGTCGCGCCCTGCTCGGCCCAGTGGTCGAAGTCGCGCGCATGTCCCCTGACATAGACCATGCCGTTGATTGACGAGGAGCCACCGAGCACCTTGCCGCGCGGCGTGGCGAGAACCCGGCCGCCGAGATGCGGCTCCGGCTCGCTGGAAAAGCCCCAGTCGTAACGGTTCATGTTGAGCGGGATCGACAGCGCCGACGGCATCTGGATCAGGGGGCCGAAATCGCTGCCGCCATATTCGATGACGATGACGGAGTGCTTGCCGTCCTCCGACAGGCGGTAGGCGAGCGCCGAGCCGGCCGAGCCGGATCCGATGATGACGAAGTCGGCCTCAAGCATGTTCGACATGTTTCACGAAATCGGCGAGCGCCACGTTTCCGCCGCTGGCGATCAGGAGAACGGTCTTGCCCTTGACGTCGGCCTTGCCGTCGAGCAGGGCCGCGAGCGAGGCGGCGCCCGATGGTTCGAGCGCAACCTTGAGCCGCTCGAAGCCGGTCTTCATCGCCTTGCGTACCGAGGCGTCGTCGACGGTGACGCCGCGCAGGCCGGTCGGCTTGACCGCCGCGAAGGGCGCTTCGCCCGGCCGGCGCGCCATCAGCCCGTCGCAGATCGACTTGGCCCCAAGCGGCATTGTTTCGATCTGGTGATGCGCAAGCGAGGTGCCCATGCCGTTAAAACCTTCCGGCTCGACGGCGATCAGCTCGGTCTTCGGCGACATGTAGTGGAAGGCGAGCGCCACGCCGCCGACCAGCCCGCCGCCGCCGACCGGACAGAAGAGGATGTCGGCCTGCGCGCCCTTGGCCGCAAGCTGGTCGAGCGCTTCCAGCCCGACGCCGGCCTGGCCGGCGACGATCTCCGGATCGTCGAAGGGGTGGAGGAGCACCAGCCCGTCCTCCGTGGCGATCTGGCGCGCGCGTTCCGAGGCGACCTCCTCGCGGGCGCGCTCGCCATGGTCGGTGAGCACGACCGTCGCTCCGTAGCCGGCGGTGGCGTCGCGCTTGGCGGCCGGCGCGTCGATCGGCATGACGATGGTCACGGGGATCCCCAGCGCCTGGCCTGCGGCCGCAAGCCCCTGCGCGAAATTGCCTGAGGAGTAGGCGACCACGCCGCGCTTGGCCTCCTCGGGCGAAAGCTGCTTCAGCCGCCAATAGGCGCCCCGCACCTTGAAGGAACCCGCCCATTGCAGCGCTTCCGGCTTGACGAAGACCCGCGCCGCGCCTGTCCCGCGCGCAAGTACAGGGGACTCCAGCAGCGGGGTCACCTGCGTCGCCTGCGACGTCACCGCGTAGGCGCGCTTCAGATGGTCGAGGGTGGGCACGAAGACGGACATGCTATTGACCTCCTTGGGCGCCGCGGAAGCCGGACAGCCTGGTTTCGAGATAGTCTTCGACGAGGGTGATGGCGCTCGCGGCATTCGGCGTGCCGTCCTTCAGCGCGCGACGGATGTAGAGCCCGTCGATGAGCGCGGCGATGCCTTCGGCGGTCTGGTCTGCGACCGCGCGCGGCATCAGGCCGGAAAGCCCGCTCATCAGGTTGGAGTGCAGGCGACGCGCGTAGATGCGCAAGAGCCGCCTCAGCGCCACCGACTTCTGCGCCTCGACATAGAAGGCCAGCCAGGCGGCGATGGTCTCGGGCTGGAACTGCTTGTCGGAAAAATTCACCGCGACTACGGCGGAGACCCGTTCGCGCGGCGTGCGCGTGGCGGCGAGCGCCTTGCGCGTGTCGGCGTTGAGCTCGGCCAGCAGGTGCCGCATCGTCGCCTGCAGTAACTCGTCCTTGGCGCCGAAATAGTGATGCGCCAGCGCCGACGACACGCCGGCCCGGCCGGCGATTTCGGACATGGTGACGTCGAGCGAGCCGCGTTCGCCGATCGCCGAGATCGTCGCGTCGATCAGCGCCCGGCGGCGCAGCGGTTCCATTCCGACTTTCGGCATATGAAAGCTCCCCCCGGCAGATTATTTTTTATTGACTGGTCAATCAATAAAAATTCCACCGGGAAACAGCGACTTTGCGTCCTCCTTGTCTTTACGGCAGGGATGCGCGCGTCCATTTTGTGTGCGACGCCGCAAGCATTCCGGCGCCGCGGAGACAAAGATGACCGCCTCAATCGTCGGCTGGGCGCATTCGCGCTTCGGCAAGCTGGAAGGCGAGACGCTCGAGAGCCTGATCGTCAAGGTCGCGACCGATGCGCTGGAGCATGCCGGCATCGGCCCCGACGAGGTTGACGAGATCGTGCTCGGCCACTTCAACGCCGGCTTCTCGCCGCAGGATTTCACCGCGAGCCTGGTGCTGCAGGCCGACGATCGCCTGCGTTTCAAGCCGGCGACGCGGGTGGAGAATGCCTGCGCCACCGGTTCTGCCGCCGTGCGCCAGGGGATACGCGCGATCGATGCAGGCGCGGCGCGGATCGTGCTGGTGGTGGGCGCGGAGCAGATGACCACGACGCCCGGCCCGGAAATCGGCCGGAACCTGCTGAAAGCTTCCTATCTGCCGGAGGACGGCGACACGCCGGCCGGTTTTGCCGGCGTCTTCGGCAAGATCGCGCAGGCCTATTTCCAGCGCTACGGCGACCAGTCGGATGCGCTCGCCACCATCGCGGCGAAGAACCACAGGAACGGCGTCGGCAATCCTTACGCGCAACTGCGCAAGGATCTCGGCTTCGACTTCTGCCGTCAGGAGAGCGACAGGAACCCGTTCGTGGCCGGACCGCTGAAGCGCACCGACTGCTCGCCGGTGTCGGACGGTGCGGCGGCGCTTGTGCTGGCCGAGGGCGAGGCCGCTGCGGCCATGCAGCGCGCCATCGCCTTCCGTGCCAACGAGCATGTGCAGGATTTCCTGCCTATGTCGAAGCGCGACATCCTTCTGTTCGAAGGCTGTGCAGAGGCATGGTCGCGGGCGCTGGCGAAGGCGGGCGCAAGGATCGATGACCTTTCCTTCGTCGAGACGCATGACTGCTTCACCATCGCCGAACTCATCGAATACGAGGCCATGGGCCTGGCCAGGCGCGGCGAAGGCGGCCGTGCTGCCCTCGAAGGCCAGACCGCGATGGGCGGCCGGCTGCCGGTCAACCCTTCCGGCGGGCTGAAATCCAAGGGCCATCCGATCGGCGCCACCGGCGTGTCGATGCACGTGCTCGCCGCCATGCAACTCATGGGCGAGGCGGAAGGCATCCAGGTGCCGGATGCGACGCTCGGCGGCATCTTCAACATGGGCGGCGCGGCGGTCGCCAATTACGTCTCGATCCTCGAAAGGGTGAGATGAAGCATCCGGCAATCGTGACTGGCGGCGCTTCCGGAATCGGCATGGCCGTGGTCAAGCGGCTGCTCGACGACGGCTGGCCGGTTGCGGTGGTCGACGCCGACGAGGATGCGCTGACCTCGGCCGAAAGCGCCTTCGCCGACGAGAACGCCATCTTCCTCGCCGCCGACATCACCGACGAGGATGACATCGCTGTCGCCTTCGACGAGATCGTCGACCGGCTGGGCCTCGTCGGCGGGCTGGTCAATTCGGCCGGCATCGTGCGCGACCTGCCGGCGGAGGAGACCAGCGCCGAGCTCTTCCGCGAGATCCTCGACGTCAACCTCGTCGGCTCCTTCATTGCCTCTTTGGCTGCGCTGGAGCGCATGGGGGCGTCGCTTTCCATCGTCAACATGACCTCGGTTTCCGGCATTCGCGCCAATCGCGGCCGCCTTGCCTACGGCGCGTCGAAGGCCGGGCTGAAGCTGATGTCGGAGGTGCTGGCGCTGGAGTTCGGCAACCGCAACGTCCGGGTGAACTGCGTCGCGCCCGGGCCGATCGAGACGCCGATGGTGTCGAAGCTGCACGGCCCGGACGAACGGCGGCTCTGGATGCGCCAGATCCCGCAGGGCCGCTACGGCGAGCCCGACGAGGTGGCGGCCGCGGTCGCCTTCCTCCTTTCGCCCGAGGCGAGTTTCGTCAACGGCCACACGCTCTCGGTCGACGGAGGCTTCCTTTCCGCCGGCATAGTGGGCTAGGAAGCGGCGTCCGGAGCGAAGTTTCATGCGATTTGCCGTCCAATTCGGGCCGTTGCTGGCCGTCATGCTGTTGTCGGGTGCGGCGCTCGCTGCCGACGATCCGCGCGCCGTCGCCGACGCCTTCTGCAAGGCGAGGCTGGCCGGTGACGAAGCCGCGACGCATGCATTGCTGACGCC
>DATDJN010000139.1:0-5699 GCA_036520515.1 Rhizobiaceae bacterium
ATAGCCGCGATGAGGACACTGCTTCCGCCGCTGCGGGTTTCGACGCGGTTGACGACGCGCGGGTCCGATGAATTCGCGGGATGGCGTGCGTCCGGCGTAAACGGATCTGCATCGGCCGGCGGAACTGGGTTGAGCGGGTCCGTCGGGCGTGGATCCGGTACGCGAGCGGGATTGGCCATGGCGGTTTCCTCCGTCTGTTGACGGTGATTAACGCGCCAATGGCGAATAGGTTTCACGTGAGCGTCAGGGGTCAGCCCCTCAGGCGTAGCGTTCCATGCCCAACTGGCTGGCGTCGATGTCGGGCGTGCGGCCCGACATGATATCGGCAAGCACCTTGCCGGAACCGCAGGCCATGGTCCAGCCCAGCGTGCCGTGTCCCGTATTGACGAAGAGGTTCTTGTAGCGGGTCGGCCCTATGATCGGCGGACCATCGGGCGTCATCGGCCGCAGTCCGCACCAGAAGCTCGCCTTCGCCGGATCGCCCGCCTCCGGGAACAGGTCCCGGACCGAGTGCTCAAGCGTGGCGCGACGCGACTCGTGCAGCGTGAGGTCGTAGCCCGATATCTCGGCCGTGCCACCGACCCGGACGCGGTCGCCGAGCCTAGTGATCGCCACCTTGTAGCTCTCGTCCATGACGGTCGACACGGGCGCCGCATCCGCATCGGCGACCGGAAAGGTCAGCGAATAGCCCTTGATCGGATAGACCGGGATGGGAACATGGCGCTTGCGCATCCAGCGCGCGGAGTAGCTGCCGAGCGCCATCACATAGGCGTCCGCCGTGACCCGCTTCCCGTCGACCTCCACCTCCTCGACCTTATCGTCGGCCGCAGTGCGGAAGAGCTTGCCCGTCTCCACGCCGAAGCGGAAGGTCACCCCCCGTTCCCGGCAGACCGCGGCGAGCCGCTCGGTGAAGAGCTTGCAGTCGCCCGTCTCGTCGCCAGGCAGTCTCAGCCCACCCTTGATCTTGTCGCGAACCCGCGCGAGAGCCGGCTCCGCCGCAATGCAGCCCGCGGGGTCGAGCAGCTCGAAAGGCACGCCGAACTGCTTGAGCACCTCGATGTCGCCGCCGGTGCCGTCGACCTGGCTCTGCGTACGGAACAGCTGGAGCGTGCCGCGGCTGCGCTCGTCATATGTTATGCCGATCTCCTCGCGCAGCGCGCGCAGGCAGTCGCGGCTGTATTCGGCGATCGGCACCATGCGCGCCTTGTTGATCGCGTAGCGGCTGGAGGTGCAGTTGCGCAGCATCCGGGCCAGCCACACCCACATGGCCTTTTCCATCCGCGGCCGCACCACCAGTGGACCGTGCTGCATCAGCAGCCACTTGATCGCCTTGAGCGGAACGCCGGGACCGGCCCAGGGCGAGGCGTAGCCGGGCGAAATCTCGCCGGCATTTGCGAAGCTTGTCTCCATGGCCGGGCCGACCTGCCGGTCGACCACTGTGACCTCGTGCCCGGCCTCGTTGAGGTAATAGGCGGTGGTCACGCCGACCACACCGGCACCCAGCACCAAAACTTTCATTTCAAATATTCCCCTGCGCCACGTCTGAAGCTCCACCGCCCACATAGACGCGATGGAAGCGGTGCCCGATACCGGTCAAAATCTCGTAGCCGATCGTGCCCGCCAGCTCGGCCACGTCGTCGATCGTCTGGTTGGCGCCAATCAGTTCCACCGTGTCGCCGGGCGCCAGCTCGCCGGCACCCAGCGCGGAAACGTCGATGACGATGCTGTCCATCGAGACGCGGCCGGCAAAGGGCAGCTCTCTGCCGCCATGCCAGGCGGCGGAAGCCGCGCGCCGCGGCCAGCCGTCGGCATAGCCGAGCGCGATGGTCGCCACGCGCGACGGCGCCCTGGTGCGGAAGCTGTGACCGTAGCCGACGCCGATACCCGGTTCGAGGTCGCGGGTCTGGATGACCTTGGCTTCCAGCCGCACCACCTGGCGCATCGGATTTTGCTGCCCCGGCGTCGGATTCACCCCGTAAAGCGCCGCGCCCGGCCGCGCCAGGTCGTGATGGAAGGCGTCGCCGAGAAAGATGCCGGACGAGTTGGCGAGCGACGCCGGTGCATTGGGCAACTTGCCTCTCAGCGCATCGAACGCCTTGCGCTGCGCCTCGTTCGCGGGGTTGGCGGCCTCGTCCGCGCAGGCGAGGTGGCTCATCACCAGCCTGAGGTCCAGGCCCTCGAACGCATCGCGGCCGAAGCCTTCGATTTCAGCCGGCGGCATGCCGAGCCGAGACATGCCGCTGTCGACCTGAACGGCGACCGGCAACCGCTGCCCGCGCCTCTGCCCGGCAGCCTGCCATGCCGCAAGCTGTGCCGCGCTGTTGGCGACGGCAGTGAGCCCGGCCTCGGCGCAATCGTCCTCGGCGCCTGGATAGATGCCGTTGAGCACATAGATGTCGGGGCCGTTGCCCAGCGCCCGCCGCAAGGAAACTCCCTCGGCCGCATGCGCCACAAAGAAGGTCTCGCAGCCTTCTTCACGCAGCGCGGACGCAACGACAGCGGCGCCCAGCCCGTAGCCGTCCGCCTTGACGACGGCCGCGCAGGCCGCGCCGGGAAGGCGAGCCTTCAGGCGGCGGTAGTTCTCGCGTAGCGCATCAAGATCAATGGTGAGCACCGCCCCTGCCAGGGCGGATTGGTTTAGCGGGACGGTCAATTTACTGCTCGGGCTGGTTAATCCGCCCGATCATTAATACGACGGCCTGCGTGGCGCAACATATCGCCATCGCATTTATGATTTATGCAAGATTCAACGATTCCGTGGCTTTATCGGACAATATGCTTCTGCCAAAGCTGCCGGTCGCGACGATGGCTGCATACTTCTTCTAATCGGCGGGCCTATGCGGCTCGCTCAGCCCGCCAGATGGCGGAACGCCGCGACAACCTCATCATAGACTTTACGCTTGAACGGCACGACGAGGCCGGAGAGGTCGCCCATCTTGCGCCAGTCCCAGCGGTCGAACTCGGCCTCGTGCCCGGCCGGCGGCGGGTTGACGCGGATTTCGCTCGGGTCGCCGAGAAAGCGGAAGGCGAACCATTTCTGCGTCTGGCCGCGATATTTGCCCTTCCAGACGATGCCGACGAGATGGTCAGGCAGGTCGTAGTTGATCCAGCGGGGCGCCTCGGCGATCAGCTCGAGGCTTTCCATGCCCGTCTCTTCGTAGAGCTCGCGCTTCGCAGCCGCCAGCGGATCCTCGCCCGCGTCGATGCCGCCCTGCGGCATCTGCCAGAGCTGCTCGGAACCTGCCATCTCGCTGTCGGGCTCCGCCATGCGATGGCCGACCCACACCAGCCCTTCGCGGTCGAGCACCATCATCCCGACGCAGGGCCGGTAGGGCAGGGATTGGGGATCGACCGGTTTATTCGCCACGCTCAGCCTTTCTCAGGGTCCATGGTGATGGCCGAAACCGGGACGATCTCGATGCCGCGCTTCCTAGCTTCGGCGGCCCAGGACGTCACCGCGTCGACCGTTACGTCGAAGGCCGAGCCGGTGCCAAGCGCAAAACCCCTGGCGCGGGCGGTGGCCTCCAGTTGGTCGAGCTTCTTCAGTATGGCGCCGCGGTTGCGCTCGCCATCGATGATCGCGTCGCCCGAGGCGAACGGCACGCGCTCCTTCAGCGCCAGGTCGGGCGCCGCGCTCCTCGCCGTCGAGCCGTCATCGAGATAGAGCAGTCCTCGCCGGGCGAGTTCCGTCATCATCGGCGCCATGGCGTCGGGATCGGCGACGAAGCGCGCTCCCATATAGTTCATGACGCCGGTGTAGTTGGTCGTGCGCGACAGCGTCCAACGCAGCTTCTCGATATTTTCCTCAGGCGTGGCAGCGACGGTCAGCGTGTTGCGGCCGGGATCGACGTTCGGATAGTCGTATGGCTCCAGCGGCGCCTGAAGAAGGATCTCGTGGCCCTTGCGCCGCGCCGCCTGCATCCAGCGGCCGATCGAATTGCCTTGCGGGGCGAAGGCGAGCGTCACCTCGGCCGGCAGTCTTTCGATCGCCTCCTGCGTCCCGGTCTGCGACACCGCGAGCCCGCCGATGACGATCGCCACGCGCGCGCCGCGCGCGCCCGACCATGGCCTGGCGTAGACGTCGACCGGACGCCGCCCGTCGGCGGCGCGGATCGGCAGCGGGCCGGTCTCGCTGTCCTCGATCAGCGCCATGTCCGGCAGATGCGCCGTCGCGAGATCCTGCCCGACCGCGGACGGGTCGCGGATGATGATCACCCCGTTGCCCTTGCCCGCGCTCTCCGGGTTGACGTGGATGATCGACGGCCCGCCCTTGCTTCCCGCAATCTGCTGCACCGAAGGTCCGGCCGGAGCAGTCTGCGCCGGAGGTTCGGCGGCGGGCGCCGTCTTCGCCTGCGCCACTTCCGGCGTCGAGGTCACCGATATGGCGGGGTTGCGGAAGGGCCGCTCGCGCAGCGCGATCGCGCCCGACACGGCAAGGATGGTGATCGCGCCAAGCCCGATGGCGAGCGTGCGCGGTGGCGGAATCATGCGGCGAGACGCCGTCTGCGTCCCGATCGCCTGGCCGAGAGGGCGCTCGATGTCCTTGGCTGTCTGCGTCAAGCAACCGACCTGCGGTTTGAAGTCCCGGGGCTTTGAATCAAACTGCCGGAACCTTGTGGGTCCCGGCAGCGACGCATTCACACGAATACCGAGGCATAAAGCCTTACTGGTTGTTCATCACGGCCTTGTCCGGGTTCGGCGGGAAGGCCGGATCGGTCTTCACTCCGCGCAGGAGGTCGAGCGCGTAATTGAGCTGCACGTCGTCCTTCGGGTCCGGCGGCACATAGGCGGCGGAGCCCGAGCCTTCATCGCTCTCCTCGACGCCCTTGATGTGGCCCTTGAGGTCGGATTCGCCGCGCGTCACATCCCGCCCGGCGAGGTCCTCCGGCAGCGGCTGCTCGACCTTGATGTCGGGCGAGATGCCCTTGCCCTGGATCGATTTGCCGGCCGGCGTGTAATAGAGGGCCGTCGTCAGCCTGAGCGCGCCGTTCTCCGACAGCGGGATGATGGTCTGCACCGAACCCTTGCCGAAGGACGTGGTGCCGACGACCGTCGCGCGGCGGTGGTCCTGCAGGGCACCGGCCACGATTTCCGAGGCGCTCGCCGAGCCGCCATTGACGAGCACGACCAGCGGCTTGCCGTCGATGTCGTCGCCGGGACGCGAGTCGAAGCGCGACACGTCCTTCGGATCGCGGCCGCGGGTCGAGACGATCTCGCCGCGGTCGAGGAAGGCGTCGGAGACGCTGACCGCCTGATCGAGCAGGCCGCCCGGGTTCAGCCGGAGGTCGAGCACGTAGCCCTTCAGCTTCTCGGCCGGGATCTGCTCCTTGATCTTGTTGATCGCGTCCTCGAGGTCGTCATAGGTCTTCTCGGTGAAGGAGGTGATCTTCATGTAGCCGACGTCGTTCTCGACGCGGTACTTCACCGCCTTGACCTTGATGATGTCGCGCACGACCGTGATCTCGATCGGCTTGTCGGCGCCTTCGCGCAGTATGGTCAGCTTGATCGGCGTGTTGACGAGGCCGCGCATCTTCTCGACGGCGTCGTTGAGGGTCAGACCGCGAACCTCCTCGCCATCGATCTCGGCGATGTAGTCGCCGGCGCGCACCCCGGCCTTGGCGGCCGGCGTGTCGTCGATCGGGGTGATGACCTTGACCAGCTCGTTTTCCATGGTCACTTCGATGCCGAGCCCGCCGAAC
>DATDJN010000140.1:0-4501 GCA_036520515.1 Rhizobiaceae bacterium
GCTCTGGCACGCCTATCGCGGGGCGCTGCTGTTCGACGTTGATATCCCGATCCAGGCGCCTGAGGCAGTGATTCACCTCTGCGACCTATGTCCAGGAAAACCTTGCCTGAAATCCTGTCCGGCCGATGCTTATTCCGTGACGGGATTCGCGCATCAAGCCTGCCTCGACCATGTGCGCGGCCCGTCGGGCGAAGCCTGCCGCTCGGGCGGCTGCCTCGATCGCAACGCCTGTCCCTATGGCACGACCTACCGCTATCCCGCCGACGAGCAGGCTTTTCACATGGCAGCCTTCATGCGGTGAGGGGCAGCGCTACTCGCCCATCTCCTTCGCCAGCGCGTAAAGGTTCGTGCAGCGCGCGCCGGAGCGGCAATAGGCGAAGACCGGGCCCCTCAGGCCTTCCAGCGCCGCCGCCTGGTCGGCGACGTTCTGCTCGGTGATCTGGCCGCTGACGACGGGGATGTAGCGGAACTCCAGCCCCGCCGCTTCCGCCGCCTGCTTCACGCTGTCGGCCGAAGGCTGGCCCGGCTGCTCGTTGTCGGGACGGTTGCAGATGACGCTCTTGAATCCCGCCGCCTTCACGGCCTCGATCTCTTCCGGCGTGATTTGGCCGCTGACCGAATAGCCCTCGCTGATCTCACGATATTCCATGATGTACCTCTGGTTCTTGTTGCCGCACCGGCTTGGGCACTCTCATGCCACCCGGCGCGCAGTTCATCAACCGTCATGCGCCAGCCGCCGCCGGCTGCCGTCCGTCGGGCGGTCGACGCTCCCGCGATCAACCGCCCAGCACTGCGCCCTTTATCGCGCCGATGTTGTTGCGCATCATGTCGATATAGGTAGCCGCGGGACCGTCCGCATCGGACAGCGCATCCGAGTAGAGGGTGCCGCCGATCTTCAGGCCCGTTTCGCTGGCGATCTGTTCGATCAGCCGCTTGTTGGTGATGTTCTCGACGAAGATCGCCGACGCCTTGTCCTGCCTCACCTGCCGGATCAGCTTCGCCACGTCCGCCGCCGACGCCTCGGCCTCCGTCGATATGCCTTCCGGGGCGAGGAAGGTGATGCCGTATTCGTGCTGGAAATAGCCGAAGGCGTCGTGCGAGGTGATGATGGTGCGCTTTTCGGCGGGTATCGCGGCGACGGCGTCCTTCACCTCCGCCTCCAGCGCGTCGAGCTCGCCGGCATAGGCATCCGCGTTCGCGCGATAGGCGTCGCAGCCTGCCGCATCCGCCGCGCAGAAGGCGTCGGCGATGTTCTTTACGTAGATCCTCGCATTGGCGACCGACTGGAAGGCATGTGGATCGACCGCGTCGTGGGCGTGCCCTTCCTCCGCGCCGGCCTCGTGCGCGTGCGCTTCCTGCGTGGTGGCAAGCGGCTCGACGCCGTCGGTCAGTTCTATCACCGCTGCCCTGGTGCCACTCGCGTCGACCAGGCGCTGCAGGAAACCTTCGAAGTGCAGGCCGTTCACCAGGACGACGTCAGCTGCCATCACTGCGGCCGCGTCCGCCGGCTTGGGCTCGTAGACATGCGCGTCGCCGTCGGGGCCGACCAGCGTGGTCAGCGCGATGCGGTCGCCGCCGACGTTCCTGGCGAAGTCGCCGATGATGGAGAAGCTGGCGACGACCTTCAGCGGCTCGGCTGCCACGGCGGGGAGCGCTGCGCCGCTTGATGCCATGACGCACAGAGCGGCGGCGAAGCGGGACAATTTCTGCATGGTCTTCTCCATCGCCGGAGAGGTCAGGCGGTGCGGTGACGGTGATGGCGCACGCGCGAGCGCAGCACGCCGCGCGGACCCGAAAAGATCGACAGGAGATAGACGGCGCCCGCCGAAAGCACGATGGCCGGGCCGGAGGGCAGCGAAGCGTGGTAGGACATCAGGAGCCCGGCGACGCATGAGGCAAAACCGATCGCCAGCGCCAGCACGCACATCGGCCCGACGCGGCTCGTCCAGAAGCGCGCGGCCGCCGCCGGCAGCATCATCAGCCCGACCGAAAGCAGCGTTCCCAGCGCCTGGAAGCCGCCGACGAGGTTGAGCACCACGAGGCCCAGGAAGATGAAATGCACCGGTGTGCCCAGCCGGCTGACCGAGCGCAGGAACAGCGGATCGAGGCATTCGGCGACCAGCGCGCGCCAGAAGATCACAAGCGTCAGCAGCGTCACGCCGGCGATCGAGGCGATCAGCTTCAACGCCTCGTCGTTGAGCGCCAGCACGGTGCCGAACAGCACATGCATGAGGTCGACGCTCGAGCCCCTGAGCGACACGATCAGCACGCCCAGCGCCAGCGAAATCAGGTAGAAGGCGGCCATAGAGGCGTCCTCCTTCTGCACGGTGAAGCGCGACACCGCACCCGCGCCCATGGCGACGACGACGCCGGCGATCAGCCCGCCGACGGTCATCGGCACGATCTCCAGCCCGTAGAGCAGGAAGCCGGCGGCAGCCCCCGGCAGGATCGCATGCGCCATGGCGTCGCCGGTCAGGCTCATGCGCCTCAGCATCAGGAAAACGCCGACCGGGCACGACGACAGCGACAGCATCAGCGAGCCGGCAAGCGCCCGCTGCATGAAGCCGAACTCGACGAAGGGCGCGACGAGGAAATCGTACATCGCTTATGCCGCCCTCGGTCCGGATTCGTGGTCGTGGCTGTCGCGGGTCTCGCCGTGTTTGTGGGAAGGGTGGTGATGGAGATGGGAATGCGCGTGCGCATGACCATCGCCATCGTGGCCATGGCCTTCCGCGTGCTCGTGCGGCTCTGGCTCGCACCATGGGGCGTCGTCGTGCCAGGCCTCGTCGAAGCGGCGCGCCCTCAGCAGGTTTTCCGGCTTCAGGGCCTCTGCCGTCGGCCCCCACGCCACCGCGTGGCGCGCCAGCAGCAGCGTCTCCGGGAAATGCTGGCGCACGAGGTCGAGGTCGTGGACGACCACCATCACCGTCCGCTCCTCGCGGTGCCAGCGCTTTATCAGCGCGACGAGGTCGGTGACGGTGCGCGCGTCGATCGCATTGAAAGGCTCGTCGAGCAGGATGATCTCGGCATCCTGCACAAGGACCCGCGCGAAGAGTGCGCGCTGCAGCTGGCCGCCCGACAGCGTGTCGATGGGACGCGCCTCGAAGCCTTCGAGGCCTACCGCCATCAGCGCGCGCCTCACGGCTTCCCTGTCCTCGGCGGTATGGCGGCCGAGCAGCCCGCGCTTCGGCCACAGGCCCATCGAGACGAGGTCGACGACGCGCGCCGGAAAGCTGCGGTCGAGCTCCGACTGCTGCGGCAGGTAGGCGATCCGCGCACCCGGCATCTTCAGGCTTTCGCCCTCCATCGGCTTCAACACGCCGACGATGCCCTTCATGAGCGTCGACTTGCCCGAACCGTTGGCCCCCACGATCGCGGTCAGCGAGCCGGTCTTCACCGTGCCGTTGAGATGATGCACCGCGGGGTGGCTGTTGTAGCCGAGCGTCAGGTCGCGGAATGTAAGGCTGGCTTGGGTCATTGGCGCCGCAGGCAACTCGTTCGTGGCGTTCCGGGTATGTGATGTTATTACATTAGTCAATTGCCGGCACGCCGAAAATGGCCCGGGAGGCCCCGCATTCCGTCAGGAGAGGAACAAACGAGCCGGCCACCATCGGAGGATTCCGGCTCGCCGCCCTTGCCTTCATGGCCGTGCAAAATCTATGGAGGACCGGCCAAACAGGAAGGAAGGACCATGACCATTCGACGTATCGATGTCGGCGCCCGCATGAGCGACATCGTCATCCACAACAACACCGTCTATCTCGCCGGCCAGGTCGGGGAGGGCGCAACCGTCGCCGAGCAGACCAAGGACGTGCTGTCGAAGATCGACGCGCTGCTCGCCAAGGCCGGCTCGACCAAGTCGAAGTTGCTTCAGGCGATCATCTGGCTCGACGACATGGCCAACTTCGCCGAAATGAATTCGGTGTGGGACGCCTGGATCGACCCGGCCAATCCGCCGGCCCGCGCCACCGGCGAAGCCAAGCTCGCCGCTCCGAAATACAATGTCGAGATCATCATCGTCGCGGCGGTCGACTGATCGACGGCCTCGGTGCGACTTCTGACGGCCGCCTTGGGCGGCCGTTTTTGATTCTTGACGACATTCCCCCCAAAAAAGATCGTCCCCTTACCTCAAGGAATCGCTCGTCCAGGATGACAAAACCTGAAGCGCCTCATCGAGGAGAAACGCAACTCCGGCGTTTTCCTCTCGGTGTTCGGCGTCGGCTGCGGTTGACGCTCTTCCCGGTTGCCAAGGACATGATCTGGTTCAAGCCGGCGGCGATCTCAGAGTTCCGGCTGATTGGACAGATCGCAGGGCGATCTGAGCGGGGCATGACCGATGGGCGGGCGAGGCAGGCGGGCGGAGAGCAATCTCCGTCGGCCTTTTTCTTTCGACCAGCAGGGGTGTCAGGAATGTTGCCGCGCGTCCTTTGCACCAGGCGTGAATTCGGATGTATCCGTTCGCATGAAGAGTGGAGGCCGGGACGTGGCCAAGAGCGACGTT
>DATDJN010000141.1:0-9565 GCA_036520515.1 Rhizobiaceae bacterium
GCAGCTCGTAGTGAGAGCTGCCGTGCAGCGCCGCGTGCTGGAAATTCCAGTCTTCGGCCGGCGACCAGTGGGTCTCCTCGAACTGGTGCTGCACGAAGAACAGCCATACGCCCGCCGTGGCCGCCAGCAAGGTGACCGGCAGTTGCACCATGAGGAAGGGCCAGACGCCAAGCAGCCAGATCAGCGCGATCGCCGGCACCGCGATGCCGATATTCGTGGCTATGGTCGAAATCCAGGGTTGTGCGCCTGCTCGCATCAGGCCAAGCGGCAACCGGTACTGGCAGAGAAAGACCCACGCCGGACCAAGCCCGAACATCACCAGCGGGTGGCGGTAAAGCCAATAGCGGACGCGGCCCAGCCACGGCAGCGCGCGATATTCGCGAACGGTCAGCGTCTCGATGTCGCCGGTTCCGCGCTCATCGAGATTGCCGGCAGAGGCGTGGTGGATGGCATGGGTGCGGCGCCAGTAGTCGTAGGGCGTGAACGTGAGGATGCCGATGGCGCGGCCAGTCCAGTCGTTGGCCGCGCGCCGGGAGAACAGGGCGCCATGGCCGCAATCGTGCTGCAAGGCGAACAGGCGGACCAGAAACCCGGCCGCCGGGATCGTCAGCAAAAGGCCCCACCAATAGCCGTTGACCACGGCCATGGACGATCCGGCCCACAGCAAGGCAAACGGAATCACCGTAACGAGAACCTCAATCGTGCTGCGGGCCGTATTCGGCCGGCGATACTGTGCAAGGATTTTGGTCCAAGAGCGCGCGTCTCTGTCGAGGCCCGGCGCCGGAATCACCTTTGCGGCCGTCTCGGCCACGGCAGAATTGTTCACGAAATCTCCCAACCGCCCGTTTCACCTCACCCCATGAGGATGGAAGGCTGTATGACAGATTGAACGGCTTTGTAACACCGTTAACAGAGGCAGCGGCGTTGCGACGCGGTCATCTTCTGGTGACCGGTCGACGCAGCTTCCCTCAAATCGACCGGTAGGCTTCGGCAATGCCCAGGAAGTCGGCGGCCTTGAGGCTGGCGCCGCCGACCAGCGCGCCATCGACATTGTCGACCGCCAGAAGCTCGACGGCGTTTGCCGGCTTCACCGAGCCGCCGTAGAGGATGCGCGTCCTGGCCGCCTCGGCGCCAAGCAATTCCTTGAGCTCGGCTCGGATATGGGCGTGCGCCTCTGCGACGTCGGCGATTGTGGGGGTCAAGCCAGTGCCGATCGCCCAGACCGGCTCGTAGGCGATGACGGTGTTGTGCGCCGTCGCGGCCGGCGGCACCGAGCCGGCGACCTGGCGCGACAATATGTCGAGGGTGGAGCCCAGTTCGCGCTCGGCTTTCGTTTCACCGACGCAGATGATGGCGACGATGCCGGCCCGCCAGGCGGCCTCGGCCTTGGCCCGCACCACCGCATCCGTCTCGCCGTGGTCGGTGCGGCGCTCGGAATGGCCGACGATCACGTGGCTGGCGCCGGCGTCCTTCAGCATCTCCGCCGAGATGTCGCCGGTATGTGCGCCGCTTTCCTTGGCGTGGCAGTCCTGGCCGCCGACCTTGACGGGCGTTGTCTTCACCACTTCGCATGCCCGCGCGAGCAGCGTCGCCGGCGGGCAGATCAGCGCATCGGTCTCTGCGTCGAGGCCGGTCATGAAGCCATGGCCGATGGCGCGCAGTTCGTTGAGCGACGCGCCGGTGCCGTTCATCTTCCAGTTCCCGGCGACCAGAGGGCGAATTCCTGGCGTCATTCGGTCGAGCTCCTCGCAAAGATTGTCGGACCGACTGCCGGCCGCCGGACGCTTTCCCTACCAAAATCAGGACACAAAGCAATCGACACTGTCGCGGAAGGGCGCTATTGCGCTTCGTTGCGACTGAACGCGCATCCAACCCGATGCGCCAAGACCGGGACTTTTTATGCTTTCTGCGCTCAGAAACGCCGCCGGAACGTGGGTGGCCAAACTCCTTCTCGTGCTGCTCGTCGTGAGCTTCGCAGTTTGGGGAATCTCCGGCCAGATTGCGACCGGCTTTGGCGGAAATTCGGTCGTCACGGCCGGCGGCACCACCGTGTCTCCGATCGAGTATCGCCTCGCCTACGACCGTCAGTTGGCAGTGATGTCGCAGCAGTTCGGCACGCGGCTGACGCGCGAACAGGCCAGGGCGCTGGGTATCGAGAACCAGGTGCTGGGACAGCTCGTCGCCGGGGCGGTGCTCGATGAGCAGGCCAGGGAACTCGGACTCGGCCTGTCGCAGGACAAGCTGGCGCATCTCACCATGTCCGACCCCGCCTTCCAGGGGCCGAACGGGCAGTTCGACCGCCAGCAGTTCGAATATGTGCTGCGCCAGATCGGAATGCGGCCCGAGGACTATCTGCAGAACCGCGGCCAAGTGGCCATCCGCCAGCAGATCGTGGAAGCCGTATCGGACGGGCTGAAGGCCCCCGACACTTTCCTGCGCGCCGTCGCCCTTTATCGCGGCGAGGACCGCACTGCCGACTATATCGTGCTGTCGAAGTCGCTGGTCGAGCCGATAGAGGAGCCGTCGGACGCAGCTCTGTCGACCTATTTCGACGAGAACAAGCAGGCCTATGCGGCGCCCGAATATCGCAAGATCGCCTATGTCACGCTGGTGCCCGAAAAGATCGCGGACGAATCCGCGATCACCGATGCCCAGGTGCAGGAGGACTACGAGAAGAACATCGCGCAGTTCACCACGCCCGAGACGCGCACCATCGAACAGCTCGTCTTCCCGAATGAGGAAGCGGCGCAAACGGCGCTCGATTCCATCAAGGCGGGCGCCACCTTCGATTCCATCGTGACGGCGCAGGGCAAGACCGCCGCCGACACGCTGCTCGGAACCTTCGCCAAGGACAAGGTCGCAGACCCCGCCGTGGCCGACGCCGCGTTCACGCTGCAGGCCAACGAAGTCAGCCCGATCGTCGACGGTGCGTTCGGACCGGTGCTGGTCCGCGTGACGGAGATAAACCCGGCAGTGGTGAAATCCCTTGCCGAGGCGACGCCTGAAATCCGCAAGGATCTGGCGCTGGCGGAAGCCAACCGCGTCCTGCTCGACGTGCACGACAATTATGAAGACAGCCGCGCCGCCGGCGAGTCGCTGCGCGAAGCCGCCGGCAAGCTCGGCCTCGATGTCGTGACCGTGGAGGCGGTGGATCGCGCCGGGCAGCGGCCGGACGGCTCGGTGGTCAACGACCTGCCGCAGTCCCGCGAGTTGCTGCAGGCCGCTTTCGAGGCCGAGTCTGGCCTCGAAAACCCGCCGGTCAATGTCGGCAGCACCGGCTACGTCTTCTACGAGGTGGAAGGCATCACTCCCGCCCGGGATCGTACGCTGGACGAAGTCAAGGACAAGGTCGCGGCCGACTGGAAGGCCGCCGAGGCCGAGAAGCGGCTCGCCGCCAAGGCTGCCGAGATCGAAAAGCGCCTGAAGGACGGCACGGCGCTGGACGTCCTGGCTACCGAACTCGGCGTCGAGAAGCAGACCAAGCGCGGCCTGAAGCGCGAATCCGACGATGGCGATTTCGGCCGCGCCGGCGTCGCGTCGATCTTCGGTGTCCCCGAGGGCGGCAGCGGCGTGGTGCCCGCCCCGACCGGCGACGCGCAGATCGTCTTCAAGGTGACGGAAGTGTTCGAGCCGGCCGGCGCGGACGCGAGCACCATCCCGGAAGACGCGCAGAAGAGCTTCGCCTCCGGCATGGCCGACGACCTTCTCGACCAGCTCGTTGCCAAGCTGCAGGCCGAATACGGCGTAACGGTCAACCGCTCGGCGATCGAGCAGGCTCTGGCGTTCTAGGCGGCGGGGGCCATGGCGACGCTGAAGGAACACATCGCGAAAGTGGCGGGCGGCAAGCCGCTCTCCTTCGACGAGGCGCGCGAGGCGTTCGAGATCATCATGTCGGGAGAAGCGACGCCCGGCCAGATCGGCGGCTTCCTGATGGCGCTGCGCGTGCGCGGCGAGACCGTCGACGAGATTTCGGGCGCGGTGGCGACGATGCGCGACAAGATGCTGCGCGTCGAGGCGCCGTCGGGCGCCGTCGACATCGTCGGCACCGGCGGCGACGGCTCGCACAGCCTGAACATCTCGACCGCCTCCGCCTTCGTCATCGCAGGCGCCGGCGTGCCGGTCGCCAAGCATGGCAATCGCGGCATTTCCTCGCAGACGGGCGCGGCGGACGTGCTGATGGCGCTCGGCGTCAAGATCGACCTGCCGCCGGAGACGATCGGGCTCTGCGTGGCGGAGGCCGGCGTCGGCTTCATGTTCGCGCCGGCGCACCATCCGGCCATGCGCCATGTCGGGCCGACCCGCGCCGAGCTCGGCACGCGCACCATCTTCAACCTGCTCGGGCCACTCTCCAATCCGGCCAGTGTGAAGCGGCAGATGGTCGGCGTCTTCGCGCCCGAATGGGTGGTTCCCGTCGCCGAGGCCCTGAAGGCGCTGGGCACGGAACGGGCCTGGGTGGCGCATGGCGACGGCTACGACGAGATCACCGCGACCGGCGAGACGACCATCGCCGAACTCGCCGACGGCAAGGTCAGCACCTTCACGCTGACGCCCGAGGCAGTCGGACTGAAGCGCTACCGAAAGGAAGAGCTGCGCGGCGGCGACGCGGCATACAACGCCGCGGCGCTCCGGATGCTTCTAGACGGCGCGCCGGGCGCCTATCGCGACACCGTGCTGATGAACGCCGGCGCCGGCCTGGTCGTGGCGGGCAAGGCCGCTTCGATCGAGGAAGGCGTGGCCGAGGCGACGAAGGCGATCGACAGCGGCAAGGCGGCAAAGGTCCTCGACCGGCTCGTCACCGTGTCGAACGGGTAGGTCCAATGGCCGACATCCTAAAGAAAATCGAGGCCTACAAGCGCGAGGAGATCGCCGCCGCCAAAGCGCGCGTGCCCCTGGCCGAGATCAAGGCGCAGGCCCGCGACGCCGACAAGCCGCGCGGCTTCCAGGCATCGCTCGAAGCGAAGCGCAAAGCGGGCGAATTTGCACTGATCGCCGAAGTCAAGAAGGCGAGCCCGTCCAAGGGGCTGATACGCGCCGACTTCGACCCGCCGGCGCTCGCCCGCGCCTATGAGGAGGGCGGCGCCGCGTGTCTCTCGGTGCTGACGGACGCGCCATCCTTCCATGGTGCACCGGACTTTCTAACCGCGGCGCGCGCCGCAACGACGCTGCCGGCGCTGCGCAAGGACTTTTTGTTCGAGCCCTATCAGGTCCATGAAGCCCGTGCCTGGGGCGCCGACGCCATCCTGATCATCATGGCGAGCGTCGATGACGACGACGCGCGGGCGCTGGAGGACACCGCGCTCGAACTTGGAATGGACGCGCTGGTCGAGGTGCATGACGAGGCGGAGACCGAGCGAGCGCTGAAGCTCTCCTCAAAACTGATCGGCATCAACAACCGCAATCTGAGAACCTTCGAGACGACTCTCGAAACCTCCGAGCGGCTGGCGAAGATGGTGCCCGCCGACCGGCTGCTGGTCGGCGAGAGCGGGATCTTCTCCCATGACGATTGCGTCAGGCTCGAACGCGCCGGAATCGGGACCTTCCTGGTCGGTGAGAGCCTGATGCGGCAAGCGGACGTGACCGCCGCGACCAGGGCGCTCCTGGGGCGCGCGCCGACGGCCTTGCGGGCCTGAGCGTGGCAAGGAAAGCCGCCCGACTCACCCATCTCGGGGCCGACGGCGAGGCCGACATGGTCGATGTCGGAGCCAAGGCGGAGACGCAACGCACAGCGATCGCCGAAGGCGTAGTGACGATGCTGCCCGCAACCCTGAAGACCATCCTCGAGGGCAACGCCAAGAAGGGCGATGTGCTGGGCGCGGCGCGCATCGCCGGCATCATGGCCGCCAAGAAGACGCATGAGTTGATCCCGCTCTGCCACCCGCTGCTCCTCACCAAGGTCGCTGTCGATATCGAGCCGGACGAGACGCTGCCCGGCCTGCGCGTCACCGCGCTGGCGCGGGTAACCGGCAAGACCGGCGTCGAGATGGAAGCGCTGACAGCAGCCTCCGTCGCCTGCCTGACGATCTACGACATGGCAAAGGCGGTAGATCGGGAGATGGTCATCTCCGGCATCCGGCTGGTCGAGAAGACCGGAGGCAAGTCGGGCGACTACAAGGCTACGGCCCGGGCCGGCGCCACGGCAAGAAAATGAGCGGGCTGCTGCCGGTCGACGACGCGATTGCGCGGCTGCTTTCCGGCGCCGAACCAGGTCCCGCCGAAATCGTCCCGCTGGCGGACGCAGCGGGCCGCGTGCTCGCCCAGCCGGTCAAGGCGCTGCGCACGCAACCGCCTTTCCCCGCGTCCGCGATGGACGGCTACGCGGTGTGCGCGGCGGACGTCGCCAATGTTCCCGCCCGATTGACCGTCATCGGCGTGGCGGCCGCCGGCAAGCTGTTTCCCGGCTCGGTCGGCAGTGGCGAAGCCGTGCGCATCTTCACCGGCGCCCCGGTGCCTGACGGCGCCGACACGATCGCCATCCAGGAGAACGTCAGGAAGCTCGACGGCAACGCCATCGAGGTCTTCGAGACGGTCAGGGCGAACCGGCATATCCGCGCCAAGGGCCTCGATTTCGCCACAGGCGACACGCTGCTGGCGAAGGGCCGCGTGCTGGACGCAGCAGCGCTTTCGCTAGCCGCCTCGGCCAACCATCCAGCCCTGCCGGTCCTGCCGCAGCCGCTGGTCGCGATCATCGCGACCGGCGACGAACTCCTGCCGCCGGGAAGCGAGCCGGGTCCCGACCAGATTATCTCGTCGAACTCCTTCGGCGTCGCCGCGATCGCCAGGGAAGCCGGCGCGCGCGTACTCGACCTCGGCATCGCGCCCGACCGGACGGAAGCGATCTCGGCGCTGGTGAGACGGGCGCTGGATGCCCGCGCGGATGTGATCGTCACCCTCGGCGGCGCGTCCGTCGGCGACCACGATCTCGTCCACGCCGCGCTGACCTCGCTCGGCATGAATCTTGACTTCTGGAAGATCGCCATGCGGCCCGGCAAGCCACTGATGTTCGGTCGGCTGGGCGCCACGCGCTGCATCGGCCTTCCCGGCAATCCGGTGGCGAGCCTCGTCTGCTCGCAGCTCTTCCTCGGACCGTTGCTGGCGAAGCTCGGCGGACGGCCGCACGACGATCACATCGCCGACGCCGTGCTCGGCGCGCCGATGGCTGCAAACGACCTGCGCCAGGACTATGTGCGCAGCAGACTGGCAAGGACTGCGGACGGCCTGGTCGCCACGCCGTTCTCCGTGCAGGATTCTTCCATGCTGAAACTGCTCGCCGACAGCGGCGGCCTGGTCGTGCGCGCACCCCTCGCGCCCGCGGCCAATGCCGGCGATCCCTGCCGCGTGCTGCTGCTACGCTGAACAACGCGTCAACGCATTCATTAAAATTTAAACGGTTGCGGAACACAACTGGAACAGATAGTGTTTGTTCTGGTTTTGTTTGACAGATGATTCAGGGGAAAACTCCATGCTGACGCGCAAGCAACATGAACTTCTCCTCTTCATCCACGAGCGATTGAAAGAGTCCGGCATTCCGCCTTCCTTCGACGAAATGAAGGAGGCGCTGGATCTTGCGTCGAAGTCGGGCATCCACCGGCTGATCACCGCACTGGAAGAGCGCGGCTTCATCCGCCGCCTGCCCAACAGGGCGCGGGCGCTGGAGGTGCTGAGGCTGCCCGATTCGATCGCACCGGGCCTCAACGCGGCAAGGAAATTCTCGCCGAGCGTCATCCAGGGTGGCCACGGGCGCCCACCGGAGGCGCCCAAGCCGCGCGCGGCTAGCAATGACGACGATTCGAGCGCCTCGGTATCGATCCCCGTCATGGGGCGCATCGCTGCGGGCGTGCCGATAGACGCGATCCAGCACAAGACGCATTCGATCGCCGTGCCGCCCGAGATGCTGTCCGGCGGCGAGCACTACGCGTTGGAGGTGAAGGGCGATTCGATGATCGAGGCCGGTATTTTCGACGGCGACACGGTCATCATCCGGAACGCCTCGACCGCCAGTCCCGGCGAGATCGTGGTGGCGCTGGTCGACGATGAGGAAGCGACGCTGAAGCGCTTTCGCCGCAAGGGTGCCTCGATTGCGCTCGAAGCCGCCAACCCCGCCTACGAGACGCGCATCTTCGGCCCGGACCGGGTCAAGGTGCAGGGCCGACTGGTCGGGCTGATCCGCCGGTATTGAGAAGCGTGCATCCCCGGGGATGCACTTGAGGGATAGGGTTTGGAGAGGTGCCGCCGGAGGTGCGTCCTTGGAGGGATCGCACCTGATCGACCAGGTTAATCGCTGGCGTTTTGCGGGCTCGCACCGCGCGATGAGGAAAGGCACGGCAAGCCGCTATCCCGAGATGCCACACCTTCACTCAACACTGCCCATGAAGAGGGCGGCATCGCAGCGTGAGCAGGCTCGCGGCAACCCTCCTCATCCTGAGATGTGCGCCCGCACGATCTTCGCAATCAGCCGGTGAAACCCGCGGGCGAGCGTCCAAGGACGCACCGCACTACTCGGCTGATCCTGCTCCGGGATCGGTGTTCTTTAATTGCTTGCGCTGATACGCCGCCAGCCCCCGCGCCTCGCGCGAGAAGCGGCGCTGCTCGTGCCAGGGACGGAACGGCCGGTCGATCGCATAGTCGATTGCAGCAGCGAAGCGCGGAGTATCGCGGGAGTTCTCGTATGAGAGGATACCGGTGCGGCCCAGGAACGTAATCGCCGCACTTCCATTGAGCGCGAGATCGCGCTTGGTGACGACGAGCACGTCCTTCCAGCGGCAGACGTCCGTTGCCGTGGCATCGTCGATGACGATGACGCTGGCGGTTGCGCAAGCGTCCACGGCGGCGTGGGCGTCGAGCGCGTGAGCGACGATGGCGCCTGAGGGATGCCGGGCGAGGCAGAGGCCTTCGGCGCAGACGAAGCCGGTGGTGGATGGCTTGTCAGGGCCTTGTCGCGGTAGGCCTTCCTCGGTCACCGGTGCCCGGCCGACCTCCTCTGCGTCGGCGCCGCCCCTCACCTGCCTGCCGGCATCCTCTCCCCGTAAAGACGGGAAGGGGAGCGCTGGCCGCGCTGGCGATGCTGGGTCCGTGCCCGAGTTGTCGGCTGGCGCTGACGCTGGCGCCCCCGTCTCCCCGTTCTTCACGGGGAGAGGGTAAGGGTGAGGGGCGACCCCAGCGTTCGTGCCGACGTCATGCGCCGAAGCTGGCTTCCGCTCCTGCTTCCCCTCAGGCCGCACGGTCTCGTCCGCGCGAACGGCGCGCTGCCAATTGGCGATGGTGAATTCGTTCGGGCGCGCCCGGTTTATGGCGATTCGCCCCTCCCCGAGGCTCAGGCCGACAAGGCGTCCGTCCTCCGAGACGAAGAGGTCGGGCGTAGGCCGGTCGATCAGCAAAATCAGCCCGGCCAGCGCGACGGGAACCGCTGCCACGCGCAGCCATGTCGAGCAGATCGTGGCGATGAGCAGTGCGACCGTCAGCGCCGCAACCGCCGCCGGTGGGATCACCCCGACGATGTCGGCGGGCGAGCGTTCGGAGAACCATTTCGCGATCGCGATGGTGGCCGAGAGCCCGAGCCCCATGAGGT
>DATDJN010000142.1:0-12781 GCA_036520515.1 Rhizobiaceae bacterium
GCGCCCGTGCCGCACAACAAGACGGTGGCGGGCGTTCCGGCGCGCGTCGTGGGCGAGACCGGCTGCGACCACCCGTCACGCCAGATGGACCAGTTGCTGCCGTCGCAGACGATGGATCACATCGTCAGCTTCGACATCTGATCCCGGCCGCGTTTCCGTCGCCGACGGACGCGCTACGTAAGATGGCGCCGGTGGGGCGGGGTGCGTCGGGTCAGCCTTTACAGCGCCATCCCCGCCGTGCCAGAAGCGCCTCCACCAGACAGGATGCGATCCGCCGGAAGTTCGTGGCATGGATCGTCCCCCATCCAATCGGAGAAGAGTGTTGAAGCCCGAAGAAATCAGGAAGCTGACCGCGTATCTCAAGCGCGTGTTCCAGAGCCCGAACATCGACGTGAAGGCCCGCCCGCGCAAGGAAGATTCGGCCGAGGTCTATGTCGGCGAGGAGTTCATCGGCCTCATCTACAAGGACGAGGAAGACGGCGACTACAACTTCCAGATGGCAATCCTGGATATCGACCTGAACTGATCAGGAAACGGGCTGGCCCGGTTGCCGGGCCGGTCAGCCGCCGATCCTCAGCATCGAGGCGGCCTTGGCGCGGACCGACTGGTCGAGCGTCCGCCACTCGCCCAGAAGTTCTCTGGGGAACCGGTAGGAGAGGCTGAGGTTGTCGCCGACATGGATGTCGCGCTCGCAAGGCGCCAGCGACTCGGCCGCGCTTTCCCCGACAAGACAGCGCGCGACGAAAGCCTGCCCGTCGGGCAGCGGGGCGACGGCCAGCATCTCGTTCAGATAGCCCGACTTCGCGTCGAAGGCGTAGAGCGTCATGCCGCCGGGGCCTGCCGTCCCAGGTCGCGCCAGCATGGCGGCGTAGATGGGCTCCAGGCGGCCGCTCATGTCGCGCGACATGGTGCGTTCCTCGAATGAGAGGAAGAGGATGTTGCGCGCGCCTCGCGCGTGGTTGAAGTCGTCGCGCGCGGCGTCGCTGTAGCCGTCGAGCAGCGGCCAGCGCAGATAGAGGTCCAGCCTTTCCGCCGCGCCGTCGCGGCGCTGGCGGTCGAAGCGGATCGCGTTCGCCGGGGCAGAGATCGTGTTGTCGCCGATGACGATCGTTCGCAGGCTGGCGTCCTTGGTGTGGCCGCCCAGCGCGATCGAGCGGCCGAGCCACTGGCCGCCGACGCTGATGGCGAGCGAGCAGAGGGCCAGCGCGGCGAAGACGTAGAACACCTTCTTGACGAAGGACGGCGAGATCGCTTCGCGCGGTTCGACGGCCAGCGATGAAGCCTGGTTCATGACGGTTTCCAGCGGACGCCCGAGGACGAAGATGACGCGACGATCATCGGCCACTCTGGCGTCGTCATGGTAAACGGAGGGTAAAGGGTGCCCGTCCACCTTGCGCGCCGCGGGCCGATCCTCCTATCGTGCCCGCGCTGCCTGACAGATCGAGGAGAGACCATGCCGATCTATACGATAGACGGAACGGGGCCGGTTTTTGCCGACCGCGCCAGCAACTGGATCGCGCCCGACGCGACGCTGATCGGCAATATCAGGGTGGGCCGAGACGTTTCGGTCTGGTTCGGCACGACGCTGCGCGGCGACAATGAGCAGATCGAGATCGGGGAGGGGAGCAACGTGCAGGAGCATACGGTCATGCACACCGATCCGGGCTTTCCGCTGACGATCGGCCGCGGCTGCACGATCGGCCACCGCGCGCTGCTGCACGGCTGCACCATCGGCGAGAACAGCCTCATCGGCATGGGGGCGATCGTGCTCAACGGGGCGAAGATCGGCAGGAATTCGCTGGTCGGCGCCGGCGCGCTGGTGACCGAAGGCAAGGAGTTTCCCGAGGGATCGCTCATCGTCGGCTCGCCGGCGAAGGCGGTGCGCATGCTTGACGACGACGCCATCGCCAAACTGCGCGCCTCGGCGGAGCACTATGTGAGAAACGGCAGGCGCTTCATCGAGGGCCTTGCCGACGGCTGAACGGTGGAGCCGGCCCCGGGGACACAGGGCCGGCTCCTGGACCCGGTCGTTGGGGACAGAGAGTGTGGGGACTCGACCGGGTTTTCCATCAGGGACCCCACCAGGGCGGGCCCCCTATCTCGCACGCTATTTCACGCTGCCCACGGCCACGGTGCCGCGGCTGTCGTCGACCGCGACCCAGGCGCCGGAATTCCGTTCAGACTGACGCTTCAGATAGGTGTAGGGCGTCTGCGACCACGCCATCACGCGCGGCTCGAGGTTGTCGAGGATGAAGTCACCGCGGTTGGTCCGTACCGTCAGCACGGCGTGGCCGTCGCCGTTCGGCTGGCGCGCCACCGTCAGCAGCAGGTCGCCGGCCGGCACGCCCAAATCCATCAGGCGGCGGCGCTTCTCCAGCGCGTAATCCTCGCAGTCGCCGATATTGGTAGGGTAGGACCAGACCTCCTCCTTGCCCCACATCTCCGCGTCGGTGCGCGGCGTCACCGACGCGTTGACCGCATTGTTGACGTCGATGATCGCCGCCCAGAGCTGGCGCGTCAGCTCGACCGGCGCCTGCCTCGGCGTCATCTGGCGGCACTCCGCGGGTTCGCGCTGGCAGAATTCGTAGTGGCCGATCGGCTGCGTGGTGCGTCCGCCGGTGTGCATGAAAGCCTGCCCGGCCTCGGCGGCGCTTCCCCAGGCGCCGAGCCCGATCGTCACCGCAAGAAGCAATGGCGTCCCCGCCCTCTTCATGTTTCTTGTCTCCCCGTTCGAGAGAGGAGAATGGCAGAGAGCGATTTATTTGACGCAAAAGCGGCGCTTGAATGTTGAGTAAAATCAAGAACTAGTTGTAAAGAATTGAGAATAAAATGCGCAACAGGCGTGGTTAAGATTGCCTATGCCGCAACCTGGAATCCAGAAAATGCAAGGCGTCGCGCAGGCGGCGCAAAACCAGCGGCCGCTCGTGCCGGCGCGCCAGAAAAGTTCCGGCGGGTCCGATTTTCAGGAGAGGCGGCCGCCGAATTCGATGTCCAGCGTCTCGGGCCGCTGGATCACCGCGAACTCGATGGCGAGACCGTCTTCGAAATGACGCACGACCTGGCCGCGCATGGTGCCCAGCGTCACCTGGATGCCGACCGCGGGCTTGACCTCGATCTCGATCGCCGCCCCCGAAAGGGAAAGGTCGATGATGCGGCAGGGATACTGGCGGCCGTCGAGCAACTGCAGCGCGCTCATCGGGTTGCGCGGCGCGACGCGCTCGTGACGGCGGTCCTCCGGCAGGTCGAGCTCGTGCTTGTTGGCGAGCCAGGTGAGCTGCGCGGCGAGCTTGTCCTTCTTGCGCTCGGAGGCGACGACGGTCATCGCGAAGCCATCCGGCAAGGTGCGGGTGACGACGCCTTCGACGCGGCCGATGTGATCGATGTAGGCAATGACCTTCTCGCCGGGCTGGCCCAGGCGGTCGGTGCGGAGCGAAACGTTGCCCGGCGACATGTCGATCACCTGGCAGGCATGCTCGGAACGATCCTCCAGCATGAAGCGGCCATAGATCTTCACGCGGACGCGCTGAAAATTACGCCTCTCAGCCACGGCCGGCGCATAGTCGATCGCCGCTGACCTCATTGCTCCCTCACAATCCTCGCCGAAAGACCTTCGCCGCGCGCGAAGATATAATTCGGAAGATAGCTTCGGAGAGGTTAACAACGGGTAAGCCGCGAGCGCCGCGGGGCCGAAAACGGCTTATTCCGTGCGGCCGCCATCGAGCACGAGGAGGTGGCGGATGCGACGCGAGCCGGCTGTCGGGTTGTCGTGCACGGAGGGCAACTCGCTGGGGGAGAGGGCAGGAACCTGGATGGCCGGCCGGTTCGCGAGGAACACCGGCTCACGATCGGCATCGACCACGCGGACGCTTTCGACCCTGGCTTCCAAGATCGGGTCGGCGCCTAGCCAGAACGGCTTTTCCACGGCGGACACCGCGCCGAGGCAGCGCTGGTTGTCGGCGCCTCCCTCGAGCGGCAGGATGATCATCTCGAACGGGTTCGAGCGCTGGTTGCCGCTGATGCCGTCGAAGGTGACGGCGACGACGTTGCTGTCTTCGAAGACGCCGTAGACGAGGCGGCCGACGAGGCGACGGTCCTTGTCCTGCCAGAGGGAGGGGAACGAGAAGCCCTTCAGTTCGCGGCCGAAGACGGCGCAGAGCCGCGTACCAGCCAGGCGGAATACCGCCTGGCTGCGCGTGTCCCTCTCGAGGATGAACGTGTCGGCGAGCAGCGCCTTGATGTCGGCCGGCTCGATCTCCGTGCGCTTCGGGGCAGGTCGGCCGCGACGAAGCCGGTTCCAATACTGGAACAGCGCGATTGATCCGTCCTGCTTCATGCCAGCGAGCTCCGCTCCTTCGGTCGTCAGGTGTCCCAACGCCGAACAGAATGGCGCCCTCCACTGACCTACATGCCGGGTGCAGCAGGATGCGTGCCAGCACGGGGCGCCGGTTGTTCACCGGGCCGGGCCGTTAAGGTTAACAAAGGGTTTACATTGCGCCCCGAAAGCGGCCGTGACATACCAAATCCGGGGTCAGGACAGCACTTCCAGTCTAATTGTGGGTAGGGTCGGGGGACTCGACCAACCGTTCAGGGGAGACCCTGAACGGTTTTTTCTTTGCGTGATTCGGGATCGACAGGCCGCTTTTCTTTGTGATTCGAGCCTCGCTCGACTACACGCAGGTGGAGCTGAACCGGAAACACGACATATGACCGAACGGGCCCCCGAGAAACCACCCGGCCAGAACCATGCGGACGCAGGGCGGGATGCCGGTGAGGAGCCGCTCCGCAGGGAGCCAGTGTTCAACATGCCGGGGGTCGTGATCGCCCTCATCGCGGTCTGCGTGGGCGCCCACATAGTCGGCACCTACCTTCTGGACGATCGGCAGTATTTCTGGCTGCTGCTGCATGGCGCGTTCATCCCGATCCTCTATAGCGGACAGGTTCAGCTCGACTTCCTCCCCATAGCGGGGCCAGTGACCTATTCGCTGCTGCACGGCAGCATCGCGCATCTCACGGTCAACATGATCTGGCTCGCCGCCTTCGGCTCGCCACTCGCCAACCGGATCGGAACGGTCCGCTTCCTCCTGTTCTGGGTCGTGACGTCGATCGCAGCCGCCGGCCTGCACTATATCCTCTACATGCATAGCCAGATGCCGCTGATCGGCGCGTCCGGCGCGATCTCCGGCATGATGGGGGCGGCGGCCCGCTTCGGCTTCCGCATCGACCGCTCCTCGGGCCGGCCGGCATTCGGCGGGCCGGTCCTGCCGATCGCGATGGTGCTTCGCATGCGCAGCACGGTGGCGTTCCTCGCTGTCTGGATGGTGATAAACATCGTTACCGGGCTTTACGGACTGGTGCCGGGCGAGGATAGCCAGATCGCCTGGGAGGCGCATATTGGCGGCTTCGTCGTCGGCTTCTTCTTCGTGTCGAGCTTCGATCGGCCCAACCGGCTCGAGCGCCGGGGCAAGAACGATCCGCAACCCTCTTGAAATGACGGCGTTCCGGCGGCACGATTGCGTCTGGGAAAAAGTGGTGGGAGCGGTCGGTCAACGAACCAAAAGCAGGAGGAGCACGCCGTGACGGTCAAAGCCATTCTCGACGCCAAGGGGCATGATGTCTTCACGCTCGGACCGAACGAGAAACTGTCGGAAGCAATCAGGCTCCTCGCCGAACACCGCATTGGCGCTCTGGTGGTCACCAATGGCGACCGCAAGATCGTCGGCATCATCTCGGAACGCGACATCGTGCGCGTCATCGGCAAGGAAGGCGCCGCCGCCCTCGACCTGACTGTCCGCCAGGTGATGACGCCGAAAGTCAACATCTGCAACGAGAGCCATACGGTCAACGAGGTCATGGAGATCATGACCCGCGGTCGCTTCCGCCACCTTCCGGTGGAGAAGGACGGGCAGCTCGACGGCATCATCTCGATCGGCGACGTGGTGAAGCGGCGCATCGAGGATGTGGAGCGCGAGGCGGAGGACATCCGCACCTATATCGCGACCGCCTGACGGCCGGCGCTACAGGATCACAAAACCGGCGACGCCCGCAGCGACGATCACCGCCCAGGGCGGCGCCTTCCAGGCGGCCAGCGCGACGAAGGCGGTCGCGGCAATCGCCATCGCCCGGGCCGAGGTTATGCCGGCGATGAAGACGGGGTCGTAGAGCGCTGCCGCCAGCAGGCCGACGACGGCGGCGTTGACGCCAAGCAGGGCACGCCTGGCAAGCGGGGCCGAGCGCAGGCGTTCCCAGAAAGGAAGGACACCAAGGATCAGGAGCACCGACGGCAGGTAGATGGCGAAAAGCGCGACCGCCGCGCCAGCCAGGCCGTTGGGAGCGTTTTCGTAGACCGCGCCGAGATAGGCTGCGAACGAGAAGAGCGGGCCGGGTACGGCCTGTGCTGCGCCGTAGCCGGCAAGGAAGGCCTGCTGCCCGACATGGCCGCTCTCGACAACCTCCGCCTCGAGCAAGGGCAAGACGACGTGGCCGCCACCGAAGACCAGCGAGCCGGCGCGGTAGAAACTGTCGACCATCTGGAGGAGCGGGCTCGGGATTCCCTGGACGAGCAGGGGGAGCGCCACGAGCAGGATGGCGAAGACGGCAAGGCATGCGACGCCCGTCGCCCTGCCGACCGGAACAGCAAGCGGCTCCCGCAGGCCGTTCTGCGGCAGCGAGGACGGGCGCAACAAGGCCACGCCGACGATGCCGCCGCCGGCGATGGCGAGCACCTGTCCCGCCGCGGTAGGCCAGAGCATGGCGATGATCATCGCGGCGACGGCGACGGTGGCGCGCTCGCGATCCGGCGCCAGGCTGGCCGCCATGGCGAGCACCGCCTGGGCGACGACGGCGACGGCCGCGGCCTTCAGCCCGACGATCCAGCCGCCGGTTTCCGGGTCGATTGCCGCGGCGCCCCATGCGAAGGCGACGAGCAGGATCGCGGAGGGGAGCGTGAAAGCGACCCAGGCGGCGAGCATGCCAAGATAGCCGGCGCGACGTAGCCCGATCGCCATGCCGACCTGGCTGGAGGCGGGGCCGGGGAGAAACTGACAGAGCGCGACGAGATCAGCGTAGGCGGCCTCGCCGATCCATTTGCGGCGGACGACGAAGGCCTCGTGAAAATAGCCGAGATGCGCGACCGGCCCGCCAAAGGAGGTGAGGCCGAGCGCGAGGAACGCGCGAAAAACCTCCGCAGCCGAGCCCGGCTGCAGCGCTTTCCCGCCGATTTCGGCATCCTCCTCGCTCACGTCTGCGACATCCCTCCGAGCTACAGCCATACTGTTACAGTCCAGCAGCATTTGGAGCAAAGCAGGCGGCTGCGGCGCGGCGGCCCATGGAAACCATGCCTCTCCTGTGAATTTGAACGCCCCTATCTATTGCCCCAATTCGGCACTATATGCCGTAGATCGCCTGCCAGGACCCTGCCGGCCGGACCATGACGCGGCTCAACGCATATATCGGAAAGACGACCGACATGGTGTCGGCATTCTTCCTGTTGCTCGCCGTCATCCTTGCCGGCGGCTACGCGCCGTCGACGGCGCAATCCGCGGCCGCCCAGACCTCGCAGACCGCTCCGACCGATCTTGGCGCCGGCGGCCATCGCTCCGTCCCGTTCATTTCCAAGCAGCATCTTCTTGCGTCCGAGGCTGAAGACGACAAGGCGACGTCCTTTGGCGACGGCAAGGCGAAGGCGTTCGTTCCTGCCCGAGGTTTTGAGCTTGCCGCGTCTCCCGCAGCCGTCGACGACGAGCCGCAAGCGGCTCCCCGGCTCGCCTCCGTCGCGGCGTCGCCATACGAAGCCCGCGCCCCGCCTGCCACATCCTGATCGACATTGAGCGGCGCTGCCCTTTACCGGGCAGCGTTTCCGATTTCCGGCCTCGGCCGTGCCCCATGGCGCCGGCGGCCGCGTTCGACAGGATCCACAAACATGCGTACTCCACGATGGGTCGTGGTGACTTACGTCATCCTCATCCTTGCCGGCGTGCTCGCCGCGCTTCCGAACTTGTTCACACCCCAGCAACTCGCGGCGCTGCCCAGCTGGGTGCCCAAACAGCAGATCACGCTGGGCCTCGACCTGCAGGGGGGCTCACATCTCGTGCTCGAGGTCGACGCGGCGGCGCTGAAGACCGACCGCCTGCGCTCCCTGCTCGACGACGTGCGCAGCACGCTGCGCAAGGAGCGCATCGATTCCCGCTCGGCGCGGATCTCGTCGGGCGTCATCACGGTGGCCATCGACAACCCCGACCAACTCGCAAAGGCAGAGGAAGTGCTGAAGGGGATGGCCACCACGATCGGCATCAGCGGCCAGAAGGACCTCGACGTCACGACCGATGGCAATCTGATCAAGGTGGCGCTGACCGACGCGGGCATCAACGACCGGCTGGATGCCGCCTTGCAGCAGAGCCTGGAGATCGTGCGCCAGCGCGTCGACCAGGTGGGCGTCGCCGAGCCGACCATCCAGCGGGTCGGCTCGAACCGCATGCTCGTGCAGCTTCCCGGGCTTCAGGATCCGACCCGGCTGCGCCAGCTTCTCGGCTCGACGGCCAAGATGACCTTCCACCTGCTGGCGAATACGGGCAACGGCGAGCCGGTGCCCGCCGGCGTGACCATGCTGCCCGACGCGAAATCCGGCCAGCAATATCCGGTCGAGGACCGTATCGCACTCGACGGCGAGCATCTGACCGACGCGCGCGCCAGTTTCGACCAGCGCACGCACGAGCCGCTGGTGACCTTCCGCTTCGACAGCATCGGCGCCAGGAAATTCGCCGAGATCACCAGCGCCAATGTCGGCCGGCCCTTCGCGATCGTACTCGACGGCAAAGTTCTTTCCGCGCCGGTCATCCGCGAGCCGATCACGGGCGGCTCCGGCCAGATCAGCGGAAACTTCACCGTCGAGGAGACCTCGACGCTGTCGGCGCTGCTGCGCGCAGGCGCCCTGCCGGCGCCGCTCACCGTCATCGAGGAGCGGACTGTCGGCCCGGATCTCGGCGCCGACGTCATCAAGATGGGAATCTACACCGGCCTCGCGGGATTCGCGGCGGTGGTGCTCTTCATGGTCGCGCTCTACGGCTCGTGGGGCATGATCGCGAACTTTACGCTGCTGCTGCACCTCATCCTGACCGTCGGCCTGCTGAACATCATCGGCGCGACACTGACCTTGCCCGGCATCGCCGGCATCATCCTCGGCATCGGCTTCGGGGTGGACGCCAACATCCTGATCAACGAGCGGATACGCGAGGAGGCGAAGAAGGGACTGAGCGCGTTCGCGGCCCTGGATACCGGCTTCAAGCGCGCCTATTCGACGATCGTCGACGCCAACGTGACGTCGCTGATCGCCACCAGCCTGCTCTTCATGTTCGGCTCCGGCCCGGTAAAGGGCTTTGCCGTCACCATGTTCCTCGGCACTTGCCTCTCGATGTTCACGGCGGTTTCCGTCACCCGCATCCTGATGGCGAGCGTGGTGCGCCGGAAGAAGCTGAAGACCATCAAGATTGAGCCTCTGGTGCGCTTCTTCCCCGAAAAGACCTCGATCCCCTTCATGAGAGGCCGCTATCTCGGCATCGCGACGTCGATCTTCCTGTCGGTGGCCTCGGTCGCGCTCTTCATCAAGCCAGGCCTCAACTACGGCATCGACTTCAAGGGCGGCATCCAGGTCGAGATAACCACCTCGCAGCCGGCCGACCTTGCCTCGCTGCGCAGTTCGCTCGGTGCGATCGGCGTCGGGGAGGTGACCTTGCAGCAGGTCGGCAGCGGCGACAACGACGTCCTGATCCGCGTGCAGCGGCAGGACGGCGGCGAACAGGCGCAGACCAAGGCGGTCGATGCCGTCAAGCAGGCCGTGCAGCAACTCTACCCGACCGTGAAGTTCGTCAAGACGGACGTGGTGGGACCGAAGGTCAGCGGCGAACTGGCGCAATCGGGCGTCATGGCCGTCGTGCTCGCGGCGCTCGCCATGCTCGCCTACATCTGGTGGCGCTTCGAGTGGAATTTCGCGATCGGGGCGATCGCGACTCTCATCCTCGACACCACCAAGATGATCGGCTTCTTCGCGCTGTTCCAGCTCGACTTCAACCTGACGGCGATCGCCGCCCTGCTGACCATCATCGGCTATTCGGTGAACGACAAGGTGGTGGTGTATGACCGCATGCGCGAGAACCTCCGGCTCTACAAGAAGATGCCGCTGCGCGAGGTGATCGACATGAGCATCAACCAGGTGTTCGCGCGCTGCATCTACACCTCGGTTGCGATCCTGCTCTCCATGTTTCCCATGGCGATATGGGGCGGCAGCGCGGTCGAGAACTTCGCAATCCCGATGGTGTTCGGCGTGGTCGTGGCGACGACTTCGTCGATCTTCATCGCGGCGCCCATCCTGCTTTTCCTCGGCGACTGGTGGAAACATCGCCACCAGCGCGAGGAAGCCGCCGCGTCGGGCAGTCTCGTCAAGACCTGACGCCCTTGCCGGAGCCGCCGTATCCGTGGCGGCTCCGGCGGGTTGGCCTGCTGCAGCACCGTCGCCGGAAAAAAAGTCACAACATTGCCGCCTAACGATCATTGGCGAGCCACGTTTGGACTCCTATCTACTCCATGCGGCAGGGCGGCTCGCGAGGAGGCGAAATCAAGATGAACAAGGGCAAGACGACCGTGCTGGACGAGTTGCTGGACGACCCGATGGTGCAAATGGTCATGGCGCGCGACAGCGTGCATCCGAACGAATTGCGCCTGTCGCTCGAGCGGCATCGCACCGATGCGATCAAGAAGGGCCTGGTGCCGCCTGCCCATGTCATCGCCGCCTGCCAGATGAATAATCTGTGCGTGTGAATTCCGTCCGCTCGACTTGAGCCGACAACGGGCGCCTGCCTGCGGGCGCCCGTATCGTTTTTCCGATCCCAAACCGGTTGTCGGTCAAGCGGCCCGCGCGTTCGCGAACGGACGGGCGTTAAGGATTTGATTCAACCTTTGTTTGTAAATCCCCTTTAACGACTCAGTTTCGGGTCTGCGCGTGCCGGCCTGCCTTTCTCTTGTACTGCGTAACGGGGCAACATGCGTTCTCTGCTTCTCCTGGCATGCCTGGGAATGTCGGCGGTCGGCCTTGCAGGCTGCACGTCAAGCGGCGCCGGTATCGACGCGCTGGGGCTGGACAGGCTGAAGCCGTCCAAGGAAACCACCAGTTCCATTCCGCGGCCGGAAACGCCGGTAAAGCAGGCAGCGGCCGCTGCGCCCGCCGCGATCGTGACTATAAACGACGAGGTCTCGGCGCTCGCCGACGCCGGCATGCCGCCGGTGATGCCGAGCGCGCTGGTCGGGGAAAGCGAGACGGGGGCGGCGGAAGCGGTCGAGCAGGTCGCGCTCGCGGTACGGGCGAAGCCCGCAGTGGCGAAGTCGGCGGTCGGCCCTGTCCACCGCCACCGTTTCCGCGACGCAAAACCGATCAATTTCGGCAAGCTGTCGCCGAAGAATTACGCCGTGCACGGGGTCGACGTCTCGCGCTGGCAGGGCGAGATCGACTGGCAGACGTTGCGCAGCCACGGCGCCAACTTCGCCTACATCAAGGCCACCGACGGTGGCGACCATCTCGATCCGATGTTCAAGAAGAACTGGCGCGAGGCGCACAGGGCAGGGCTGAAGCGAGGCGCCTACCACTTCTTCTACTGGTGCCGCGTGGCGAGCGAGCAGGCCGACTGGTTCATCCGCAACGTGCCAAAGGTCGAGGGCGCGCTGCCGCCGGTGATCGACGTCGAGTATAACGGCCAGTCGAGCTGCAAGAACCGCATCTCGCCGGAGAAGCGGCGCGAGAAGATGCAGGTCTTCATGGACCGGCTGGAAGCCCATTACGGCCAGCGTCCGGTTATTTACACCGCGCCCGACTTCTACGCCGACAATCTGCGCGGCCACTTCCAGAACTATCCGTTCTGGCTGCGCGCCGTCGCCCAGCATCCCTCGAAGGTCTATCCCGGCCGCAACTTCGTGTTCTGGCAGTACTCCGGCTCCGGCCTGTCGCAGGGCGTGAAGGGCAAGATCGACCTCAACGTCTTCAACGGCACCGAGGCGCAATGGCGCCGCTGGGCCGGCGGCAATGCGATGGTGGCAAACGCCGACTGAGGCCAACGCAAGCGTCAGCACCGAGCCCGGCTTCATATGAGCCGGGGGGCGGCCAGGCAGCAGTTGCGCGGCGCTTAGCTATGCAGCGCGGCGCTGGTGGCGGCCTTCGGCGATCTCCTCCGTCAGCTTGGCCGAGAAGGCGTCGAGGTCGCCGGGGTGGCGGCTGGTGACCAAGCCCTGGTCGGTGACGACTTCGGAATCTTCCCACTTGCCGCCGGCATTGATGACGTCGGTCCTGATCGACTTGTAGGAGGTCACGCGGCGGCCATTGACGATGCCGGCCTCGACCAGCAGCCAGGGCGCGTGGCAGATGGCGCCGATCACCTTGCTGTCGTTCCAGAAGCTCCTGACGAAATCGACCGCCTTCGGGTCGGCGCGCAGCAGGTCGGGGTTCATCTGGCCGCCGGGCAGGACGAGCGCGTCGTAGTCGGACGGCTTCGCCTCGTCCAGCGTGCGGTCCACCGGGACGGCGCGGCCCCAGTCCTTCTTTTCCCAACCCTTGATCTCGCCAGGCTCGGGCGAGACGATCTCGACCGTCGCGCCGGCCTCGCGCAGTTTCTTCAGCGGCACTTCGAGTTCGGACTGCTCGAACCCGTTGGTGGCGAGAATGGCGATGCGTTTTCCGGAAATGTCCATCTGTTCCTCCTGTTTCGGATGAGGAGGGTCAACGGATGGGGAGGGGGAGTGTTCC
>DATDJN010000143.1:0-5105 GCA_036520515.1 Rhizobiaceae bacterium
GCCTCCAGCCCCTTGTAGAGCTCGACCGAATATTTGAGCACGCGGGTGATCGACGCCGACGAGCGCAACTGTCCGACAAGGCCCGCCGCATGCCACGTCGATCCCGAGGTGAGCTTGCCCTGTTCGAGCAGGATCACGTCCGCGCTGTGGTCGCGCGCCAAATGGTAGGCGGTCGAGCAGCCGATGATGCCGCCGCCGACGACGACGATCGCGGCCTGGCTCGGCAGTGTCATGAGGAGAGCTTTCCGTATGTGGTCTGATAGGTTTCGAGCGCTGCCTCGAGCCGCGCCAGGTTCTCGGCGGTGTAGGTCGCGTAGTCCGCGCCCGGCGCGGAAAGATGGAGTTCCGACACCATGCTCCACATCGCCTCGCGCAGCAGTGAGGCGCATTGCATGGCGGCGTGCGAGCGTTTCAGCGTCTCGTCCGGCTGCTGGCCAAAATACTCGGCGAGCAGCTCTTCCGATTCCCCCGTCGACATGCCGGCATTCGACGCCGCGCCAGCGAGGTCGAACATCGCCGTGTTGAAGCCCGCATATTCGAAGTCGATCAGCCAGAGCTTCCTGCCGTCGTCGAGGAAATTCGCCGGCAGCAGGTCGTTATGCCCGAACACGATCGGCTGCGGCTGCTGCGCCGCTTCCAGCGCGTCGTTCAGCGCGAGGAACTCCGGCAGCCTGTCCGTCATCCTGCTCTTCCCGGCCTCCAATGTGCGCGCATAGTCTCGGTTGACGTGGAAAACCCAGAACATGAAGCCCGCGCCCGAGACATGCTTCGGCATCTCCTCGTGGAATGCGCGAACAAGCCGGGCGATCCGCAGCCGGTTCGCCCGCACATCCTCCGGGCAGAAAGTCCTCGCGCCGAGGAAGGTCGACACCATCACGCCGGGCTCGGCAAACTCCACTTTCGGCGCGAAGCCCGCCTCGGCGGCGGCCCGCGCGGTCATGATCTCGCGCGGCCGGAACACATGGTGGAAGGGGAAGTCCTTGCCGAAGCGAACGACATGTTTTCCGTCCGCGTCCGTGACCAGGAAGCTCTCGTTGCTCAGGCCGCCATTCAACGGTTCGATCGAGATCGCGCCGTTCCAGATCGGCAGGGCGAGGATACGGTATTCCGCGCTCACCAGCCCGCTCCGTGGTCCGATTCCGCGAGCCTGGTTGCCACTGCGAAAGTCCTTGCGACGGGCCCCGGGGCTGGAAATTTGGCGCCAGGGAGGCTGCTGAGACGAGCCGGCAGTGTCAAATACGCCCGCTGGCGTGTCAACGCTATTCTGTGGTTTTGTCTGCCCTTGTGCCCGTTTGTGGTTTTTGTGATGACAAAATCCTCAATCTACGGCAGGATCGGGCAGGATTGGCCGCAAATCGGAGCAAAGGGTGGGGTAGGCTTCTCCACAATTTCCCAACAGATCAGAATCGAAAGAGTGTAGAACCGACCATACGGAAGCGGCGCTCCGGCGTACGAGGCGTAAAAGAGGCGGATGAACTACTCCAAAAGGCATGGCGAAATCCTGAAGCTGCTTCAGGATGAAGGCACGATCACGATTTCAAATCTGGCCGACAAGCTTGGTGTGTCGCTGGAAACGGTGCGGCGCGACGTGAAGCCGCTCGCCAAGGACGGCTCGGTGCTGAAGATGCATGGCGCGATCGGACTGCCATCGGTCGTCGGCGAAGCCCCTTTCGAGCGCCGCATGCGCGAGCAGTCGGACGCCAAGCGCGCCATTGCGAGGCTGGTCGCCGCTACCATCCGCGACGGCGACTCCGTCATGCTCGACACCGGCACGACGACCAGCTTCCTGGCGCGGGAACTGCTCAACCACCGCCGCCTGACGGTGGTGACGAACTCCTCCGACATTGCCCGCACGCTTGCCACCATCAACGGCAACAAGGTCTACATGGCCGGCGGCGAACTGCGCAGCGATTCCGGCGCCGCCTTTGGCGTCTCGGCCATCGACTTCATCAGCCGTTTCAATGTCAACCATGCCGTCATCACGGCCGGCGCCATCGACTTCGAGCACGGCATAATGGACTACGTGCTGGAGGAGGCGGAGTTCGCTCGCGTGGTCCTGACGCGCGGCACCCGCACGGTCGTCGTCACCGATCACACCAAGTTCGGCCGCCAGGGCCTCGTCCAGGTCTGCGGTTTCGACGCCTTTGACGAACTGGTGACCGACATGCCGCCGCCTCACGACATAGCCGCCGCGGTCGAGGAGGCAGGCGCCAAGCTTCTGGTGGCGAGCGGGCGCTGAGCAGCAGAAGGCGGCGCCCTTCCGCCGCCATGCCTCCCGTGCTTATGTCCGCGCCATGGCGTTCACCATCAGGCAGCTTCAATATTTCGTCGCCGTCGCCGAGCAGGGCACTGTTTCGGGCGCCGCCCAGAACCTCTCCATCTCGCAGTCGTCGGTCACCGAGGCGATCAAGGAACTGGAGAACGATCTTGGCGTAGCGCTGTTCGACCGCCATCCTCGCGGCCTGTCGATCACCCATCGCGGCCACCACTTCCTGCGCCACGCCACGAAGATACTCGCCGATGTGTCGTACGCCCGGCGCACCTTCTTCAGCGAACGCGAGGCGACGACCGGCCGCCTGCAACTCGGCGTCACGTCGCTGGTCGCCGGCTACGTGCTCTCCGACCTCTTGGCCCGCTATCGGCGGGCTCACCCCGCCGTCGAGATTTCGGCCATCGAAGACAATGGCGATTACCTCGAGCACCTGCTGGTCGGCGGCAAGCTCGACATCGCGGTCATGGTCACATCCAACCTGCGCGATCGTATGGCGCTGCAGTCCGAAATCCTTGAAGTTTCCGCCTATCGTCTCTGGCTTCCGCTCGGTCATTCGCTGGCCAGCGCCGAGATCATCAACCTCGGCGATATCGCGGCCGAACCGCTGATCATGCTCACCGTCGACGAGATCGAGGAGAACACGGGCAAGCTGCTTCATGCATTGGGCGCCCGGCCGCACGTCGCCTTCCGCACGCGGTCCGTGGAGGCGGTACGCAGCCTCGTCGCCACCGGCGCCGGCGTCGCATTGCTTCCCGACCTCGTCTACCGCCCATGGTCGCTGGAAGGCGACCGCATCGAATCGCGCGACATTTCCGGCGCGCTTCCTGTCGTTCAAGTGGGCATGGTCTGGAGACGCGGCTCCGGACTGCCGCAGGCGGCGCGTGACTTTATCCGCATCGCCCAGGCTCAACGCACCATAAGACAGCGGTTGTGAGAACGGTGATATCGGAAATTCCGATATCACCGTTCTGGCAAATGAATTTGCGAAAGCAGCGCTTTCACGGCACGTTTCTTCCCAGGGTTCGAGCCGTCGCTGGAGAACGGCCCCTGCAATGGGAGATGTCGTGATGAAAGCATTCCTGAAATCCTGCACTGCGCTGGCGCTCGCCATCAGTTTCTCGGGTCAGGCCATCGCACAGGTCAAGGAGATCGGCGCTGGCGAAGGCCAGCTCAATATCGTCGCCTGGGCCGGATATATCGAGCGCGGCGAAACCGACAAGAATTTCGACTGGGTCACCAAGTTCGAGGAGGCCACCGGCTGCAAGGTGAACGTGAAGACCGCAGCGACCTCGGACGAAATGGTCGCCCTGATGAACGAGGGTGGCTTCGACCTGGTGACGGCGTCCGGTGACGCATCGCTGCGCCTCATCGCCGGCAAGCGCGTCCAGCCGATCAACATCGACCTCGTCAAGAGCTGGTCGACCGTCGACGATCGCCTCAAGGACGCGCCCTGGCATACGGTCGACGGGGTCCACTATGGCGTGCCCTACATGTGGGGCCCGAACGTCCTGATGTACAACACCAACGTCATCAAGACGGCGCCGACCTCGTGGAAGGTCGTGTTCGAGGAAATGACTTTGGACGATGGCAAGTCCAACAAGGGACGCGTCCAGGCCTATGACGGACCGATCCATGTCGCCGACGCCGCGCTCTACCTGATGACGCACAAGCCGGATCTCGGCATCAAGGATCCGTACCAGCTCACCGAGGACCAGTATAAGGCCGCGCTCGACCTGCTGCGCGAGCAGCGCAAGCTCGTCGGCCGCTACTGGCACGACGCCTTCATCCAGATCGACGATTTCAAGAACGAGGGCGTGGTGGCGTCCGCCTCCTGGCCATTCCAGGTCAACCTGCTGAAAGGCGAGAAGCAGCCCGTCGCGTCGGTGTTCCCGGAAGAGGGCGTGACCGGCTGGGCTGACACCACCATGATGCACGTCGATTCCGCCAATCCGAACTGCGCCTACATGTGGTTCGATCACCAGCTCTCCTCGAACCTGCAGAGCGACCTGTCGGTCTGGTTCGGCGCCAACCCGTCGGTGCCGGCGGCCTGCACCGACAAGCGCGGCATGCAGACCGCGGAAGGATGCACGACCAACGGCATGGACAACTTCGAGAAGGTCAAGTTCTGGACGACGCCGACCACCAAGTGCGCGACCCAGAACGACCAGTGCGTGCCCTACTACCGCTGGGTCTCCGACTACATCGGCGTCATCGGCGGGCGGTGACATCGGGGCTTGGCGGCGTCTCTTGCCTTCTCCCCGTGCGGACGGGGAGGGGCGGAGGCTGCGGCTGCCGCCGTGTTCCCATTCACCGCTCTCGCGGGAAGGGGAGGCCGGCAGACCGGTGAGGGGCGCCGTAAAGCTTTCCAGGTATAGCCCTGACCTTCGGGACAACCCATGACTCCAGCCGTCTCGTTCAAGCAGGTGTCGCGCCATTTTGGCCAGGTGCGGGCCGTCGACGCCGTCGATCTCGACATCGGTGCGGGCGAGTTCTTCGCGATGCTCGGACCCTCCGGATCCGGCAAGACGACGTGCCTGCGCCTGATAGCCGGCTTCGAGCAGCCGACATCGGGCCGCATCGAGATCTTCGGCGAGCGTGCCGAGGGGGTCCCGCCCTACAGGCGCAACGTCAACACCGTCTTCCAGGACTATGCGCTCTTCCCGCACCTCAACGTGCTGGACAACGTCGCCTACGGGTTGATGGTCAAGGGCGTCGGCAAGGCCGAGCGGCATCGCGAAGCCGAGGCCGCGCTCGAACTGGTCAAGCTGCCGGGATACGGCACGCGTCGCCCAAGCCAGCTTTCCGGCGGCCAGCGCCAGCGCGTTGCGCTCGC
>DATDJN010000144.1:0-4042 GCA_036520515.1 Rhizobiaceae bacterium
AGATCGATACCCGGATAGAGTTCGAGCGAGGACATGTCCTTGTTGAGGTAACCCTTGGTCTTCAGTTCTTCCAGCTTGACCCAATGCTCGTGATATTTCGGATCGCGGAAGTCCTTGTCGCCGATGAAGAGCTCGACCGCCTCGCCGAGCGAATCGAGGTTCTGCGGCAGCGAGTGGCTGATGTACCACTCGCTCCAGTACCCGTCCTGGATGCCGCCGCCGAGCGGCTCGATGCCCGCCGTCTTCAGCGCCTCGCAGGTGGTCAGCAGCTCGTCCCAGGTCTTTGGCGGCGCGTTGGGGTCGAGCTTCGCCTGCTCGAACAGCTTCTTGTTGTAGATCCACATCATCGGCAGCGGATACCAGCCGACGCGCCAGGTATCGCCGCCGAAATTCGAGAGCTTGGTCGGGTTGGACGCGGTCAGGATTTCCGGCTTGATCAGCTCCTTCAGGCCCTTCAGGTAGCCGAACCACACGCTTTCCATGTGGTAGATGCCGTTCCAGAGATACTGGATGTCGGGCGCGTTGCCGGCCGCCGCCGCCGTCTGGAACTGCGAGATGACGACCGCCGTGTCCTGCAGCATCGGCTTGATCGTCGCATCCTTGTATGCCGCGACGGCGCCGTCGACGACCTTCTGCAGGCCGGGCAGTTCCTGCTCGCCCCACCACCACCAGTCGAGCGTCAACCCTTGAGCCCGCGCCGAGCCCGGCAGCATGCCGCCCAGCGCCGAGCCGGCGCCCAGCGCCAGCCCCATCTTCATCAATTCGCGGCGGGACAGATCCCAGTTTTTCTTGTCGACCATCTTTTCAGCCTTCCCCTGTTGGCAATTCGGTGTCGATGCACTGCGATGTCGTCGTGTCAGAAGGTACTCATCAGCCCGCCATCGACCACCAGCAGCTGGCCGGTCATGTAGCGGCAATAGTCGGAGGCCAGGAAAACGACGGTGCCTGACACGTCCTCCGGATAGCCGGTGCGCCCGAGCGGTATCTTGCGGCGGCGGACATACCATTCGAGGAAATCAGGCGTTTCCGCCTCGTCGACGCCGTTCACCACCGACATCGGCGTCGCCATGAAGCCCGGCGCCACTGCGTTGACGAGGATGTTGTAGGGGCCGAGCTCGACGGCCATGGATTTCGTGTAGGCGATGATGCCGCCCTTGGCGGCGTTGTAGGAGCCGGTGTCGCCGCTGGAGGCAAATCCCTGGATCGATGCGATGTGGATGATGCGACCGCTCTGCTGCTTCACCATCTGCGGCGCGACGAGCTTGCTGCCCATGTAGACCGCCTCGAGGTTGATCGCGATGGCGCGCCGCCAGTCCTCCAGCGTGTCGTTCAGGATGGTCCTGGTCGGGGGATTGATTGCGGCGTTGTTGACCAGCACTTCGATGCGGCCCTGCCGGGAGATCACGTCGGCGACGATCTCGCCGTAACGGTCGTAGTCGGTGACATCCAGCGCGTAGTGGGAAGCCCGGCCGCCGCCGGCCCTGATCTCGTCCTCGACCGCCGCGGCCGTCGCCGCGTTGCGTTCCAGCAGCACGACATGGGCGCCCTCGCGGGCCATCTCCAGCGAAACCGAGCGGCCAAGCCCCTGGCCGGCGCCGGTGACGAGACAGATCCTGTCCTTCAGCAAACCCAACGCCGCACTCCCCGTGCCATCGAACCGGCTCCCCGCCGATCCACACATCAGGCTTGTTCCAGTATGTTGGACCTTGCTCTGATATGCCGGAAGATACTAGACTTTGGCCGAAAGTCGCGTCAAGGGCGCGAGGCCATTGGACGCCGTAGATTTCTGCGCCCCTGACGGCCCGAGGATACATGCATGGCGGACGAATCCCAAACGCTGAAGCTCGCCAATATCGGCTACGCGTTCGACCATCCGGAAGCGGTCGCCTGGGGCCCTGACGGCCGCGCCTATGCGGGCGGCGAGGCCGGCCAGCTCTACCGCTTCAGCCTGGATGGCACGAAGATCGAGGAGGTCGCCCGCGTGCCGGGCGGCTTCCTGCTGGGGCTCGCGCACGACGCCGACGCCAACACCTATGCCTGCGACGACCGCTCGGCCTGCGTCCACCGCATCACCCCCGACGGCAAGGTCAGCACCTACGCCAATGGCAACGCCGGGCAGCAGATGCGCTTGCCGAACTATCCGGTGTTCGACGACCACGGCAATCTCTACGTCTCCGACTCCGGCTCGTGGGCGGCCGGGGACGGCTTCATCTGGAAGGTCGCACCGGGTGGAAAGGCGGAGATCTGGGACCGGCAGGCCAACGGCTTCACCAACGGCATGTGCCTCTCGGCCGATGGCAAGTGGCTCTATGCCGTCGAGTCCTGCCCGCCTCTCGTCTCGCGCGTCGAGATCAAGGCGGACGGCAGCGCCGGCCGCCGCGAGGTAGTCGTCGAGCTGCCGCGCCAGGTGCCCGACGGCATCGCCTTCGATGTGGCCGGCGACCTCTACATCAGCCTCTACAATCCCAACATCGTCTACCGCCTCACGACCGCAGGCGAGCTCGTCACGCTCTACGACGACTGGGAGCAGCTCATGCTGGTCGCGCCGACCAACATCGCCTTCGGCGGCCCGGAGCTGAAGAGCCTGATCGTCGCCTCACTCTGCGGCTGGGCCGTCCACATCGCGCCGGTGCCAGTGGCGGGCCTGCCGGTGCGCTATCCGAAGATCGAAGGACGCTGATATCCCTCCCCATTGAGGGGAGGGTGGCCAACCGCCCCAGGCGGTTGGACGGGTGGGTAGCCGGCGGCAACGTCGACGCTCTTTCTTGCGCCGCGTCTGTGATGCGCGACCCCACCCGGCGGCTTCGCCGCCGACCTCCCCGCAAGGGGGAGGTGAAGTGCCTAAACCTTCGGCGTCCTGTACAGCACCTTGCCCTTCACCGAGATTTCCGCGTCGACCAGGTATTTCCTGATCCCCTCGGCGCTCATCTCGATACCCAGCCCCGGCGCGGCCGGCACGTTCACCTGGCCATTGCCGTCGGGCGTCAGATGCGTCGTGGACATGTCCCACGCCACCGCCTTGGGCGCGAAGGGATATTCGCAGATCACGTCCTTCTCCAGCCCGGCAAATGGCTGGATCGAGGCGCAGAGCGCCAGGTGCGAGGTGAAGGTGTGGTTGACGTAGGTGACGCCCCGCTCGGCCGCATAGTCGGCGACCTGCTTGGCCGGGCCGATGCCGCCGATGCGGCCGCAGTCGATCTGGATAAAGGACACCTTGCCGTAATCGATGAGCTGGCGCGCCATGTGCACGTTGTGCGAGGCCTCGCCGCCCGCGAGTTTTATCTTTCCGCTCCGCGCCGCCAGCTTGCCATAGGCATCGTAGGCGCCGCCGTGGAACGGCTCCTCGAGCCAGGTCGCGCCGACCTCTTCCAGCATCTTGATGCGCGCCGCCGCCGCATCGACGTCCTCGCGAAATATCTGCCCGGCGTCGATCAGCAGCGTGCCTTCGGCTCCGAGACCTTCCCGCGCGGCCTTCAGATGGTCGCGGTCAGCGTCAAGACCGTCGCGGCCGAACGGCCCCCAGCCGCACTTCACAGCGCGGTAGCCCTTTTCGCGCGCCGAGCGGCAGCCGGCCAGCGTCTCGGCCGGCGTGTCGCCGAAGAGCTGCGAGGCATAGGGCAGCTTCGGATACGCCTTTTTGTAGCCGAGCAGCTCGTAGACTGGTGCGCTGCGCTTCCTGCCCAGCACGTCCCACAACGCCATCTCGATGCCCGACCATGTATGGGCCGCCTGCAGGAGATCCATGCATTCCAGCTCGACGGCGGCGGCCAGCCCGTAGATGTCGGCCGGCGCATCCACCTTCTTGCCGAGAACCACGGCCTCGACCGGCTTGCAGGCGCCGTGCGACATCGGCGCGACAAAGGCGGCGATCGAGGTCAGCGGCGACGCTTCGCACTCGCCCCAGCCGATGACGCCGTCGGCCGCCACGCGCACAACAAGCGCGTCCTGGCTGCCGTCGCCGATGTCCTCGACAACAGGCATGGAGAGATAGAAAAAATCGATGGCTTCGATAGGCATGCAAAAATCCGTGATCAGACGCGGA
>DATDJN010000145.1:0-3667 GCA_036520515.1 Rhizobiaceae bacterium
GCACGGCCGCTACACCGATGTATTCCGCTACGCCCGCGCCGTGACCATCCTCGCCGCGTCCGCCGCCGAAGTGCCCGCCATCGACACCGTCTTCATCGACTTTCGCGATCTCGACGGCCTGCGCGCCGAATGCCTCGAAGCCGGGCGCGACGGCTTCACCGCCAAGCTCGCCATCCACCCCGCGCAGGTGCCGGTCATAAACGCGGTGTTCACCCCCTCGGCAGAAGCCGTCGCCCAGGCGCAGGCCGTGATCGCCGCCTTCGCCGCCGCGGGCAATCCGGGCGTCGTCGGGCTCGACGGCAAGATGTACGACATACCGCACCTGAAGCGCGCGCAACGCCTGTTGGCTCGGGCGGCTGCAAGGCTGTGAAGGCCGGTCAGACGATCAGGAAATCGTCGGACGAGATCGGGAGGTTCGGCGTCAGGTCCGCGAACTGGACCTGGTCCGCTCCGCCGACGCCGTCCGCGTCATAGAACAGCCTGCCGCTGACATCGTCATAGACCACGTGCTGTGCCGCGTTGGTGGCGGACGGGCCTACGACGAAGCCCGACGCCGCCAGGCGACCCGGCTGCGTGTTCGTGAACACGGAACTGTCGAGCAGGAACGTATCGGCGGCCGGATCGAAATCCACGACGGCATCGATGTCGGTGGAGGGTTGCGGCGCAAGGTCGAAGACGAACTGGTCGGCGCCGGCCCCGCCTGAAAGAACATCGTTGCCGGCGCCCCCATAGAGCCTGTCGCTGCCCGCTCCGCCCTGGATCGTGTCGTTCCCGGCCAACCCCTTGAGGACATTGTTGCCCGAGTTGCCGGCGATGAGATTGTCGAGGCCGTTGCCGGTGCCCCAGGCATTGCCGCTGTGGAGCAGTTCCAGGCGCTCGACATTCGCAGCCAGCGTGTGGGTGTAGCCGGTGCGCACCGTGTCGATGCCCTCCCCGGCGAGTTCCACGATCCGATCGCCCGAATTGTCGACATGGAAGACATCGTTGCCGGCGCCGCCATGCATCACGTCCGCGCCAAGGCCGCCATCCAGCGTATCGTTGCCGGCCAGCCCCTTGAGCACATTGTCGCCTGCGTTGCCGGAAATGAAATTGTCGAGGCCGTTGCCCGTGCCCCAGGCGTCGCCTTCGTGGATCAGTTCCAGCCTCTCGACATTGGCGGCGAGCGTGTGGGTGTAGCCGGTCCGGACCGTGTCGACCCCCTCCCCGGCAAGCTCCGTGACCCGGTCGCCGGAGTTGTCGACATAGAACACATCGTCGCCGGGGCCGCCATGCATCGCGTCCGCGCCCGGACCGCCATCCAGCGTATCGTTGCCGGCCAGCCCCCTGAGCACATTGTCGCCCGTATTGCCGGCGATCCAGTTGTCGAGGCCATTGCCCGTCCCCCAGGCGTTTCCAGCATAAATGAGCCTGAGGTTCTCGACATTGGCTGATAGCGTATGGGTGAAGCCGGTATGGACGGTATCGGTGCCTTCGCCCGCAAGCTCGAGGACGCGGTCGCCGGAATTGTCGACATAGTAGAGATCGTCGCCCGCGCCGCCGGACATGGCATCGGCGCCGCCTCCGCCGTCGAGCTTGTCGTCGCCCGCCATGCCTCTCAGCACGTCGTTGGCCGCGCCGCCGAGCAGCGTGTCGTCGCCGCCTGCAGTGGTGATCGTCGCCGCGGCCCCCATCGACGCCGTGACGGTGGCGGCCCGCTGGCCTTCGAGGGCCGCCCCTAGATCGAGCGATCCGCCATCGGCGAGCTTCAGCGATACCCTGTCGGCTGCGGCGGCTGGCGTGTCGAAGGTCACTATGCGGTCATAGGCCTGGAACTCCGCAGCAGTCTTGGTCACCGTCAGGCCGCCGGTTTCCAGCGTGTTCGCGAGCTGGGGGTCCGCCGTCCCGGTGATGGCGAAACGCGCCTGCTGGGTGGTCGAAGCGCCGGCGGCGTCCCGAACGGTGACGGAGAACACGTCGGCCGCCGCGGCCTTCGCGGCGAGCGCATTGGTGGCGGCGCGGGCGTTGTCGAGCGTGTAGCTGATGACGCCGGACGCAGTGTCCAGCACGGCCGAGCCGTAGACGCCGTTCTTCGCGAAGTGCGTGGCGTCGAGCGCGGTCCAGCCTGCGGTGTCGAAGGTGACGACATCGCCCGCATCCGCATCGCTCGCCACCGCCCAGATCAGGGCGGAGGCGGTGCCGACCAGCGCGCTGCCCTTGGCGTCGACGCCGGCTTCGACGATGAGGCCGCTCTGCCTGCCGGCCAGCAGCGTCGAATTCCCTTCCGCGCCGAAGGCTTCGGCGATCGCCGCCGCGGTCGCCGGCTTGGAGCCGTCGGTCAGCGTGTCATTGCCGTTGGTCCGCGCGTCGGCGTTCCAGTAGTTGGCGTAGATCACGTTGTGGGTGCGCGCGAAGTCGGCGAGCTTGTCGACGTAGTAGCCGAAATTGTCGCTGTCGATGCCCCACTCGGTCAGCGCCATCGGCTTGCCGTGCGCGGCCGCGTAGGCGGCGAACCAGTTCAGCCCATAGGGCGCGTTCGCCTTGTAGCTCCAGGCGGTGACCGGGTCGCCCTGTCCGCTGAAGCGGGCGACGTTGTAGGCGTCGACCCCGATGACGTCGACGAACGCGTCGCCGGGATAGATCGCGTCGAGATCGTAGAAGGCGCCGGCTGCGTCCTTGTTGGAATAGTTCTGGTTCCACTCGAAGCGGAAGCGGTCGTCGACCGAGCGGAACAATGTCGCGACGTGCTGGAAAGCCGCGATGTAGTCCTCGGCCAGGTTGTGGTCGAACAGCCTGTCCGCTCCGCTCTGCACCTTCCAGGGATAGGAATTCGTCGCCTCCCACCCCAGCCGGACATAGAGCAGCGGATTGACGTCTGCCGTCTGGTTTTCGGCGATGGCCTCGGCGATCGCGATGAAGGTCGCGTCGTGCGCGCCGGAAGCAACGCTTTCCATGCCGATGCCCGACCAGGCCAGCGGAATCGCCCAGTTGACCGGCCGGTCCAATGCGGCAAGTGCCGGCGCATCGGCGAGCACGCGAGCCAGGCTGCGCGCCGGATTGGCCTCGTCGGCAAAACCGAGGACACCCTGGGCCGGCGCACCCATCAGCGCCTCGAAGGCACTCAGCGATGCCTGGGTCTGCGCCCGCACGCCAAGCCCGACCTCGGCCAGGCTTCCCAGCACAAGTGTAGGAGCGGTGTTTGCGGCAGCGGCCGAGACCGACGGCAACGGCGCAGCGCTCGATACCCCGGAAAGTTGGCCTTGATCGTATGCTGGAATTGGCATGCGTGACCTTTCTTGCAAGGCTGCGATGCACGTCCAGTTCTAGGAGTATGTGTCTGCAAGACTCCCACTGGAGCCTATAGCATTCCCCGGCACAATTTGAAACGAAGCTTGGCGCGGGACACCGTTATACGGTCCTGGCTACCTACCCCTCCCAAGGCCCCGAATAGTCCGCATAGAGCGCCTTCACATCCGGCCGCGGGCGTTCGAAGCCCGGCCCGTCATGGGTGCCTATATGCACGAAGCCGACGACGCGCTCGTGCGGGGCGAGCCCCAGCAGCGCGCGGCCCTCTTCGGTCTCGGAATACCAGTTGGTGATCATGTTGGTGCCGTAGCCCAGCGCATTGGCGGCGAGCATCAGGTTCATCGCCGCCATGCCGCCGGACAGGAACATCTCCCATTGCGGGATC
>DATDJN010000146.1:0-26093 GCA_036520515.1 Rhizobiaceae bacterium
TCGGTAGGCAATGCCTTGAACACGGGTTTCATGTCTGGTCCTCGCTCTCCATCGAGCTTCGGACCTAAGCGGGTCGCGCGCCCCCGGCCACCCGTTTCCTGCGCGCCTAGTCCATCAGCGCGTCGAGACCCCGCACCAGCCCCTTGACGCCTGCCACGCGCCGGATGGCAAGCAGCGTGCCCGCCACATAGGGAGCTGCCGACGAACCTGCGTCGTGGCGGATCGTCAGCCTTTCGTCGGGCAGGCCGAACAACGCCTCGCAGGACAGGATGTAGGACGGCAACCTCAGCGCATGCACCTGCACGCCGGCTCCTGCCCCGACCGCAGCGCCGCGCGTACCCGGCACGCCCATCACGTCGGCCGCTGGCCGCGCGGTCGATACGCCGCGCAGCTCGGCCAGCGCCTCGGCCAGTTCCCGCGCGGTGCCTGAAGGCGCGTCAGGCTTCCTGGCGCTGGCGTAGTCTATGATTTCGACGTCAGGCACGTATTTCGCCGCCATCATCGCAAACCGCTTCATGAGCGTGGCGGTGATGGAAAAATTGCCGGCGGCAATGACCCCGACGCCGCTTGCCCGCGCGGCCGCGTCGATCTCGGCATAGTCGGCCGCGCCGAGGCCGGACGTGCCGATCACCACGTGGCGGCCCTTGCCGATTGCGGCGAGCGTGTTCGCCTTCACCGCGTCCGGCTTGGTGTAGTCCACCACCACGTCGGAAGGTGCCGCCAGCGCCTCCTCAAGCGTGGCCGAAACGGTGACGCCATTCGGCGCGAGCCCGAGCGCCGCGCCGCTGTCCTGGCCTGCCGCGTTGCGCGCCACCGCGCCTGCCAGCGCCATGTCGCCCTGCGCAGCGATCGCCGGGACCATCGCCCTGCCGACCCAGCCGGTCGCGCCCGCCATCACAACCCTGATCGCCATCGGAGAACTCCCTTTGTTACGTCGCCCGGTCTTCTTCGTGCGATACTGCGCCGCGGTGCCGCCTTCAAGCGCCGGCGGCTGGGCCAGCAAAGCGACCCCATGATCGACAGGCGAACGGCCGCGCCGCAGCCACTGCTGCCGCGCGGCCGAAAGTTCGTTTCCGGCGCCTACTGCCTGAGGAAATCGTCGAAGCGCCTCAGCGTCACCCGGCGGTTGCGCCAGTTCTCGTCCTGGGTCGGCACCAGCAGGAATTCCTCGCCGTAGCCGACCGTCTCCAGTGCGCGGCGCGGTATGCCGAACTCGTTGACAAGGGTCCACTTCAGCGAGTCCGCGCGCCGCTCCGAAAGCGCCAGGTTGGAGGCGGCCGAGCCGACCGCGTCGGTATGGCCTTCGATCAGCACCTTGGCGCGCGGACGGCGATCGAGCAGCTTATCCAGCGCATCGGCGATCGCCTCGACCTTCCGGTACTGCGAGCGCGGAATCTCGGCCGAGCCGAAGGCGAAATTGATCGACTGGATGTCGATCGACGGCGCCATGCGCCGCAACTCCGGCCGGCGCTTGAACTCACGCACCGTCACCCTTTGGTCGGGCCTGACCTTGACGCGCGGGCCGGCGTCCAGCTGGCGCTCGATCTGCCTGGCCGACGGCATCGCCTCCTGCGCGGAGGCAAGCGGCGGAAAGGCGAGAAAGGCGAGCGCGGCTGCCGTGAACAGGCGTCGGGTGAACATCGTCATACTCCTCATGCTTACGGGCGTCTGCCCGCTTGAAAAATCACGGCAAGGATGACGGAGTGATTCTGAATCCGCGCTGAACGGCCGGTTCTTTTCCGGCGTCTATCGCATGACGCTGGCGCAGCGTTCCTCGAAGGGCAGCGGGTGCACGACCTCCCGCTTCTGCCCGACGGGCGAGAAGCCGAGCTTCTGGTAGAGCGGCAGCGCCGCCGGGTGGTCGAGCGTGCAGGTCTGCACCACCACCTGCTTCGGCGCGGTCGCCCATGCCGCCTCGATCGCCGCGCCCAGGAACCAGCGGCCGAGGCCCAGCCCGGTCGCGTGCTCCATCATGCCGAAATAGGCGATCTCGGTCTCCTCCGCTCCGAGCGGGTTGATGTCGAAGAAACCGGCTGGCGCGCCGTCCAGATAGAGCACCCTGATGTCGCGGCCGGGCGCGTGGATCTTCTTCTCCAGGGCCTCGTCGCCGAGGCGCAGCACGTTCACCCAGTGCCATTTGCGGCCGACCCGGTCCATCAGGTGGCGGTAGTAGTGCAGCGGGATGTTCTTCGTCCGCATCAGCGCGACGTTGAGGTTTGCGGGGGGATGCGCATAGATCGCTGGCGGCCGCTTCATCTCGAGAAAGGTCACCGTGACCTGAATGGGCTCCAGGCCCTGTGCGACGGTCTCCATGCTCACTTGCCCTTCACCACCGGCGTGTCGGAGCGCGCGCCCCATTCGGCCCACGAGCCGTCGTAGAGCCGGTTGGCGGAGTGACCGAGCGTCTCCAGCGCAAGCGTGATCACCGCCGCGGTGACGCCCGAGCCGCACGACGTCACCACCGGCTTCGACAGGTCTATCCCCGCTTCGTCGAAGCGCTTCTTGAGCTCCTCCGGCGGCAGCAGCTTGCCGTCCTCCGACAGCGTCGAGGCGGGCAGGCTCCTGGCGCCCGGCATATGGCCGCCGCGCAACCCCGCCCTCGGCTCCGGCTCCTCGCCGGTGAATCGCCCGGCCGGACGCGCATCCGCGATCTGGCTCTCGCCGGTCGCCACGATCTCTTTCATCTCGTCGAGCGAGACGACGCGCGACCGGTCGAAATCGACATGGAAGACGTTCGGCGCGACCTTCGTCTGTTCGGCCGTCACCGGCCTCCCCGCGGCTTTCCAGCGGTCGAAGCCGCCTTCGAGCACATAGACCTGGAAGACCCCCATGATGCGGAACATCCACCAGACGCGCGGCGCCGAGAACATGCCCGGCCCGTCATAGACCACGATCGTGTCGTCGGCCGAGACGCCCATCGGGCCGACATTGCGGGCAAAGGTCGCCGGGTCAGGCAGCGTGTGCGGAAGCTCCGAGTCCGGTGCGATTACCGCGTCCTGGTCGAAGAAGACGGCGCCGGGAATGTGCGCCGCCTCGTATTCGGCGCGCGCATCGCGCTTCTGCGCCGGCAGGTACCAGGAGGCGTCGACAATCGAGAGGCCGGGTGTGCCCAGCCTCTCCTCCAGCCAGTCCGCGTCGATGGTGAAGGCTCCCGTCTCGGCCATGCCTGCCTCCGGATGCGTGATCTTGTTCCTGCATCCTGCTTAGAGCATCGGATCGAAAAGTGGTATCCGGTTTTGGGGCAATCCTGTCCCGCGCATCGGTGTTGGAGGACGCATATGATCAAACGGATCTGGCACGGATACACGACCCCCGAAAACGCCGATGCCTATGAGCGGTTGCTCGACGCCACCGTGTTCCCCGGCATCGAGGCCAAGCGCATTCCGGGCTATCGGTCGATCGAACTGTTGCGGCGGACGGCCGGCGACGAGGTCGAGTTCACGACGATCATGACGTTCGATTCGCTCGACGACGTCATTGGCTTTCAGGGCGTGGATTACGAGACCGCCTATGTTCCGGACGCGGCACGCAAGATTCTGAAGCGCTGGGACGAGCGCTCCACGCACCACGAACAACGGCAGGTCCGCAGCTACTGATCCCGCCTCACTGCGCCGGCGCCGGCCCGAAGCGTATACGGAAGCGGCGATTCTCCCGGCCCTTCTTCTCGATCTTGCCGATGTGGATTTCGCCGACTTCGCCGGTCGAGCGCACATGGGTGCCGCCGCAGGGCTGGCTGTCGACCGCTCCGTCGGCGCCGATCAGCACCAGCCTGATCCGCCCCGTCCCCGTCGGCGGGCGTACGTTCTTCGACTTCACCAGCGTCGGGTTCGCCGCCAGTTCCTCGTCGGTGATCCAGCGCGTCGAGACGGGCTGGTCGGCCCGCACCAGTTCCATCAGCTGGCCCGTCACGTCCTCCTTGGTGAAGCCGGCATCTGGAATGTCGAAGTCGACGCGGCTGTCGTCCTCGGAGACCGCGGCGCCCGTGATCGGGAACGGGCAGACCACCGTCAGCAGGTGGCAGGCCGTGTGCATGCGCATCAGCCTGAGCCGCCGCTCCCAGTCGATGGCGAGCTTCACCCGGTCGCCCGCCTTCAGCCCGCTGTCGGCCGCCGGCACGTGGATGATCTCGTCCTTCGTCTCGCCGGTGATGGTGGCGGCGATGTCGACGGCGCGCCCGTCGGCCAGCGTCAGCCGGCCCGTGTCGCCCGGCTGCCCGCCCGATGTCGCGTAGAACATCGTGCGGTCGAGGATGATGCCGCCGCGCTCGTTGACGGCGACGACCTCCGCTTCCGTCTGCGCGAGATAGGCGTCCTCGCGGAACAGCGCTTCCGTCATGAACGCCATCAGTCCACCTTCTCGTAGGGCACCGGGATCTCCGGCGTCCGGTCCATCCAGAACGGCGACGGCAGGTTCTTCGAGCGCAGGAATTCGGGGTTGAACAGCTTCGACTGGTAGCGCGTGCCGTAGTCGGCGAGGATCGTCACGATCGTGTGGCCAGGTCCCAGTTCCTTGGCCAGCCGGATCGCACCGGCGATGTTGATGCCGGTCGAGCCGCCCAGGCACATGCCCTCTTCCTGCACCAGGTCGAAGACGATCGGCAGCGCCTCCTCGTCCGGCACCTGCCACGAGAAGTCGGGCGTGAACCCTTCGAGGTTGGCGGTGATGCGCCCCTGCCCGATCCCCTCGGTGATCGAGCTGCCCTCGGCCTTCAGCACTCCTTCCGTGTAGAAGCTGAACAGCGCCGCGCCGAGCGGATCGGCGAGCGCGATCTTCACCGCGTTGCTCTTTTCCTTCAGCCCGGCCGCGACGCCGGCCAGCGTGCCGCCGGTACCGACCGCCGACACGAAGCCGTCGACCTTGCCGCCGGTCTGCTCCCAGATCTCCCGCGCGGTGGTGCGGATATGGCCGTCGCGGTTGGCGACATTGTCGAACTGGTTGGCCCAGATCGCGCCGTTCGGCTCGCTCTTCGCCAGTTGCTCGGCCAGCCTGCCCGACAGCTTCACGTAGTTGTTCGGGTTCTTGTAGGGCACGGCCGGCACCTCGATCAGCTCGGCCCCCAGCACGCGCAACGCGTCCTTCTTCTCCTGGCTCTGCGTATCGGGGATGACGATTACCGTGCGGTAGCCGAGCGCCTTGGCGACGACGGTCAGGCCGATGCCGGTGTTGCCGGCGGTTCCCTCCACGATCACCCCGCCGGGCTTCAAGAGCCCCTTGGCCTCGGCGTCGCGGATGATGAAGAGCCCGGCGCGGTCCTTCACCGACTGGCCGGGGTTCATGAATTCCGCCTTGCCGAGGATCTCGCAGCCCGTCTCCTCGGAGGCGCGCCTCAGGCGGACCAGCGGCGTGTTGCCGATCGTGTCGATCACCGAACGATGCATGAAGAACCTCTGCTTGCGTCGGCCTCTAGGGGGCCGACACGGTTCTAGAAACCACCGCCCTGCCTTTCAAGCAAAGAAATTCTCTGGCCGAACGCTCGGGACGCGATACTCTGCGCCATTGGGGTGCAGCACCCTCCAGCCGCCGCTCCCCCTTTGTGTATATTGCTTTCACCGGCATCATCGGTAAGGACGTGCCGGACAACATATCCTCGCGGGGAATATGGCGATCTACAGGGCAGACAGGAAGCATGGCATTGCCTGGATAACCGGCGGCTCCACCGGTATCGGCCGACAGTTGGCGCTCGACCTTGCCCGTGAAGGCTGGACGGTCGCCGTCACCTCGCGCAAGGAGGACCCGATCGAGCCGGTCATCGAGGCCGCCGCCGGCTTCCCGGGCAGAATCCTCGCCTTCTATTGCGACGTCACCGACGCGGCGGCGATGGCCGCCACCGTCGACGCCATCGAGCGGGAGGCCGGCCCGATCGTGCTCGGCCTCTTCAACGCGGGCGTCTACATCCCCCTGCATGGCGAGGCGCTCGACCTCGCCAATTTCCGCAAGACCTACGAGGTCAACATCTTCGGCGTGCTGCATGGCCTCATCCCGACCGTCGAGCGCATGCAGAAGCGCGGCCGCGGCCATGTCGTGCTGATGGGCTCGGTGACGGCCTATTTCGGCTGGCCGACGCTTGCCGCCTACGGCGCCACCAAGGCGGCGCTGAACAACATGGCCGAGGCGCTGCGCTACGACTTCGAGAAGATGAACATCCGCATCCAGGTCATCAATCCGGGCTTTGTGGACACGCCGCTCGCCAAGAAGAACACCTATTTGATGCCGGCGCTGATGCCGGTCGAGAAGGCATCGCGGTGCATTATGAAGGCGATCCGCTCCGGCGGCTACGAGACCACCTTCCCCTGGCGGCTGACCTGGGGCCTGAAATTCCTGCGCGCCTGGCCGCACGAGCCGCTCTTCGCCTTCATGAACTTCGTCACCCGCTGGCGCGGCTATCCCCTGATGCCCGGCCGCAAGCGCGATTAGCGGTCCGGGTAGGGTCGCGGGCGGCTTTCGACCCCATGCCAGTCGTTTCAAGGTCCCTGACGGCTTCCCGAGCCCCGACGTCGCCGGCACAGCCACCTATCGACGCGTCGCAGTCGCCATTTCCTGCTCCGACGCCCAGACTGCTGGCGGATTAAATGGTGGACATTCTCGTGTTGAGAACGTATGTAAAACAATCGACTTTTGAAGTTCGAACGTTGTCTATTCGCGCTCCGGCGCTGGTCTACGATCTTCCTCCCGCAAAATATCGATTCTTGCTCACGGCGCATTCGTGCCGCGAGAACGCAATATTGCTGAGGAAAGGGTTCATCATGACCACCGGCACAGTAAAATGGTTCAATTCCACCAAGGGCTTCGGCTTCATTCAACCTGACAATGGCGGGTCGGACGTGTTCGTCCACATCTCCGCCGTCGAGCGCGCTGGAATGACCAGCATCGTCGAAGGCCAGAAGGTCGGCTACGAGATGGTTCGCGACAACAAGTCCGGCAAGATGGCAGCCGAGCAGCTTCAGGCCGCCTGACCAAATCCAGAGCTTTCAATGGCGACCACGGATGTACTGGCGCCATATAGAAAGTTCCTGATCAAGAGGCCGGGCAATTGCTCGGCCTTTTTCATTTCTATTTCTGTCGATGCGTCCGTGCACGAGAGGCTGTGGCCGGATCTCCTGCCACCTGCCACTCGTCGCGTCCAACCCGCGGAGGGTCCGACCGACCCGCACCGCCGCCTGCAATATGGAGTCCAGCACAATGCTTACCGATGAAAATCCCGCACCGCTCTCCCAGCAGGGGTCTGCGGCGAAGCCCCGGCGCCGACCGGCCAAGGTTCGTCAGTCGGCGCTCAAAACACTGACGCCTGAAGAGTTGCAGACGCTTCGGCTCGATGAGTCGTCCCGTTCGGAATTCGACGCTCTTGTGCTGCGGTTCGATCGCAGCGCGGAAGAGGTCAGGGCCTTTGAAGGCGAGGACGTCGCTTCTATGGACGATGCCCGCTATGAACAGCGCTCCGCAGCTGAAGCCGAACTGCACAGAAGCGGGATGGCGGCGGTCCACTTCATGGCACCGCGCATCCTGAAATTGCGAGACGGTGCTGCAAAGCGCAAGTGGCGCTCGTTCCTGGCCAAGTTCCGGAAAGACGAAAAGCTCGGCTGACGCTTCCCGTTGATCCGCACGCAAGCTGACCGAGGGGGCAGGAGTAGAAGAAGCTTCGTCCCGCTCGGTCCTCCCGCCAGAAGCGGCCCGTCCACCCCATCACCCCAAATAAGTCCTGCCCAGGTCAGGCCGCATCTACGGCGCCGTCGGCTTCGGCAGCCCTTCGCCTTCATGCGCCGGCTTTCCGTCGATCAGCGTCAACAGCACCTTGGCCGAGGCGATCTCGGTTGCCGGCACCTTTGTGATGTCCTTGTCGAGCACCACCAAATCGGCGCGTTTTCCCTTCGCCAGCGTGCCCGACTCCTGTTCGTCGAACGCCGCATAGGCGCCGTTCACCGTATAGGCGCGCAGCATGTCCATCACGTCGAGCCTGTGCTGCGGCGTCAGCACCGCGCCGTTGGGATCGGCGATGTCCTGCCGCGTCACGCCCGTCTGGATCGCCTCCAGCGGGTTCATCGACGACACGCTCCAGTCGCTTGAGCCGGCGAGCACGGCGCCCGCCTCCTTCAGCGCGCCGAACGGATAGAGCCATTCGGAGCGCTCCGGCCCGATCTTCGGCTGCGTCAGGTCGACGATATAGGTGTCCGGATAGGCCCACAGCGCCTGGATGTTGGCGATCACGCCGAGCTCCTTGAAGCACGGCACGTCGGCCGGGTCGACCAGCTCCAGATGCGTGATCTGGTGGCGGCTGTCCCGCTTGCCGTTCGCCTTCGCGGCCGCCTGGTAGGCATCGAGCGCGGCGCGCACCGCGCCGTCGCCGATCGCGTGCGCATGAAGCTGTAGCCCGGCCTTGTCGCCGGCCGTCGCGATTTCCGCGAGCTGGTCGGGGGTGAACAGCAGATCCCCGGACGAGTTCGAGCCGACATAGGCCGCGAGCAGGGCGGCCGTGCCCGTCTCGATGACGCCGTCGACGAAGAGCTTGATGGATGTCACCTCCAGGTGCGGCGAGGCATATCTGTTCTTCAGGTCCAGCGCCCTGGCCACGCCGGCGACGCCCTCGTCCGCCTCGACCGTCACCGCGGCCTCGACCCTGAGCTTGAGCTTTTCAGCGGCGTCGGCGCGCTGGTAGCCTTTCAGCATCCATTCCTTGACGGACGGATCGATGATGGCGGTCACGCCGTAGCCGATCGCCTCGGCCTGCGCCTTCTCCAGCGCGGCGTCGACCTGCGTATCCGGATAGTCGGGCAACAGGTCGGAGACGAGCGCCATCGCGCTCTCGCGCAGCATGCCGGTCGGGTTGCCCTGCGCATCCCGGTCGATGCGCCCGCCCTCCGGATCCTTGGTGCCGGCGTCTATGCCGGCAGCCTTCAGCGCCGCCGAATTCGCCCAGCCGGAATGGCCGTCCACATCGTCGAAATAGGCGGGGCGGTCGCCGGTGATCCTGTCGAGCACGGCGGCGCTCGGCTCTTTGTAGACCGCGACGCTCCAGCCGCCGCCGCGCAGCCAGGCATCCTTGGGCAGCGCCGCCATCGCCGGCTCGATCGCCGCGCGCAAGCCCGCTTCGTCCGCAACGTCGGTCAGGCTGATGTCCTCGGCCTGCGCCGCGCTCCAGATCAGGTGGTTGTGCGAATCCTGGAAGCCCGGCAGCACCAGCGCGCCGTCGGGCAGGTCGTAGACCTTGGCGTCCCTGGAGAAGGGCTCGACCTCGGCATCCGACCCCACCGCCGCGATCCTGCCGTCGACCAGCGCGATCGCCTGCGCTTCCGGCTTTGCGTCGTCCATGGTCAGCACGCGCGCGCCGCGCAGGATGATCGTATCGGCGTAAGCCGCCGAGTTGGCGAGCAGCGCCGCGCCAACCGTTATCAGGCAGGATTTCCAGGACAGTACCGGCATGGCGTCCTCCCTTCCGGTTATGGACCAGCGTACAGTGGCGGATTGGCCGGTCAAGCCGTGAGCCGGTGGCCCGACGCCCCGAAAAATCTTCAGGCCCCTTGTCGATTTCCCCAAAACCCGCTCGTCGTGACTGCAGAGGCCGATGGACGGGCTCTATCGAAGGACCCCACACCCCAGGAGAATACCGATGCGTTTCATGGTTATCGTCAAGGCGACCGAGGACAGCGAAGCCGGCAGGATGCCGACGGAAGATATGCTCACCGCGATGATGGCGTACAACGAGGAACTGGTGAAGGCGGGCATCATGCTGGCCGGCGACGGTCTGAAGCCGAGTTCCCAGGGCGTTCGCGTGGCGTTCGAAGGGCCCAGGCGTACCGTCATCGACGGCCCCTTCGCCGAGACCAAGGAACTGATCGCCGGCTACTGGATCTGGCAGGTCCGCTCGCTCGACGAGGCGATCGAATGGGTCAAGCGCTGCCCCAACCCGATGTTCGGTCCCTCCGAGATCGAGATCCGCCCTCTTTATGACCTGGAGGATTTTGGCGACATCGTCACGCCCGAGATCCTGGAGCAGGAAAAGCGCCTGCGCGAGAAGATCGAAAGCCAGGCCTGAGATCCGGCCGCCTCCCGCCCCCTGTCCTTTCCGGGCAAAATGCACTACCCGGTAGCCCATGTCGGCTACGTCAGTGCAAAGGACCATCGAGGCGGTCTGGCGGATCGAACAGGCGAGGATCATCGCCGCGATCGCCCGCATGGTGCGCGACGTCGGCCTCGCCGAGGAATTCGCCCAGGACGCGCTGGTCACAGCACTCGCCCAATGGCCGGAGAAGGGCGTGCCCGACAAGCCCGCCGCCTGGCTGATGGCGACGGGCAAGCGCCGCGCCATCGATCACCTGCGCCGCGCAAAGATGCTCGACCGCAAGCATGGCGAGATCGGCTACGCGCTGGAGATGGAGCAGCAGCATGGCGGTCCCGACATCGACGCTGCGCTCGACGACGACATCGGCGACGATCTGCTCAGCCTCATCTTCACCGCCTGCCATCCGGTGCTGTCGCCCGAGGCGCGCGTCGCGCTGACGCTCAGGCTGGTCGCCGGTCTCACCACGGAGGAGATCGCCCGTGCCTTCCTGGTGCCGGAGCCGACCGTGGCGCAGCGCATCGTGCGCGCCAAGCGCGCCCTTTCGGAGGCGGGCGTGCCCTTCGAGGTGCCGCGCGGCGCCGACCGCGCCGAGCGCCTCTCCTCCGTGCTCGGCGTGCTCTACCTCGTCTTCAACGAAGGCTATTCGGCGACCGCCGGCGAGGACCTTGTGCGTCCGCAGCTTTGCGAGGAGGCGATGCGGCTCGGCCGCATCCTCGCCGGCCTGGCGCCGTCCGAGCCGGAAGTGCACGGCTTGGTCGCCCTGATGGAAATCCAGGCGTCCCGCCTGAAGGCCCGCACCGGTCCGGACGGCGTGCCGATCCTGCTCGCCGACCAGAACCGCGGCCAATGGGACCAGCTTCTCATCCGCCACGGGCTTGCGTCGCTCGAGCGCGCCGAGGCGCTGGCGCCGCAGCGCGGCTCCTACGTGCTGCAGGCCTCGATCGCCGCCTGCCATGCCCGCGCGCCGACCGCCGACGCCACCGACTGGCCGAGGATCGCCGCCCTCTACCTCGCGCTCGCGCAACTCGCCCCCTCGCCGGTCATCGAGCTCAACCGCGCCGTCGCGCTCTCCATGGCCTTCGGCCCGCAGGCCGGGCTCGACCTGGTCGACCAGTTGCTCGGCGAGCCGGCGCTGAAGAACTACCACCTGCTGCCCGGCGTCAGGGGCGACCTGCTCGCCAAGCTCGGCAGGATGGAGGAGGCCAGGGCCGAACTGGAGCGCGCCGCCGCCATGACCCGCAACGAACGCGAGCGCGTCATGCTTTTGAACCGCGCCACCGCCATCGCCGGGAGCGCCAGGCCTTCGGGCGGGTAGCTACCGCTTCGCGGCTTCCGGCCTGGCGTCGCGCGACAGGAGATAGATCAGCACCGTCGCGCCGACCGCCAGCGCATAGAATGTGAACAGCGCGACATAGCCCGACACCGGATCGTCTGGCGTCGACCATGCCGTCACCACGCCGCCGGTGGCGAACTGCATCGCTCCCACCCCGCCGATCGAGAAGAAATTCATCAGCGTCACGCCGCGCCCGGTCAGGTGCGCCGGCACGAAGGCGCGCGCATGCGCCATGAGAAGTCCGTAGCTGCCGCCGGCGAGCCCGATCACGATGAAAAGCAGCGTCGCCGCGGCGATGCCCGGCACCGGGTTCAACGCGAAATAGACGAGCGTCGCGACCGTCACCGTGTTGCCCGTCACCGCCACCCACTTGCGCGTGCGGAAGATCTGGTCGAGCGGCCCGTAGAGGAATGCCCCGGCGACCATGGCGAGAGCCATGAACATGGTCACTTCGCCGATGACAAGCGAATCCGCGCCGTAGACGTCCGCCAGATAGGGTCCCGACCACAGGCCCCGTATACCCGTCGCCGGCGCATAGTTGAGCGCCGTCAGCGGTATGATCGGCCATAGCAGGCGTATCGAGAAGAGTTCAGCATAGCCCGACAGGCCGGTGCTTCCACCGCCTGCGCCTTCCGGCTTGGCCGGATCGCGCACCAACAGCGCGACCGCCGCCGCTGTCAGGAGAGTGACCGCGCCGAGCGCCGCCATCGACGGCCGCCAGCCGAACGCCTCGGCCGCCGCCGCGAGCGGCGCTGCGCCGATCACGTTTCCGGCCGTGCCGAAGGCGATCGTCCACGATGCCAGCACCGCCAGGCGCGCCGGCGAGTAATTATGCGCATAGATGAAGATCGCCGACATCAGGACCGGCGAGCAGCCGAGCCCGATCAGCGCCATCGCCGCGATCACCATCCACGGCGTGTTGGCCAGCGCAAACAGGAACGCGCCCGCCCCCGCGAAGACGGCAAGCATGATCGACGCCGTTCGCCTCGGACCGAAACGGTCGAGCCAGATGCCGACCGCGAACTGCGCCAGCGCGAAGGTCGCGAACCACGCGCCCGAGGCGACCGACAGGTCGACCTTGGTCATGCCGAGTTCGGTGGTGAGCGCCGGCGTCAGCACCGCCATGAAGGAGCGGTAGAACTGCGACAGCACATATCCGATCGCAAGCGCCGTGATACCGGCCATGAAGCCCTCCAACAGCGCGACGCCCGAAACGAAAAAGCGGCCGAGGCATCGCCTCGACCGCCCTATCCTGTCGATCCTGCACCCGCAATTGGACCAAAGCCGATGGCGTTAGCCCAGCCGCCGCACTTTCGGGGAAGGCTCGATCCGCGCAGCGGATCGGGTGTTAAGCCGCCCGGGCCGGCTTGCCGCCGCCGAAGCTGCGGCGCTTGCCACGGGACGGCTTGCCGGCGTTCGGCCTGCCACCCTCTGGCTTGCCCGCATGCGACTTGTGGCCGAAGCCCTGCGGCTTACGGTTGCCGCCCGGGCCGCGATCGCGTTTGTCGCCGGCACGGTCCCTGGCCTCTTCCGCGGCGCGCTCCCGCGCTTCGGCAGGATTGCGCTGCGGGTCCGGCTGGCCGGTGTGGTCCGCGGCGACCGGCAGCTTCATGCGGATGATGCGTTCGACCTGCCTGAGCTTGCTGCTCTCGGCCGGATCGCACAGCGTGATCGCGATACCGTCGGCGCCGTTGCGGCCGGTGCGACCGATGCGGTGCACGTAGCTTTCAGCCTCGTCCGGCAGGTCGAAATTCACGACATGGCTGATGCCGGGCACGTCGATGCCGCGGGCCGCGATGTCGGTTGCCACCAGGATGCGCACCGAACCGTCGCGGAACCCGTTCAGCGCCTTCTGGCGAGCGTTCTGGCTCTTGTTGCCGTGGATCACGGCAGCATTGAAGCCATCACGCTCGAGGTCGCGCACGACGCGGTCGGCGCCGTGCTTGGTGCGCGAGAACACGATCACCGAGCGCATCGCCTCGTCGGCAAGCATCGCCGACAGCACCTGCCGCTTCTGCTTCAGGCGAGCCATCACCACGCTCTGCTTGATCTCGGCCGCGGTCGTGCCTTGCGGCGCCACCTCGACATGCACCGGATCCTTCATGATGCCGCGCGCGAGTTCCTCGATCTCCTTCGGCATCGTCGCCGAGAAGAGCGCGGTCTGCTTGTCGCGGTGCACCGCCTTGGCGATGCGCCTGACATCGTTGATGAAGCCCATGTCGAGCATGCGGTCGGCTTCGTCGAGAACCAGCCAGCGCGTCTCCGAGAGGTTCAAGTCCCGTTCCCGCACCAAGTCGGTCAGCCGGCCCGGCGTCGCGACAAGGATGTCGACGCCCGGCGCGAGCTTCTTCACCTGGCTGTGGCGCGAGACGCCGCCAAGCACCAGCGCGGTCGAGATGTGCAGCCCCTTGGCCAGCACCTTGATCGTATCCTCGATCTGCACGGCAAGCTCGCGCGTCGGCGCAAGAATCAGCGCCCGCACGGTCTTCGGCAACCGTTTGGTGCCGAGTGCTGCGATCTTGCTCAGGATCGGCAGGCTGAACGCCGCCGTCTTGCCGGAGCCCGTCTGGGCCACGCCAAGAATGTCGCGACCGGACAGGAACGGCGGAATGGCGCTGACCTGGATTGGCTTCGGCGCGTCGAAGCCCGCGGCGGAAGTCGCCTTGAGCAGTGCGCCAGTAATCCCCAGTGCCGCGAAACCGTTCAGTTCCTCAGTGATTTCGTTAGTCAATTTCATCTTCTTTCACGCGGCTGTTGCCGCAAAAACCGCCCGTGCGCAGGCGCAACCTGCGTCGGGCTATTTGTTCTTTGAACGACAAGGCGGCGGACGCTGTCTTCGTCCGCTCGGGGTTGCGCTGTCGCGCCCGCAGATCATCCGCGGGACTTTTTCGCCACTTTGCCGAAGTCGGAAAGGGAGAAAACAGACGCAACCGGTCCCATCACGGGGAAAGCCGGATTGCCCGGCCCAAGCGCCTATGGCCGCGTATATGAGACAATCCGCGTGAAAGCGCAACCCCCGATGGTGCATCGCAGCAATGCGCGCTGCGCCTTTAGGCCCCCTGCCCTTGCGCAACATCGATGGCATGTTACCAGAGAGCAGAGAGGGAGACCCGCTCATGAAGGACGTGCTGAAGGAACTGGAGCGCCGGCGCGAGATCGCGCGCATGGGCGGCGGCAAGGCGCGCATCGAGGCTCAGCACGCCAAGGGCAAGCTCACCGCCCGCGAGCGCATCGACATCTTCCTCGACGAAGGCTCCTTCGAGGAGTTCGACATGTTCGTCGAGCACCGCTCGACCGATTTCGGCATGGAAAAGCAGAAGGTCGCCGGCGACGGCGTCGTCACCGGCTGGGGCACGGTCAATGGCCGCACCGTGTTCCTCTTCGCCAAGGACTTCACCGTCTTCGGCGGCTCGCTCTCGGAAGCGCATGCGGAAAAGATCCAGAAGATCCAGGACATGGCGCTGAGAAACCGCGCGCCCATCATCGGCCTCTACGACGCAGGCGGCGCGCGCATCCAGGAGGGCGTGGCGGCGCTCGGCGGCTATGCCGAAGTCTTCCAGCGCAACGTGCTGGCGTCGGGCGTCATCCCGCAGATTTCCGTCATCATGGGACCCTGCGCCGGCGGCGACGTCTATTCGCCGGCCATGACCGACTTCATCTTCATGGTGCGCGACACCTCCTACATGTTCGTCACCGGGCCAGACGTGGTGAAGACCGTCACCAACGAGACGGTGACGGCCGAGGAACTCGGCGGCGCATCGGTCCACACGACGAAGTCCTCGATCGCCGACGGCGCCTACGACAACGACGTCGAGGCGCTCCTGCAGATGCGCCGGCTGGTCGATTTCCTTCCCGCGTCAAACACCGCCGACATCCCCGAGATCGCCTGCGCCCAGTCCGCCACCGACGTCGACATGTCGCTCGACCGCCTCGTGCCCGACAACGCCAACAAGCCCTACGACATCAGGGAGCTCATCCTGAAAACCGCCGACGAGGGCGACTTCTTCGAGATCCAGCAAAGTTTTGCGAAAAACATCGTCACCGGCTTCGGCCGCGTCGAGGGCCGCACCGTCGGCTTCGTCGCCAACCAGCCGATGGTGCTGGCCGGCGTGCTCGACAGCGACGCCAGCCGCAAGGCGGCCCGCTTCGTGCGCTTCTGCGACTGCTTCAACATCCCCCTCGTCACCTTCGTCGACGTGCCGGGATTCCTGCCCGGCACCAGCCAGGAATATGGCGGGCTGATCAAGCATGGCGCCAAGCTGCTCTTCGCCTATGCCGAGGCGACCGTGCCCAAGGTCACCGTCATCACGCGAAAAGCCTTCGGCGGCGCCTATGACGTCATGGCCTCGAAGCATTTGCGCGGCGACGTGAACTACGCCTGGCCGACGGCCCAGATCGCCGTGATGGGCGCCAAGGGCGCGGTCGAGATCATCTACCGCAAGGACATCGGCGACGAGGGCAGGATCGCCGCCCACACCAAGGCCTACGAGGATCGTTTCCTCTCACCCTTCGTGGCGGCCGAGCGCGGCTACGTCGACGAGGTTATCATGCCCCATTCGACCCGGCGAAGGGTAGCCCGCGCGCTGCGCATGCTGCGCAACAAGGACCTCCAGAACCCCTGGAAGAAGCACGACAACATTCCGCTATAGCCGTAGCCGCCGCTGCTGCCGTTATTTTCGTGTGCTCGGCGCACTATTCTCGGAAAGCGTTCACAACGCGCAGTAACGCAGCCGTAAGCTTGTCCTCGATTTACGATGACATCTGCTCCGTGTAATATTGCCGCGATCGCCCACAATTGAATTCCGCATCCTGGTGTCGACGGAGGGTATCGACATGTTTCTAAGGTGTGGCTGCTGCATTATCCCCAAGGACGTTCTCGAGCGTCTCGCGCACGATGCGACCCTGCCGGCGAAAACCCGCGCCTCGCTTGAATCGACGGCGGCGCAGGAGCCGATCTGGCGGACGCTGCGCGTCGCGCAGAACCGCGCGATACAGGCGCGCCTGTTCACCCTGGAGTCCAACACCCTGACGCTGGCGAAAGTCCCTTCCGTCACCGTCAATGACTGCCAGAACACGCCCTCACTGCCCGGCAAGCCTGTGCCCGATCCTGGCAGTTCCAGGGACCGGACCGTCAAGCGCGCCTTCGACACGACGACGTCGGTGGTCGATTTCTACCAGAAGGAATTCGGGCGCAACTCGATCGACGACCTCGGCATGACGCTGATGTCGTCCGTCCATTACCGCGTCGACTACAACAACGCCTTCTGGAACGGCGTCCACATGACCTATGGCGACGGCGACGGCCAGCTCTTCCTCGACTTCACCAGGTCCAACGATGTCGTCGCCCACGAATTGACGCACGGCGTGACCCAGTACACCTCCGGCTTCGTCTATACCAACGAGGCCGGCGGGCTGAACGAGAGCATGTCGGACGTCTTCGGCTCGATGTTCCGCCAGTGGGAGAAGAACCAGACCTTCTCCAGGGCCGACTGGCTGATCGGCGCCGACATTGTCGGGCCGGCGGCTAAGGCGCGTGGCTACAAGTGCCTGCGCGATCTTTCCGATCCCGGGGGAAAGCATTGCCTCTCGCCGCAGCCCGTCCACTACAAGGACTACATCCCCGGGGGCGATCCGCATGACAACAGCGGCATCCCGAACTACGCCTTCTACCTTGCGGCCAAGGCCATCGGCGGGCGTTCGTGGGAAAAGGCAGGCAAGGTCTGGTATGCCGCGCTGACCAGCAGGAAGGCGACCCAGAACATGAAGTTCAAGGCATTCGCAAAACTGACGCGCCAGGCCGCGAAAACCTTGTTTCCCGCGGACCCCGCAATATATTCCGCAATTGACAAGGCATGGACCAGCGTCGGGGTGGCCTAGCACGAGGCCGCGGCGCTGGTTGGAAAGGCGAACCAGCCGGAGCAGCCCGCGACGGGCTGGTCGCAAAATCGCCGATGCGATCTGCGGAGCCGGCATGGAACGCTTCATCATCGAGAGACGCGGCGGCATCGCCGGTTTGAAGGGTCGCGGAGAGATCGCCGCCGGTGACCTCGACCAGGCCGACAAGGAAAAGCTCAATCACCTTTTCAAGGGCGGCAGGAAATTGCCCAGGGACGAGGGAGCGGACCGCTACGTCTATACGGTCACCCGGGAGGACGATTCCGGCAGCAAGACGGTCGAGGTGCCCGAGACCCTGATGCCCAGCTTCCTCACCCGCGTCGTCAAGGACCAGTATTAGGTCTGCCCTCGGCTCAGTTTATCCTTGGCCGATCGAATTCCATCGCGGCGCTGAATTTCTGCGCCTGCTCCATCACCAGCGCGGTAATGTCCTCGAGGGCGATGTTCTCGGCCTCGTTTCGCCTGCGGATATCCTCCGCAAGCTGCGGCACGTTGATGATCCCGCGCCTGGACAGTTCCATGTTCACGGACTGCACGAGGTCATCCAGCAAATGCTGTGAAAGGTTGATTTTCATTGCACACCTCCTGTCGGCCAAAGGCGACTTTCGATGGTGGCGCCATTGTTTCTCGATGCTACTCCCTTCCCTGGGAAACAGCAACAAGTAATTCTATTTTTCTCAATGATTACAAAAAGTTAGCAGAATCAGCGACACTGGCATACGGCGATATCGCGTGCTTTGTCGACTTCTTGTCAGGAAGAGCCCAGACCGTTCTTGCTAGCAAAGGTGCAATATGAAAAAAATGAAGGGAACGAGTAACTTACTCATTCGTTGTCATGGGCTTGCTTGGTTGAGGGGCTACAATGGCAGAACTTGAACGACCGGAACGCTTGCAGATCATGCTGAGCGCCGAGGAACTGACAGCGGTCGAAAACTTTCGTTTCGACAAGCGCATGCCGAGCCGTGCCGCCGCAGTCCGCGAGCTGTTGCGTCGCGGCCTTGCCGCCGAAGGTTTCTTGTTGGCAGACCCCGGCGCCAAGTCGCAGGACTACGGTGTAGTCGCGTCGAACAAGGACAAAGACAAGGACGACAACGGCCACAAGGGCTCGTGTTAGTCCCTACGATACCGCCGCGTTCGCGTTGATCGCCGCCGCGAAAGCGGCTGCTATCTTCGTTGCGCCGCTGGCCTTCGGATGGATCTCGTCCGTGTGCCAGTCGTTGGCCGACATCCTTGGCCTCATGTCGATGTAGACGATGCCGGCGCGGCTGGCGGCGAAGTTCTTCAACGCCGTGTTGAACTGGCCGACCATGTTGGCGACGATCGCCTTCGAGAGCAGCCCGATCGCCGCCGGATCGAAGCCCAGCGCCTCCATCCGCTTGCCGAGATAGGGACCATCCTTCTTCGGAATGGCGTTAGCGTAGCCGTGTATGTAGAGCACGGTCTTGGCGCCGGTGGTCTTCCTGACGTCGTTCGCCAGCGTCTCGTAGCCCGAGATGATCCCCTTCACCTTGGTGGCGAAGGATGGCTTCACATAGTCCGGGGCGTTGGCCGGGTCGGTGTCGCCGGGCTTGCGCGTTTTCACATAGGTGCCGATCGAGCCCAGCACGTCGTTGCCGCCGCCCGAGAACAGGAAGTGGCGGAAGGTGCCGGCCTTCAGCTTCTGCACATATTGCTTCTGCGCCAGCATGTTCTCCACCGTATCGCCCCATTTGGCGACGCTGACCACGCTGTGCGTCCGGTTCAGCATGTCCATCGCATCCTTGGGATAGAGCAGGTCCGGCAGGTTGAACCAGGAATCGCCCTCGGCGAGGACCTTGATCGCAGGTGCCGCGGCTTCGAGCTTCGGCTCCGGCGGACGCTTCGCCATGGCCTGCTGGAAGAGTTCCGCGGTCTCCTCAGGCGAGAGTTCCCTGCCGCCGGTGTCGACCCGCGCGTAGTTCAGCCTGAGCGCGGGGGCGAAGGCCTCGGTATTGTCCTCGTCGACCTCGAAATAGCCGCGCAGTTGCCTGTCGCTGAGTTCGCCCTTCTTGATGCGCTTCTTCAGGTCCTCGAGCGTGATGCGTCGCACGGATTCTGTCGCCATCTTCCCGCCTCCTCCTTCGATTGGCCGAAATGCAACGTCGCGCCAATACTGTGTCACAACTGGATATGCGGGGAAATGAGATTTGCGTCGCTAACAATCTGCCAGAAAAGCATGACATACGCCGCCGATTAAGTTGTATAAACACGCAACCGGTTTCCCCTTGGCGCGGATTTTCGGCCTGCCAGGCAGCGCGTGGAATGCGGTCGGCGCGGCCGTCGTCATCGCGCCATTTGCGTGCCTGTCCTGGACATTCGCAAGAAAGAGAGGAGCACGATGACCTTCACTAAATTCGGCCACGCCTTCATGGCGGTTGCGGGCACGACGCTGACATCAGCCTCAGCCCGGGATCTCTCGTTCAGGGATTTTCCCTACCTGGTCTATTGCGAGATGCAGGGCGTGGATCGCGCCTTCTATTTCTCCAGGCTGGGGACCGACGGCGTCGCCGTTTACCTCACGCCGGACAACCAGGCGGGGACGATCACGATCGACGGCGTCGCGCGAAGGGTCGGCGGGGAGCAGACCGGGTCTTGCGCAGACAAGACGATCGACGACCTCAGGTCGTCCGGGCAGGCTTACGACCTGCCGAAATAGCCTGTCTCAAGCCGCGCGGGCGAGGATGTCGTTGTACTCGTCGAGGTCAATGTAGAAGATGCGGGTGATCTCGCGGACGAGGTCCTCGTGGTCGTAGCCCTCGGCCCTCAGGATATTGATGGCGGCGACGATGTCCAATCGCTCGGTCAGCCGCTGCTTGGAATTGTCCTCTACGTAGTGATCCATCAACTTTCCCCGTTCGCTGGTCAGCATGAAGAACGACGAATTTTCGCGAGTACTCTGGCGCACGTTGCTTGCGCGGAACTGATCCGGTCCAGCAACCCGCTCCGCCCGCTTGTTCGGCGCTGCACAGGAGACGCAACAGAACTCGACTCAGGAGTAGGGTTCCAGAGTACCACGGAGACCTAAAATTACATTAACGCCGCGTGGCGTCGCCGTTCCAGTCGGCGGCCAGCGTGTCGAGCGCCAGCCTTGCCGCCGGCCCGAACACCTCCTGGCGCTCCGAGCGGGCGATCTCCTCGCCGCTCAGCAGGCTGTCGACCACCGTGCAGATCGACAGCGTCCTCGCCCCGAAGCGGTGGGCCATGCCGTAGATGGCGGCCGTCTCCATGTCGCAGGCCAGCGCGCCGCGCGCCCGTGCTCCGCTGAAGCGGCCGAGCGGTTCGTCGTGGTAGAACATGTCGCTCGACACCATCGGGCAGGCCTGATGAGCATCCCCGCCCCTGCCGGCGAGTTCCACCGCCGTCTCGTAGAGCGCTTCGTCGGGTCGCCGCCATGCATCGGCGTCCTCGATCTCGAAGTCCATCGCTGCGGCCTGCGCGATCACGGCCGAGCGCAGCCCCGCCTTCTCGTCCAGGCTGCCTGCGCTCCCCGTCCGGACGAGCGTCGTGACGCCGAACAGCGTCAGCAGCTCATGCACATAGATCCAGAGCGACGGCCGCCCGATGCCGGTTGCCTGAACGCTGACCGGCATGCCGCGATAGGTACCGGTGAAGCCCAGCGCGCCCCTGACCGCGTTCACCTGGCGCGGCGTCTCCAGGAATGTCGCGGCGATCCAGGCGGCGCGCGCGGGATCGCCGGGCAGCAGCACCCGCTCGGCATAATCGCCCATGCCGGCCTCGATGTGCGGCGTCATCGGCCTCCCCCCAGCGTCCCCGGCCCAACGCCGGCCGTTCCGTCGTTTAGCCCGGCCCCGGGGGCGGAATTATGACGCAACGGAAGGCGGCCCTCAGTCGGCCTCCAGCACTTCCTTCACCACCGTCGCCAGCTGCTTCAGCGAGAACGGCTTCGGCAGGAAGCCGAACTTCGCCTCGGCGGGCAGGTTCTTGGCAAAAGCGTCCTCGGCATAACCCGAGACGAAGACGAACTTGATGTCGGGCCGCAGCTTGCGCAGTTCGCCGAGCAGGGTCGGCCCGTCCATTTCCGGCATCACCACGTCGGAGACGACGATGTCGATCTTGCCGCCGAGCTCGTTGTAGATTTCCAGCGCCTCGACGCCCGACGACGCTTCGTGCACGGTATAGCCGCGCGAGGTCAGCGCCCTGACGCCGCCCATGCGCACCGCGTCCTCGTCCTCGACCAGCAGCACCGTTGCCGATCCCGACAGGTCCCGCGCGACATCCGCGGGCTTGGCAGCCGCAGGAGCGGCCTCGCCCGTCAGCAGCGCCGCCTCCGGCTTGGCCGCTGGCTGCGCCTCCGCGCCCGGCACGTAGCGCGGCAGGAAGATGCGGAACACCGTCCCCCTGCCGACCTCGGAATCGCAGTAGATGAAGCCGCCCGTCTGCTTGATGATGCCGTAGACCATCGACAGGCCGAGGCCGGTGCCCTTGCCGACCTCCTTGGTCGTGAAGAACGGCTCGAAGATCTTCTTCAGCACGTCCGGAGGGATGCCCGTGCCGGCGTCCTGGACCTCGACCAGCACGTAGTCGCCCGGCGCCATCTCGCGGTAGCCATAGGCCTTCGTCTCGTCCTCCGTGACGTTCTTCGTGCGCACGGTCAGGTCGCCGCCCTCGGGCATGGCGTCGCGCGCATTGACGGCGAGGTTGACCACCACCTGCTCGAACTGCCCGATGTCGACCTTCACCGGCCAGAGGTCGCGGCCGTGGTCGACCTTGAGCTTGATCTGGCTCCCCACCAGCCGCGCCAGCAGCATGCGCAGGTCGGCCAGCACGTCGGTGAGGTTCAGCACCTCGGGCCTCAGCGTCTGCTTGCGCGAGAAGGCAAGCAATTGCCTGACCAGCGACGCAGCGCGGTTGGCATTCTGCTTGATGTTCATGATGTCGGGGAAGGACGGGTCCGACGGCCGGTGGTTGGTGAGCAGCAGGTCGGACGCCATGATGATGGCGGTCAGCACGTTGTTGAAGTCGTGCGCGATGCCGCCGGCGAGCTGGCCGACCGCCTGCATCTTCTGGCTCTGCGCCATCTGGCCTTCCAGCGCCTTCTGCTCGGTCGTGTCGACGGCGTAGACGATCGCCGCCTCCTCGGCGCCCTCCCCGCCGGTGCCGTCGGCCACCGCATTCACGTAGAAGCGGATGTGTCGCTCGTCATTGTTGGGCAGCACCGTGTCGATCGGCGCGATGTCGGCCTGCTTCTGCCGCGCCTTTTCGAGCGCCGCCGCGAAGGCGGCGCGGTCGCGCTCGTGGATCACCGCGTCGAGGCGGATCTTGCGATCGACCGCGTCGCGATCGACGACGGTCGAGAACAGCGACAGGAACGGCGCGTTGGTGCGCACGATGCGCCCCTGCATGTCGACGCCGGCGATCGCCATCGGCGTCGAGTTGAAGAAGCGGGTGAAGCGGATTTCGGACGCCCGGAGCTCGGCGGAGGAGTCCTCCCCCTGCGTGCGGTTGAGCACGATGGTGCGGCTCGGTCCCGCCGCGCCGTCGCGGGTCGCCGAGACGCGGTGCATGAAGCGCACCGGCAGCGCCTCGCCGGTCGTCGTCGCCAGGTCGAGGTCGATCACCGCGTTGCGCGTCGTGCCCGGATCGGCCTTGACCGAGCGGATCAGCGCCATGCCGTCGCCGGCGACGATCTCCGGCAAGGTGGTCGCGCCCGGCGTGAAGTTCGCAAGGTCGATGCCCAGCCATTCGGCTAGCGTCGCGTTGATGTAGGTGACGCGGCCCTCCGGGTCGGCCGAGAAGAAGCCCGCCGGGGCGTGGTCGAGATGGTCGATCGCTTTCTGCAGGTCGAGGAAGAAGCGCTCCTGCTCGGCGCGCTCCCTGGAGATGTCGGTCAGCTGCCAGGCGAGCAGCGGCTGCCGCTGGCCGGGCGCGTTGAAGGCGCGCGCCCTGACCCTGTACCATCGCGCGCCGGGCTCGGATCCCGGACGGATCGCCTGCGACAGCCTGAACTCGCCATCGCCCGCGATCCCGTCCCTGAGCCCGGAAGCCAGCCGCTCGATGGTCGATGACGCCTCCGGCACGTCGGACAGGAGATTCTCGACCGTCCGGATGTCGGCTGCCGACGATGCGCCCGTCATCTCGCCATAGGCCTGGTTCGCATAGACGACGCGCTGCTTGATGTCGGTGACCAGAAGACCCTGCGACATGGAATCGACGAAGGCCTTCGACAGTTCGTCGGTTGTCGAGCGCGGCGCGACCTGCACGAAGCCGATGGCGGTCGCGAAGAGGTAGCCGACGCCGATCATCGCCAGCACGCCCAGCATGCCGAGCAGGAACGGGTCGCCCAGCCACTCGCGGAAGATGCCGAAGACGACGGCCGCACCCGTCAGCACGACGACGAAGACGATAAGCCTGGTGACGGCGCCGGGACGCGTGCTCTGGTCGACGATGGGCAACGGATAGAAGTCGCTGCGCGGCTCTCTTGCCATCAAAGGTGATTCCCGAAAATGGCGGCTCCCCTGCCGCTGACCGGTTGAATCACATTCTCCATGGCGGGAAAAGGTCTCTTTCCGGAAAAAGCGCCGCGGAAAGTCGCACGCGGGAATACACGCCGCGTCACCTGCGATTCGTCCGGAAAACGCAACGTAAAGGCAACTTGCGGATGCACGCCGTCCGGGTTTACTGTCGCGCGCTCGGCACGCCGGGCTGAAGGCGCACGACGGTTTTCATTTTGATCCTGTCTCCGGCAAGGGTATGGAGCGGCTGAAACGATTCCGGTTCGGGATTTGGCCGTTCGGACGTGGCAATGGGGAACGCTATGAGCGATTGGCTTGGAGGCTTTGGCGGTCCGGATTTCGCCACGGCTGTGGTTTGGACCTTCGCTGCCCTCATCCTGCTCGTGATCGTGCTGGTGATCATCCGGCTGATCCGCAGCCTGACCTTTGGCACCTTCGTGGCTGGCGGGCGCAACCGCAAGACGCGGCTTGCCGTGATGGACGCCACCGCCGTCGACAGCCATCGCCGGCTCGTGCTGGTGCGGCGCGACGACATCGAGCACCTGCTCCTTATCGGCGGGCCAACCGACGTGGTCGTCGAGCGGGAGATCCGGCTTGGCCAGGCCCGCAGGAACCAGTCCGTGTTCGGCACCACCGAAGCCGCGTTCGAAGCGCCTGCGGCCGCTCCTCTGCCGCCGCTTCCGACCGCTCCCCAGCCGGCGCGGCAGCGCGCACCCGAGCCGGCGCACCCGCCGCTGCCCGGCAGAAACGGTTCGCAGCCGCAGCCGGCGAGGCAGCCGGAACGGGTGCCGCAGCCCGTCCGCCGTCCCACCCAGCCGGCCCCGCGGCCGCCGGTCGCGCGGCCTCCTGTGCGCGAGATGCCCATGCGCGAACCGCCTGTGTCAGCACGGCCGAACAACCCGTCGCGTTCTACCTCGGCGCCGCTTCCGCCTGCTTCCTCTTTCGCGTCGGCCAGCATGTCGACCGGCATGGCGCCACCCCAGCCGGTGCGCTCCAACAGCCTCGACGACGCCCTGCTGCGGGAACTCGAAGTCTCCTTCGACCCCGGTCCGATCCAAAGGCAGGCAAAACCCGCCGAGATGACGCTCGACGACGAGATGACGAAGCTGCTCGGCGAACTCTCGAACAACCAACGCTGAAGCGTGATCTCCCCGACAACACGGTGCCCCGGCTAACAAAAAAGCGGCTCGAAGCCGCTTTTTTGTTCAATTCATGAGCATCCGGCCCACGAGCATCCGGCTCAGTCGTCCCGATAGACCTTCTCGCGCCGCTCGTGGCGTTCCTGCGCCTCGATGGACAGGGTCGCGATCGGACGGGCGTCGAGGCGCTTCAGCGCGATAGGCTCGCCGGTCTCCTCGCAATATCCGTAGGTGCCTTCCTCGATACGCTGCAGCGCAGAATCGATCTTGGCGATCAGCTTGCGCTGCCGGTCGCGGGCGCGAAGCTCGATGGCGCGGTCCGTCTCGGACGATGCGCGGTCGGCTAGATCGGGATGGTTGGCGTTCTCTTGCTGCAGGATTTCGAGGGTTTCGCGAGCTTCGCGAAGGATGTCGTTTTTCCAGGTGACCAGCTTGGCCCGGAAGTATGATTTCTGCCGTTCGTTCATGAACGGCTCGTCGTCGGAGGGCACATAATCTGCAGTAACGAGATCGTTCATTCGACTCACCCCACATACCCGGTTCGGCGCCTATATATTCGGGCTCCCGTAACGGCACAAGATCATTCCGCCCAGCACTCACGCAATTGTCAAAAGCAAGGCTCATGCCACATTTCGGCGCCTCATGCCCTGCATCCGTGACCGAAATGCGGCGGCTTGAATCCCCTGCCGGCTCGCCTTCTCCTCCTGCATGTTGCGCCATGCCTCCCGCATGGCTAAATGCGGACCGCACATCGCGGCATGAGCGCCTCGGGAGGACGATCGTTGAGCAGGCTGTTTCTGCTGCGGCACGCGAAAGCCGGATGGGCGCTGCCGGGCGTACGCGACTTCGACAGGCCGCTCGAAGCCTCGGGCCGTGCCGACGCCGAGGCGACCGGGGTCGAGATGCGCGACTGCGGCTACGTACCCGACATCACCCTCTGCTCCGGCGCGCTGCGCGCCCGCGAGACGCTTGAAGGCGTGGCCGGCCAGGCCGATACTGGCCGCGTCGTTTTCAGCGACAGGCTCTACAGCGATGACGCGGCCGGCTACCTGGCTCTGATCCACGAGAACGCCGACAGCGGATCCGTGCTCGTCATCGGCCACAATCCGATGATGGAGGATCTGGCGACGGCCATTTCCGGCGATGGCGACGCCTCCGCGAAAGCCGCGCTGGGTTTCGGC
>DATDJN010000147.1:0-3570 GCA_036520515.1 Rhizobiaceae bacterium
CGGCGATTATGGCTTCGAGCAGGGCGGCTACCAATGCGTCACCGCTGTGCTGCGATCCGGATACCGCGCGGGAGAACCGCCGGAGAAAAGGCAGATGTGGGGCAATGGTTGCGGATAGACTCATAATGATCCGTCTCCCTCAAGTGACGTATGTGGCAATAGAAGCTAAAACTTGAGGCCGTACAACGTGGCCTGTGACCAAAAGTTCCAAAAAAAGCACGGGAGTGGAACCAAACCGAAAATACCGCGTTTAGCTGCCCGGAACAGGGCACCGGCGCGCATGGGGACCGGGCGTAGCACATGTGGACTCGCGATACGCTCGGCTTGAACCGGGGAAAGAAGGGCACAATTCAACCAATGACAAAAAAAACCTCTGCCGAGGAGGCCGGTACCCGTCGCCGACCGGCCATGGCCGATCCGCTTGGACCCAACTCCGAGATCGGCCGCAAGCTCAAGCAATATTACGACGATCTGGTATCCGATGAGGTGCCGGACCGCTTCGCATCGCTGCTAGCAAAGCTTGAAGAAGCTGAACCTGCTCCGAACAAGGACTGACGGACATGGCGGTATCCGCAGCCTTCAAGGCCGATCTTCTCGGCGCGATCCCGAGTTTGCGGGCCTTCGCCGTGTCGCTCTCCCAGAACGCCGACAGGGCGGACGACCTGGTGCAGGAGACATTGGTCAAGGCCTGGGACAAGCATGAGAGCTTCCAGCCCGGCACCAACCTCAAGGCATGGCTTTTCACCATCCTGCGCAACGAATTCTATTCACAGATGCGCAAGCGGGGTCGTGAGGTGCAGGATTCCGACGGGCTGATGACGGCGCGCCTCGCCGTCCACCCCAGCCAGCACGGCCAACTCGACCTAAAGGATTTCCGCGCCGCCCTGGAGCAATTGCCGGAGGACCAGCGCGAGGCGATTATCCTGATCGGAGCCTCGGGCTTCTCCTACGAGGAGGCGGCCGAGATCTGCAACTGCGCGGTCGGCACGATCAAGAGCCGGGTCAGCCGCGCGCGCACCAGGCTTCAGGACATATTGAAGATTTCCGGCGAGGCCGATTTCGGCCCGGACGCCATCGCCACGCAGGTGATGGGTTCAAGCGCTGCGTGACTGCGGCAGGCGGCCGCAGGCGGCGGCCAGCGCTTCTATGAGATCTTGGCCAGCATAAGGTTTCCCGACCATCGCGACGCCGGGAAAACGCTTCGCCAACTCGCCGTTATCGGTATAGCCCGAGGAGAAGACGAAAGGCGTTCCAGCCGCTTGAAGCTCAGCCGCGAAGTCGAGCGTGGAGACCCCGTCGAGCAGCATGTCGACGATTGCCCCGTCGACGTCGGCAACGGTTTCCCCGAGGCTGCGCGCGACGATGACGTCGGCGGCGCCGTGGTCGCGGCATAGTTGTTCGACGTCCATGGCGATCAGGAATTCATCCTCGAGCACCAGGATACGCAAGCCTTCAAGCACGCCGTGCAAAGTTCGGTTCATCTCCTGGAGAAGCTCCCCGCGGGCGGAAGAGCCCTGGAAAAGCACGATTCATGAAGCCAATCGTCGGCGATGTCATTAAAAAAAGACACTCGCGCCGGTTGCTGGCAACCGTCATCGGTAACCCTTGTCTATGTCATCGACGCCCCAGTTTATGCCGGGTACGATGTTGCGGATCATGGCGTAGAGGACCAGCAGCGCCGGAATGGCGATGAAGCCGCCGAGCGGCCCCCACAGCCAGATCCAGAAAATCAGCGCGAGAACCACGACGAAAGGGTTGAGCGTCATCGTGCGGCCGATGACCATGGGCGTCACGAACTGCGCCTCCAGCATGTTGATGCCGAGATAGACCGCCACCGGGAGCAGGCTTCCGCCCAGAGTGTCGAATTCGGCGAGCCCGACCAGGAAGAGGATCACCACCATCACCATGGGGCCGACGAAGACGACGAAGTTGGTTATCGCTGCCAGCGCTCCCCAGAGCATCGCCGAGGGAATGCCGATCAGCCAGAGCGCGATGCCGACCGCGGCCCCTTCGAGGACGTTGATGACGGTGATGGAGAGCAGGTAACGCGAGACCATCCGTTCGACGTCGCGGAAGATGTGCGCGACACGCCATCGAAGCCGCCGGTCCAGGCATAGCTTGAGGATGGCGGCGCGTGTCTGGTTGCGGGTAGCCACGAAGAAATAGAGACAGGCGAAGAAGATCAGGACCTGAGCGACGAAGGCCGGCGCCAGGACCGCGACGCTCTCGACCCCCATGCCTTCGTCGACCGAAACGGTGAGGCCTTCGCCGCCAGTCAGGTCGCGCAATTGGTCCCGTACGCTCTTCAGGGTCTCCAGCGGCGCCCTGAATTCCGACAACTGCAACTGCAGGTTCGCCCAGAGCTGCGGCAACCGCGACAGCCAGAACCCCAGCGGGGCGGCTATGGCCGCAGCGAAAAGGCAGATCGCGATGATGAACACCAAGACCACGAGCGAGGCCGAGAGGCCGGGCCGCATGCCGCGCTTCTCGAGCAGGGTGGCGAGCGGGCCGAGCATCAGCCCGAGGACGATGCCGAGGCCGGCCGGCGCCAGTATGTACTCGCCCGCATGGAGCATGAAGATCGAGGTGGCCACGCCCACGACGATCATCGCCACCTGCGCGCTCCGCAGCAGCAGAAGCTCGACATTCGATTTTGGCGGAAGCCTGACGATAGGCGCCTTCTTGACCGACGCCCTCACGGGCGGCGCCTTGACGACCGGCGCCTTCCTGGCAGTCTGACTGGGCATGAATCTTCCGCCGAAGCTAAAACGCGCAAACGCCCTTTGACATTCATTTGTTCCCGTCGGAACCTGACCATCCGCGCGGCGTTGATGAGCGCAAACGCAAGGAGTGAGCCATGGCGACTGCAACGACCGGCAAGACCGGCAACGGGGCCAACGAGGCGCCCGATCTCGAGGCGGACATCAAGCAACTGAAAGCGGAACTGGAAAAGCTGGCCAAGCAGATGGCGGCTACCGGCGAGCACGGGTACGGCACGGCCAGGCGCGCGGCGGCCGCGAGTGCGGAGCAGCTTCGCGTGCAAGGCGAAGCGAAGCTCGAAGAATTGCGCGCCAGCGCCAGGGACATAGAGGAGCAAATCCTCGCGACGGTGCGCGAAAAGCCGGTGACCTCGCTGGCGATAGCGGCCGGCGTCGGCTACCTCTTCGCATTGCTTGCCCGACGCTAGCGCATGCTGGCGTCGCTGCTTGCAAGTCTGGCGTCCGGCGAGACGCTGCAGGCCATCCGGCGGGCGCGCCGGGCGGCCGTCGCTTACCTGGTTGCAGGGGTCGCCAGCCTATGCGGCGCCGGCTTCCTGATCGGCGCGCTGTATATCTATGTGTCGGATCGATATGGCTCTCTCGAGACGTCGATCGGCTTCGGCGTCGGCTTCATCGTGCTGGCGCTTCTTGTCCTGCTCGTCAATCGGCTGACCGCCGAGACCCGCGCAAAGCGTGTGGCTGAAAGGCGCAAGTCGGATCTGACGGCGCTGGGGATCGCCACAGCCATCGCCGCGTTGCCGACGCTCGCCCGCAGCCGCGTCGGTCTTGGCGCGCTGCTTGCTCCGGCGCT
>DATDJN010000148.1:0-3905 GCA_036520515.1 Rhizobiaceae bacterium
CCGTTGCAGGCGATGGCGTGCCTCTCCGGGTTCAGGCCTTCGGTCTTCACCTGCAGCCGCTCGACGGAGGAATCCACGAAGCGCACCGTGCCGCCGATCGCGCCCTGCTCGCCCATCACGTGCCAAGGCTCCAGCGCCTGCCGCAGTTCCAGCTTGATGCCTTGCGTCGCCACCTCGCCGCAAAAGGGGAAGCGGAATTCGAGCTGCGCGTCGAACCATTCCGGCCGGAATGAGAAACCGTTCTGACGAAGATCCTCCAGCACGTCCATGAAGTCGGCCCAGACGTAATGCGGCAACATGAAGCGGTCGTGCAGCGCGGTGCCCCAGCGCACGAAACGGCCTTCGAGCGGGCTCTTCCACAGGCGCGCGATGATGGCGCGGACGAGAAGCTGCTGCGCCAGGCTCATCCTCGCATTCGGCGGCATCTCGAAACCGCGGAACTCGACCAGCCCCAGCCGTCCCGTCGGGCCGTCGGGCGAGAACAGCTTGTCGATGCAGATCTCGGAGCGATGCGTGTTGCCGGTGACGTCGGTCAAGAGGTTGCGGAACAGCCGGTCGACCAGCCAGGGCAGCGGCGGCTGGCCCTGGTCCGGCAAGGGCACCTGCGACAGCGCGATCTCCAGCTCGTAGAGCGAATCGTGCCTCGCCTCGTCGATGCGCGGCGCCTGGCTGGTGGGGCCGATGAACAGGCCGGAGAACATGTAGGAGAGCGAGGGATGCCGCTGCCAGTAGAGCACCAGGCTCTTCAACAGGTCGGGCCGACGCAGGAAGGGGCTGTCGTTGGGCGTCGCGCCGCCGACCACGACATGGTTGCCGCCGCCGGTGCCGGTGTGGCGCCCGTCGATCATGAATTTGTCGGCGCCGAGCCGGGTCTGCCTTGCTTCCTCGTAGATGGCCTCGGTCGTCGCTACGCAATCCTGCCAGCTCGACGCCGGATGGATGTTCACCTCGATGACGCCGGGGTCGGGCGCGACGCGGATGACGTTGAGACGCGGATCCTGCGGCGGCGCGTAGCCCTCGATATGCACCGGCAGGCCGGTATTCCTCGCCGCATTCTCGGCCGCAGCGATCAGCTCCAGGTAGTCTTCCAGCGCCTCGACCGGCGGCATGAACACGCACAGCCTGCCGTCGCGCGGCTCCACCGAAATTGCCGTGCGCACCGCGCCGCCGATCTCGCCCAGTTCCTGCTCGACGCGCTCCTGCGCACCCGTCGCCGCGGTGAAGGACGCCGACGCCTGACGGCGCGCCATCTCGTCGGCGCCTTCAGGCGCGGCAGCCTCGGGCGGCTGCGGCAGGATCGCCTCGCGAGGCGGCAGCGCGCCGCGCGGCACCGACGGATCGAGGGGGACGATGTAGGGGAACCGCGCCGGCGGCACGTAGGGCAGGGTGCCGAGCGGCAGCCGGTAGCCGACCGGCGAGTCGCCCGGCACCAGGAACAGCCGGCCGCGCCTGGTTGTCCACTTTTCCGAGCGCCACCGCTGGGCCGGAGCCGCCGCCTGGCTTTGCCAGCGCTGCACGGGCAGCACATAGCCTGACGGCCTGGTCAGCCCGCGCTCGAAGACGCGCGCCATGCGGCTGCGCTCCTCGGGGTCCTCCAGCCTGGAATTCGACGGGTCGACATTGTCGGGCAGATTGCCTTCCTTGAGCAGCCACTCCGCCGGGTCTTCGTAGGCCTCGGCCACCATGTCGGTCTCGATGCCGAGTTCGTCGGCGATGACCAGCAGCAGCCGGCCCGCGTCCTCCGCGGTAACCTTGCGGTCGGAATTCTCCCGCGCGATCAGGCCGGGGTCGGACCACACCGGCTCGCCGTCGGTGCGCCAGTAGAGCGAGAAGGTCCAGCGCGGCAGGCTTTCGCCCGGATACCACTTGCCCTGGCCGTAATGGAGGAAGCCGTTGGGCGCGAAACGCTCGCGCAGCCGGCGGATCAGCGCATCGGCCTTCTCGCGCTTGGTCGGGCCGACGGCCGCCGTGTTCCACTCCTCGCTCTCGAAATCGTCGATCGACACGAAGGTCGGCTCGCCGCCCATGGTGAGCCGCACGTCCTCCGCCTTCAGCACCGCATCGACCTCTTCGCCCAGACGGTCCAGCGCCCGCCAGCTTTCGTCCGAGAAGGGCTTTGTGATGCGGGGGTGCTCGGCGATGCGCTGGACGCGCATGTCGAAGGCGAAGCTGGTCCGGGTATCGGGCGAGCCGGCGAAGCCGCCGGTGATGGGCGCGGCGTTCCTGTAGTGCGGCGTCGCCGCCAGCGGCACGTGGCTTTCTCCGGTCAACAGCCCCGAGGTCGGGTCGAGGCCGATCCAGCCGGCGCCGGGGATATAGACCTCGCACCAGGCGTGCAGGTCGGTGAAGTCGCGGTCGGTGCCGGGCGGTCCGTCGAGCGACACGAGGTCGGGCTTGAGCTGGATCAGGTAACCCGAGACGAAGCGCGCGGCGAAACCGAGGTTGCGCAGCACCTGGACCAGAAGCCAGCTCGAATCGCGGCACGAGCCCTTTGCGAGCGCCAGCGTCTCGTCGGGCGCCTGCACGCCGGTTTCCATGCGCACGATGTAGCCGACCTCGCGCTGGATGCGGGCGTTGAGGTCAACGAGGAAGTTCACCGTGTTCTTGGACGATCGGTCGATGGTGGCAAGGAAAGCGTCCAGTTCCGGCCCGACGGGCTCCGGATCGCGGTAGATACTCAGGTCGTCGCGCAGATCCTCGGGATAATCGAACGGCCAGGTCTCGGCGCTTTCCTCGACGAAGAAGTCGAAGGGATTGTAGACCGTCATGTCGGCGACGAGGTCGACCTCGACCTTCAGTTCCGTCACCGGCTCAGGAAAGACGAAGCGCGCCAGGAAGTTGCCGTAGGGGTCCTGCTGCAGGCTGACGAAGTGATTTGCCGGCTCGACCTTGAGCGAGTGGCTGAGCACCTTGGTGCGCGAATGCGGCGCCGGCTGCAGTCGGATCACCTGAGGGCTCAGCACCACCGGCCGGTCATATGTGTAGTGCGTCAGGTGATGGACGGCGGCGAGGATTGCCATCACGGCTCCCGGATCGTTGGCTGGCCGCAGTTTTTCACGAGTTCCGGGCAATCTCCAAGCTCAATATTGCAGCGCGGGATGAAAAGGGAAGAGGGGCGGCCGGCTACCCCGCCTGCGGGGCGAACCTTGCCACCAGCGAATGCGTTTCGCCGGCATAGGTGAGCCTGACGTCGGTCACCGGCTCATCGCCGCTCCAGGTGCGCCGCTGCACGACGAGGCACGGGCTGTGGCGCGGAACGCCGAGCATCTTCGCCGTATGCTCGTCGGCCGCCACGGCGCGGATCGTGTGCTCGGCGGCGTTCCACGGCACGCGCGACAGCAGCCAGGGGCCGGGCGCCACGGCAGCGAAGCTTTCCTCGGCCGCCTCCGGCACGGCGGTCAGGCTGATTGCGCGCTCCTCGAGGCAGAAAGGCGCGGCCCCGGCAAAATGCCGGCAGACAAGCTCGACCAGCACGGCGCCGGGCGCAAAGCCGGCGTCGCCTTCTCCGGCATCGCGCTGCCGGCGCGACACAAGCTCGTAGCGGTAGGGCAGGCCGAGCGCCTCGACCTCGGTGCGGATGTCGTGGATCTCCAGCACCGCCGCCTGGCTCCGCGGCCGCCTCACGAAGCTGCCGGAGCGCCGGCGCCGCTCGATCAGGCCGCTGCGCGCAAGCTCCGACATCGCCTTGTTCACGGTCATCCGCGAGCACTGATATTGGTCGGACAGCTCGTGCTCGAAGGGAATGCGATGGCCCGGCGGCCATTCGCCCGACAGGATGCGGCCGCGGATGTCGGAGAGGATGCGCTGGTAGAGCGCGCCGGGGCCGTCCGAGCCTGTCGTCTTCGCGTCCATGAGCCCCTTTGCCTCAGCCGGCGGTCAGTTCCATCATGACCTTCCGGAAACGC
>DATDJN010000149.1:0-7047 GCA_036520515.1 Rhizobiaceae bacterium
GTCTCGAACGGGCGCTACACCGGCATAGACGAGGTGGCTGACGGAGACTGCGGCAGGTCCGGCGAAGCAGGCGCCCGGTCCGAACCGTCCAAGGCGGCGATGGACGCCTGCATGAACAGCGCCGACGAATACCAGGAGGAACCGGTCGGCACGAGCGTGGTGAAGCATGTCAGGCGGTCGGGCGCCAACTGGGTGCTGACCATGAGCACCGGAGGCGACACGTCGCATTGCACGGTGACGCAGTCGGGCGAAGTGATCTCGATGGACCCGCCGTGAGGCGCGAATTCAAGGCAGGTTGGCTGGCGTCCGATGGTCACAAGCTTGGCTGAAAGCGGGAACAGCCGCCCCGCACCGCCTGGCCGCCGCGCGGCAAAGGCGTCGTGGTCTGGTGCGAAAACACGGCTGCATAGACGCTGATGGGAAAACGGGCGCTTCCCGGACGCAATCCGCGTCGGAAGGACCCGGATACTTGAAGCCGCCTTGATTTCGTTCCACATCGGTCGCCATGAACGACGATGCAGAGGAACCGCGCCTTGTGTCCCGCTGGGCCCTGCCCGGCTCGGTTGCCGTGCATCTCGTTGTCGTTCTCCTTGTCGTGTTCGGACTGCCCTTGTCGCTGCTGGAACCCGAGGAGGAGCAGGCGATAAACGTGGATCTCGTCCCGCCGCCCAAGCCGCCGGAGGAAGCCAAGGCCGAGCCTCCGCCGCCGCCTCCGGAAACGCCGAAGGAGCAGGCCAAAGCGGAAGAACCGCCGCCGCGCGAGGACCCTGCCCCCCAGCCTCCGCAGCAGGTCATCAACCCCGTGTTCCAGTTCGGCGACAAGGATGCCGGCCCGCGCCAGGCCCGCGACGGCAACAGCCCCGAGGAGGGAGCGGCCTCGCCGGAAGCCGGGCGCGAGCCGCCAAAGCAGGAGCAGCCCAGCGAGCCGCCGGCGCTGACTGCCTCGAAGTCCGAACCCCCCGCGGCCCTGCCGGACGCACCGGAGAACCGGGCTCCCAAGCCAGCGGAAAAGCCGGCCGAGAAGCAGTATGACGCGAAGCCTGTGGAGGGGAAGAAGCTGTTCTCGCAAGACGATACGGACGATATCCTGGCGACCGCGGCGATGGGCAACCTCCCGCGCGACGTGCGGGGCGGCCGGCTCTGCGTCACCGAACTGCGCGAACAGTTGCGCAACGCCTGGCCGCCCTATTATCCGGATCTCCTGCCGTCCTTCCGGCTGGAAGACGGCGCCACGGTCATCGACGCTGCCGAGGCAGCCTTTCGCCTCGACGGTGAGTGGTACGATCTGAGCTACCGCTGCGAGGTCGACAGGAACGCGACCCGGGTGACGTCCTTCGCCTTCCGGGTCGGCGACCTGCTGCCGCCTGGGGAACGGCAGCGGCGCAGGCTGCCCCCGCGCTAGGCCTAATTCTGCTGCTTTCCGTTTCGGTCGAGAGCCTCGAGCTTGCGGTCGAGATCGGAAAGCTCCCGGTAGAGGTCGTCGAGCAGATCGTCGACAGCATCCATCTTCTCGGCCGCGACGGCGAAAATCTCCTGCGCGGCCCCGCGGATCTTGGACTCGGAGACGGACTCCAGGATCAGGTCGAGGCCGTCATAGCGGTAGCGCGCATGGGTCAGCGCGTCCTTGACGTCGATGACCTGCTTGCGGACGGGATCAAGGATTTCGCCGAGATCGGCCATGGCTTGCACCTCCGGGACGGTTCCTCGCCGTCCTATCACGCCGCGGCCGGAAACGCTCGCAATTGCTTGATGGGCGTGCCCCAAGCGCCCCCGCTGGCTATTCGCACTGCCGGCGCGGTCCGCCCCCGAAAGGCTGGTAGGTGTTGTCCTCGGGACGATAGGAGCGGTAGCGGTTGAAGCAGTAGCTTGCATGGTCGGAACCGGCATAGGCGGCGCTGTCGTCGACGGCGTACTGGACGGAGGATGCCTCCTCGGCGAACGCGTTATAGCCGCGCCAATTGCCGGCCGCCCCGTTCTCGACCGGCTGGTCGTTGACGAGTTCAGCCTCGATGCCGCGTATGGGAGGTGCGCCGAGCGCCGGTTCGGCGTCCGCTTCCTGGACAGTGTCGCGCCGGACAAGATCGCGCGTGTAGGGCGAGACACAGGGCTGCTGCTGGCCGCTGTACGAGGTGTAGCTGTTGTTCTCGGGCTGGTAGGAGCGATAGCGGGAAGCGCACCAATCCCGATGGTCCGCAGTGATCTGATCCAGCACGACGGGGTCTTCCAGGTCCTCGCCCGCAAATCGATCCGACGCCTGGTCCGGCGCCGTCAGCAGCCTGTCCTGGCGCCCGTCAGCGGGCTGGACAGAGGCGGTCGTGGCGGGGTCCACCGTTCCGAAGTCAGTAGCCGCCGCGATGTCGGCGGCAGCGATCTCGGTCTCGCCGGACTCATCTCCGCCGCCGGAAGCCAAGGCTGGAATGCGCTCGAAATGCTGCGCATTGCGGTCTACCTTGCGTGGCTGCGCGCTCCAGAGGTCGGCGACCTCCACGCTCGGGCCAGGCTGCCCGACCGGTTCCACGGCAAGCAAGTAGATCGCGGCCGCCAGCCCCGCACCGAACATGCCGAGCGACACCAGTAACCCGCCCGCTATAGACAACAATGCTCTCACCCTGCGCTCCTGTCTGCCTTGGACAAGAATGCGAAAGAAGCGCCACGGTTCCAAGGCGCATCGCAGGCGTCGCCAAACCGGCGTCACCGCCTGATGCGCAGCACCTGTCAGGGGGACGTCTGCCAAAGGCGAACGAGGGTCGTGGTCAAAAACTCGCCGACGTCTTCAAGCCAAGCACCAGCACGTCCTCGCGTTCGCTGTCGCCGCCTGGATCGAGGACATATTGGAGGTTCGGGCGGATTTGCAGGGCGGGGTGGGGCCGCCATGTATAATAAATCTCGGCGACATATTCCGACCCCTCTATGCCATCCTCGTCAGCCACCCGGTCGTTTACATGGGTGGTGCCCAGCGCAAGGCCGATATCGTCATCGGGGCGCGTGTCGAAGACACCGCTATAGACCAGCCCCACCGCCACCTGGCGGTCGGTGGTCGAGGTGCGCCTGTCGGCCATCACGGCGTTGAGGAAGACCTTCAGGTCCGGCGTCAGGTTCTGCTGGAAATTGATGTAGGCCCCATAGCGGCCGCGATGGCGCGCCGGCGGCAGGCCCGTGACGTCGAACGGATCGCCATTGGCGTCGTCGACGATATCGTCCGCCGTTGAGGTGTCGTACCATGCGCCGAACTTGTAGCTGCCTGCCAGGCCGCCGAAAGTGGGAAGCCAACCGACTTCCACCGGGATCAACGCGCCGGTCGAGCCCGAGAACCATACCGGCAGGAGAGCCTTGCTGAGGCCGAGATAATCCGGGTTGACGTCGTAGACGCCGCCCTGGACATAACCGAAATCCTCGATGTTGAACTTCAGGACCGTGCCCCACTGGCTGATCGGCCAATTATAGATGTAGTCGCCGACGATATTGCCGGGGTCCGAGCCGCAGAAGGTGAGATTCTGGAAGTCGCAGCTAAACGCGGCGAAATCGCCACCGACGCCCAGTCGGCCGACCTTCCAATCGACCAGTCCCCCCGCGAAGGACTGCTTGTAATAGAATTCCGTGAGACGGGTCGTCTGGCCTCGGCCAAAGACCTCCTGCACCAGTTGCAAGGTGCCGAGTTCGGCGTCGTCGACGAGATTGCGGCCGGTGCGCTGGGTGATCGTAGCCTGGAACTGCGCGGCGGGAATGCCCAGAAGCTTGTCGAGATCGAGCGTGACGCCCGCAGCGTACTGGTCGGCATAGGCCAGATGCTCGTCTGTCCCTCCCCTCGCATTGTAGGCGGCTTCGCCCGTGTAGCCGAACTGGAAATCGACGCCCGCCTCCTTGAGGCGCGTGCGCTCGCCGTTCCAGTCGCCAAGCAGCCATGGCGACGGCTCGGCTGCGGGGGCGGGCGTTGCCTGGCCGGGATCATCCGCATGGGCCATGCCGGCCCACAAGACAGCTGCCAGGACGGGGACGCCGCTGCCGGATAGTGCCCGCCACATCATTCCCTCCGACGATCAGAGCGTAGAGAAATGTCGGACACCACTATCTTCGGGCCGACTCAGGCATTGGTCTGCCCATTATGCTGGACAATTCGCCGGACGCCACCACCCTGGCCATGCGTCCCGCACTATCCGCGCCGCGCGATCGGCGCTAGCTTCGCGCCGGAGAGCTTTGGAGCGGAACCGCGATATGGCGCATGACGTCGTATTTCTTCTCGATGTGGACAACACTCTGCTCGACAACGACCGCATCGCCGACGATCTGAGAGCGCATCTTGCCGGCAATTTCGGCGAGACTGGCGATCTCTACTGGCGGCATTTCGAGGAGATCAGGAAGGAGCTCGGTTACGCCGACTATCTCGGCGCGCTGCAGCGCTACCGCGCCGACCTCGAGGGGAATGGCGAGGCGGCGCACAGGCTCCTTTCCGTATCGGCCTTCCTGATCGACTATCCTTTCGCCGACCGCCTTTATCCGGACGCCCTGGAAGTACTGGCTAAGCTGGCCACGGTCGGCCCGACGGTGATCCTGTCGGACGGCGACGTGGTATTCCAGCCGCGCAAGGTGCAGCGCTCGGGCATCTGGAAGGCGGTTGAGGGCCGCGTCCTCATCTTCATCCACAAGGAGGAGATGCTTGCTGCCGTCGAGCGCGAATTTCCCGCGAAGCGCTACGTGCTGATCGACGACAAGGAACGCATCCTGGACGCGGTGAAAAAGACCTGGGGCGAGAGGCTGGTGACGGTGTTCCCGCGCCAGGGTCACTACGCTCTCGATCCGGCGAATGTCGGCAGATACCGCAAGCCCGATGTGACGGTGGAGAAGATCGGCGATCTGCTGGCGATGGATTTGGAGGCGATGGTCGCGGGCTGAGGCGGCTCGCCGAACCGGCTCGACGCCACCGCCGCCAACCCTGTATCCTCCAGCGGGGGCGATGGAGATTTCGCCATGAGCGAGGCTTCCCGACACGACGCCTGGCTGGCAGGCGACAGCTACGACAATTACATGGGACGGTGGAGCCGGCGGATCGCTCCGCTCTTCCTCGACCAGGTGCCAGTGCCCGGCGGGCTGGACTGGCTGGACGTTGGCTGCGGCACCGGCGCATTGTCTGCGGCTATCGTCTCTCGCTGCGACCCGAAAAGCCTCGTCGCCATCGACCCGTCCGACGGTTTCCTCGCCAAGGCGCGCGCGAATGTGCGCGATCCTCGCGCCGAGTTCCGCAAGGGCGACGCGCAGTCGCTCGACCTGGATACGGCAAGCCAGGACGCGACGGTCTCGGCGCTGACGCTGAACTTCGTGGCCGACCGGGCGAAGGCGCTTGCCGAGATGAAGCGAGTCACGCGGCCCGGCGGCGCCGTCGCCTTCTACGTCTGGGATTATCCGGGCGGCGGGCTGGAGTTCCTGCGCGCCTTCTGGACGGAGGCGGCCGCACTTGACCCGAAGGCGGCGGACCTTGCGGAGGACAAGCGCTTCCCCTTCTGCGCGCCGGATGGGCTGGCCGCGCTGGCGCGCGAGGTCGGGCTTGTCGATGTCGCCTGCAGCGCGCTCGACACGCCGACCATATTCCCCGATTTCGACGACTACTGGCGGCCGTTCACGCAGGGCGCCGGCCCGGCTCCAGGCTATGTCGCCAGCCTTCCCGAAGAAGCGCGCAAGCGCCTGCGGGAGCGGCTGGAAGCCAGACTGCCGCGCGAGGTCGACGGCTCGATCGGCATGAAAGCGCGGGCCTGGGCGGTGATGGCAAAGGTCGGATAGGCACCAGCGGTAGGTTTGAAGGGCGCCGGCCACCCGCTGGGCATCAAAATTTCGCAGCGCGCATTTGCGGCTGAGGGACAGATGAAACTACGCGGTGGCATTAGTGCTTAAAACAATTCTCGCGATGCCAGCGCAGAAAGTACGGGTGCGGACGATCCGTAGGACGGACAGGCATTGTCGCGCGGCCGGTAGAATTTATGAAAGACCTGACGCTCTCGGTGTCGTTCACATGCCGCGAGACCAGAATGTCCAGGTCATCCGATAAGCCGATCAGCCCACGATCGAACATCCAATGAGCCGTTCCAGACAATGCAATTCCGTTGTGGACGATATCCGGGCCATTCTGCTCGACGGGACGAATATGAGCCGCGGCAACTTCTGCACGGCCACCCCCATTAATCAGCTTCAAACCCGTGATGGCACATCGCTCGTCATACGCCCGCAGGACGACTTGTCGGAAAACACGGTCACGCACGATCCTGGAACCGAGGAAGTCAACGCGATCACGATCCTGCTCCGATTGGAATGGTGCCTGTTCTTCCTGCCAACCCGTCAACACAACAGGATCGTCGACACGCGGTAGCACGAGTTCACGTTGACCCAGGCCAAGGCTGACAATGCGATTGAAGTCGGTTGCGCTGAGAGGCCGGACAGCCGATTGCGCTCGTCCTGAGATGGCGCCCTGCTCATTGAGCAAACCGCGCTCGACAATGCCATCGGGCATGTTGAAAGAAACGGGATCAGCAAAATCCAAGTAGCTGCCGGGCTCGATCAAAGCGAGAAACATATCGGGAGCTGCTTGATCAGGCACGACCCGGCCGATTTTAGCTACTGCGAAATAACCCCGCGTCGCAGACACTTTGCGCGGTTCATAATAAACTATCCAATCTCCGATGCATGCTTCGACCCGTCTAAGGTACTGACGCGGAAATTGATACCGTTCAGCAGGACTGTCGTCGTAGATCGAGTCGGATCGGTGGATGAATACCCCAAAAGCCATGTGCCATTCATACGGCAAATTTGAACGGCAACACCAGCCGTGAAGTCGGCCTTTCCCTATCTCCTCTGCCTCTTCTGCGGATAAATCGTCTCGCCGCGCTTCAGCATCTCGACAAAGGCCGCAATCCTTTTCTTGCGGCCGGCTTCGGTCTTCATGTTGTGGAGGCGGAAAGCGAGGGCGAAGCGGTTCTGCTCGCTCAGCTTGGCCAGCATCGCCCTTGCGCTCGGCTCTGCGTCGATGGCCGCCTTGAGATCATCGGGGATCTTCAGGTCCTT
>DATDJN010000150.1:0-6483 GCA_036520515.1 Rhizobiaceae bacterium
CCGGTCGATCTCGGCGGCGTCGATGATTTCCGGCTGGCCATCTACGAGGCCGCGCGCAAGCTGGGCTTCGGCGAGACGACCACCTATGGCGAACTGGCGAAGCGGGCGGGCCATGACGGTTTGCCGCGTGAGACCGGCCAGGCGCTTGGCGCCAATCCCGTGCCGCTAATCATCCCCTGCCACCGAATCCTCGCGGCAGGCGGCAAGATCGGCGGCTTTTCGGCCCCCGGCGGCTCGACCACCAAGCAAAGGATGCTGGCGCTCGAAGGGGTGCGGGTCGGTCCGCCACCCGCCCCGCAGCAGTCGTTCGCCTTCTAGACCAGCTTGTTCCCCAGCTCAGTCGCGGTGGCCGAAACGGAAGAGGATGTCGTCGTCGGGATTCCAGTATTTGCATTCCGGCACGGCGCAGGAGCGGCGGTCGGCAGAGGGCACGTAGGAAATCTCCGCCCGCTCGCTGGCGCTGCAGAAGGTTGAATTCGCGACGAAGCGGCCGTAGCGCTGGACGCCGGAGTTGCCGCGCCAGCGCAGGATCACGGCTCCTTGCCTGCCCACTGTCGCCTTGATCTCGTTGCAGCTCATCGACGTCGAATTGTAGCGCGAGATCGCCTGCGCCTCGAAAGACACAAAGAGCAGGCTCAGCGCTATCAGGACTGCTTTCATCGTTGCCTCCATCGCAACCCGTCACCGTCGCGCCCAACGGCGAAACGCGCGTGCGGGTTTCATTTGCGGTCGAATTTGGACGCAGTTGGGGCGGCGCGTCTCCGGTGACGCGCCGCCGGAAAACGCATAAGGTCGGGCCGTCATCGAGGAGGACAGCATGGCATTGGATCGCGTAGGTTTCGTGGGCGTCGGGCTGATGGGCCACGGCATGGCCAAGAACATCGTCGAGAAGGGCCATCCGCTCGCCATCGTCGCGCACAAGAACCGCGAGCCGGTCGAGGACCTGAAGAGCCGCGGCGCCAGGGAGGTGGCGACGCTGCACGAGCTCGCCGCGCAAAGCGACATCGTCGTGCTCTGCGTCACCGGCAGCCCTCAGGTCGAGGCGATATTGACCGGTCCGGGCGGCCTCGCCTCGGCTGGCAAGGAACTGATCGTCGTCGACTGCTCGACTTCGGATCCGTCCTCGACGGTCAAGCTGGCCGCTTCCCTCGCCCCGCGAGGGATCACGCTGGTCGACGCGCCGCTGTCCCGCACGCCGAAGGATGCCGAGGCCGGTACGCTCGACGTCATGGCGGGCGGCGATGACGCCGTCTTCGAGCGCGTGAAGCCGGTGCTCGAAAAATTCGCCGGCCGCATTCTGCGCACAGGGCCGGTCGGCAGCGGCCACACGATGAAGCTGCTCAACAATTTCGTCTCTCTCGGCTATGCCGCGCTCTATTCGGAGGCGCTGACGCTGGGCGCCAAGGCCGGGCTGACGCCGCAGGTCTTTGACAGCGTCATCCGCGGCGGCCGCATGGACTGCCCTTTCTACCAGACCTTCTTCACCTGGGTGCTGGAGCGGGACCCCAACGCGCACCGCTTCACCATCTCCAACGCGCTGAAGGACCTTACCTACCTGTCGGGCTATGCCAATGCGTCAGACACGGCAAATCCGCTTGGCGCCGCCGTGCGCAATTCCTTCGCCCTGGCCGCCGGCGCCGGCAAGGCCGGCGACTTCGTGCCGATGCTGTCCGACGCTGTTGCCGCAATGAACGGCGTCAAACTCGCCGAGAAATGACAGAGGTTAAAAAATGACGATGCAGTCCGAGGCTTGTGTTTTTCTATAAGCCTGCCTATATGCGGTGTATTGAAATTTCGGCCGATCGATCCAGAACCACGCTACCCGCGTTTGCTGACGTCTATCTCCCAAATCTCGATACTAAACGGCGCAGGCCAACCCTTCGCCAAGCTACAACGTCGCAAATACGAGGAAGTTACATGGCTACTGGAACCGTGAAGTGGTTCAACGCAACCAAAGGTTTCGGATTCATCCAGCCTGACGCGGGCGGACCGGACGTTTTCGTCCACATCTCCGCAGTCGAGCGGGCCGGCATGTCGAGCCTGGCGGAAGGCCAGAAGATCAATTTCGAGATCGAGCAGGACCGCCGTACCGGCAAGTCCGCTGCTGGATCTTTGTCCAAGGCAGGCTGACCTGAAACGCGTGCTCCCGGTCAACGGAGCGCGCGGCAAGTCACGGATGTACTGACGGCCGCGCCAGTGGCGCGCGAATGGCCGCAAAAGGTCCGAACGCTGAACAGCGGATTGCTGCAGTCTCGGACCGGATGCTCCCGGTCAGTCTACCGAGGGAATTGAAAGGCGGGGTTTTGCCCCGCCTTTTTGTTTGTCCGGACCCTCCCGTCCTGTCGAGATGCCACAGAGGCCGGAACCGACTGGCGCACGCAAGCCGGGCTGCGCTGACGGGCAAGGCTTAAGGCAGCCAGTCCATCGCTACGTGACCCGGATCGCTCTCGACGCGCTTCAGCCATGCGCCTACCGCTGGATAGTCGCCGAGTTCGAAGCCGCCCTCGCCCGCCACATGCGTATAGGCGTAGAGCGAGATGTCGGCGATGCTGAGCGACCCTCCCGCGAAGAAGGGCGTTTCGGCCAGCCGCCTCTCCATCACCCGCAGCGCCTTGTTGCCGCGCTCCAGCGTCGCCGCGAGACGTTCGGGCGTCGCGTCGTGCCTGCGGTTCGGGAAGGTCAGGAGCGCGCGGCGGACCGCGACGTAGGGCTCGTGGCTGTACTGCTCGAAGAACAGCCACTGGTACGCGAGCGCCCGCTCGTAGGCGTCTTGCGGCACGAAGCGCGTTCCCTCGCCGAGATGCAGCAGCATGGCATTGGATTCGGCGAGCAGCCTGCCGTCGTCGAATTCGAGCAGGGGCACCATGGCGTTCGGGTTCTTGGCGGTGAAGGCCTCCGACCGCGTGCCGCCGTCCTGCGAACTCACCTCGACGTGCCTGAACGGACGGCCGAGCTTTGCCATCATCAGACGCGGCTTGTAGCAATTGCCGCTGTTAGCCATGCCGTAGATCGTGATCATGCCTGCCCTCTTTGCGGTCGAGGCAGATGATTGCCTCGGCGCGGGATCAGCATCCAGCGATTTTTCTTTGCGGATCGATCAGCGCCGGTGATGTGTCAGCCGAACAGCGGAATGATCCGCCGCGCCTCGCCCAGCTTCTCGGCGATGGCGAGCGGTGTCTCTTCCAGCAGCATACCCACCAGCGCCGGCGTCGCCAGGAGATTTCCCTGCAGGAGGTCCACGCCCGATCGCAAGGCCACCGCGAGCTGCTCGCCGCTCTTTATGCCGGTGACCAGCACCTTCGACTGGCGCTCCCGCAGCCGCGACACGACGGCGTCGAACAGCCTGACCGTCGTGGCGTCCCGGCAGACCTGGCGGAACCAGTTGCCGTCGATCCTGACGATCTCGGGCTTCAACAGGTCGACAGCCTCGTCGGTCCAGTGGCCGGCGCCGAAATCACCGACCGCGATCCTGAGCCCATGAGCGCGCATCTCCGCGGCGAGCCGCGAAAGCAGAGCCTTATCCGACGCGGCGTGTTCGCCAAGCGCGCAGACGACGGTGCCGGCATCGAGCTCGGCCTCGGCCAGCTCTGCGGCGATGAGGCGGATGCGGTCGATCAGCGCCCCCGTTTCGATGCCCTCGGGATCGACGACCAGCTCCAGCGTGTCGATGCCGATGTTGCGATGATTGCGCAGCGACAGCGCCAACCCCACCCGCCCGATGAAATCCTGATCGTCATCGGCGACCGCCGGCAGGAAGACTTCGGCAGGCACTTCCTCTCCGGCGAGGTAAGGCCGGACCGTTGCCTCGACGGCGACCATCCTCAGGGTCCGCTCGCGGCGCTTGAAGATCGGCTGGTACAGGCTGCGCAGGCGGTAGAGACCGTAGCAGCCGCTCTCGATGCCGACCTCGTCCACGATGATTGCGTCATCGAGGCCGATCTGCCGCTCAGCCCCGGCGCTCATAGCGGCTGCACCCTTCTTCCGAACGCTTTCGTATGGCGCAGTTCGCCGACCGCCCGCGCGACGGGAGGCCCACCGAGGACCGGCATCGCCTGCGCAGGCGGGTGATGCTCGGGAGGAGGAACAGGCGTCAGCGCGGAAAAATCCGCCGGCACGAGCTCCGGCCGGCCCAGTGCGAAACCCTGGACCATGTCGGCGCCGGCCTTTTCCGCGAGTTCCACCTGCCAGCCTTCCTCGATGCCTTCGAAGACGGTGCTGATGCCCTCCGCCGTGAAAGTCGAGACCATGGTGACGAGCAGCGCGTAGCCGGGGCCGCTGTCCATCAGCCGGGCTATCCAGCCGGCGTCGAATTTCACGATGTCGGGATCGAGGTCGCGGATGCGGCCCATGTCGGAATCGTCGGCGCCGTAGTCGTCGACCGCGATGCGGAAGCCGGTTGCCTTCAGCGACGCCACCAGCGCAAACAGCGCCTCCTGCGAGACGGTTTCCTTCTCGGTCATCTCGCAGACGACGCGGCGCGGGTCGATGCCTGTCTCGGCCAGCGTGACCCGCATCTCGCGGATGGTCGCCTCGACGACCACCGGATCGACGAAAACCGATGGATCGAAATTGATGAAGATCGACGCGCCTTCCGGCAGCCAGCGCGCGGCGTTCCGCAGATGCAGCGTGTGCGCGAGATTTTCGACCGGCAGCCTTTCGGCTGCGATGAGGCTGTTGAGGAAGGGCTGTGGCGGCAGCGTCTGTGCCTCGCGGAACGGCCTCAGCAGCCCCTCGAACGCCGCGATGGACAGCTTGCCCCTCTCGAAGGCAAATATCGGCTGAAAGGCGCTCCTCAGGACGAATGGGCCCCAGATGCCTGTCGAGGTGCCGTCATCCTGCCGGATGATATGCGACCTGATATCGCCCAACACGCTGCTCTGCACTCCACGCGAGACCCCAGCCCCACTAATGACGTGCAAGGATTTACCGTTCGTTAATACATGGCCCGTTCCGGTTACATACCTAACGCGACCATCCCGCAGCCATGCGGGCCAGCGCCGGCAAATGAAGGCACCACGGCCGTCCTTGCCCTTGCGATTCTACTTGCTATCGGACTAAAGGAGAACCTCGGTCGGACGACCGCATCACCCTCTCATGGAGTCATTTTCCGTCATGGCCTTTCTTGCCGATGCCCTTTCGCGTGTTAAGCCCTCCGCGACCATCGCGGTCACGCAGAAAGCGCGCGAGCTGAAAAACGCCGGCCGTGACGTGATCGGGCTGGGCGCCGGCGAACCGGATTTCGACACGCCCGACAACATCAAGAACGCTGCGATCGACGCCATCCGCCGCGGCGAGACGAAATATCCGCCGGTGTCCGGCATCGCGCCGCTGCGCGAGGCGATCGCAAACAAGTTCAAGCGCGAGAACAATCTCGACTACAAGCCGGAGCAGACGATCGTCGGCACCGGTGGAAAGCAGATTCTTTTCAACGCCTTCATGGCGACGCTTAACCCCGGCGACGAGGTCATCATTCCGCGTCCCTACTGGGTCAGCTACCCGGAGATGGTCGCCATCTGCGGCGGCACGTCGGTGTTCGCCGAAACCTCCATCGACAACGGCTTCAAGCTGACAGCGGCAGAGCTTGAGAAGGCGATCACGCCAAAGACCAAATGGCTGCTGATGAACTCGCCGTCGAACCCGTCGGGCGCGGCCTACACCGAGGCCGAACTCAGGGCGCTGGCGGACGTGCTGCTCAAACATCCGCATGTCTGGGTGCTGACCGACGACATGTACGAGCATCTCACCTATGGCGATTTCGTGTTCAGGACCATCGCCGAGGTCGAGCCCAACCTCTACGAGCGCACGCTGACCATGAACGGCGTATCCAAGGCCTATGCCATGACCGGCTGGCGCATCGGCTACGCGGCGGGCGACGTCAAGCTCATCAAGGCGATGGACATGATCCAGGGCCAGCAGACCTCGGGCGCCTGCACCATCGCCCAGTGGGCCTCGGTCGAGGCGCTCAACGGGCCGCAGGACTTCATCGCCAGGAACAAGGCGATCTTCCAGGGCCGGCGCGACCTCGTCGTGTCGATGCTCAACCAGGCGCGCGGCATCACCTGCCCGTCGCCGGAAGGCGCGTTTTACGTCTATCCGTCCTGCGCCGGGCTGATCGGCAAGAAGACCGCCGGCGGCAAGGTCATCGACAATGACGAGACCTTCGCCTCCGAACTTCTCGAGGCCGAGGGCGTGGCGGTGGTGTTCGGCGCCGCCTTCGGGCTCGGCCCCAACTTCCGCATCTCCTACGCCACGTCGGAGAAGCTGCTCGAAGAGGCGTGCACGCGCATCCAGCGCTTCACGGCCTCGCTGAGCTGACCGGTCCACCGGATGGCAGGGTGATCCAGCGATGCTTGGCGCCCTGCTTGCCTGGGAAGGTGGAAGCGGCCGCGGCCATGTCGTACCGCTGAGAACGGTCGCCGAAGCCGTCAGCGACCGTTTCGAGTTCGACGCGGCGCTCTGCCAGCTGGACTTCAAGGACGAGCT
>DATDJN010000151.1:0-23186 GCA_036520515.1 Rhizobiaceae bacterium
AGGCACTTGTTGCAATAGGTGCAGGGTATCGCGGGCTGCTCCCGGCCGGCGCGCCACTGCTCGACAAGATCGGGATTGGCGATCAGCGAACGTGCGATCGCCACCGCGTCGAAGGCGCCCGTCTCCAGGCCTTTGCGAACCACCGACGCCGTCTGGTAGCCGCCGGTGTTGATGACCGGGATATCGACGGTGGCCTTGATCGCCCGCGCCTCCTCGATGCTGATCGCCTCGAAGGGCAGGCCCTTCTTCATGCGGAACCAGATCCAGCGGAAGATCGGCCTCAGCAGCGGATAGCGGAACAGAAGGAAATTGCGGAAGCCGTAGACGCCGGAGCTGATCAGAACGTCATAGGTCGACGCCAGCACCTCGATCGGCAGGTCGCCCGGCGGATTGAGCGGGTGCGGGAACAGCGAGCCGGTGGAGACGTGCAACGCATCGACGCCGGCCTGCTCGCACCATTTCGCGACCTGCACCGAATCGGCCAGCGTGTTGCCCTTGCCCTCCCACGGGATGACGTTGTTGCGCTCGATGGCGCTGAGCTTCACCTGCAGGTGGAAATCGCGGCCGACCGCCTCGCGGATCGCCGCGATCACCTCCAGCAGGAAGCGCGCGCGGTTGGCGAGCGAGCCGCCATATTCGTCGGTGCGGTCGTTGATTCCCGAGCTCAGGAACTGCGTGAACAGGTAGCCGTTCGCCGCATGCAGTTCGACGCCGTCGAGCCCCGCCTCGCGCGCCCGCCACGCCCCGCGCGCGAAGGCCTGGACGGTGCGTGCAATGTCCGCCTTGGTCATCGCCTGGCAGAGGAAGCCGTGCAGCGGCTCCTTGCGGCTGGTCGAGGAAAGCGTCGGCCTGTGTTGGTTGTGAATACCCGGCAGGTCCATCTGCCGGCCCGAATGGCTGAGCTGCATGATGTATTTGGCGCCGAAACTGTGCACTGCCTCGCCGAGCTTCGCCCACAACGGGATGAAGTCGTCGCGGTGCACCGTCGCATAGCCGGCGATGATGCGGCCCTCCATCAGCACCGGCACGTAGGAAGAGATGATCGCGCCGACGCCGCCCTTGGCGAACTTGCACTCCCAGTTGATGCGCGTCTGCGTCAACGAGCCGTCCTCATTGTCGAAGCGGCCGGACACGTTGGAGCGGAAGACGCGGTTCTTGATCGTCAGGTTGCGGAATCGCAGCTCTTCGAAGATCGGGTCGCTCATGGCGCGACCCCCGCGCAAGCGCGTTGCCACACCGCCTTGAGTAGCGCCGCCGTCCAGTCGGAGGCCGGGCAATGGCTCCAGCTCCCCGCCATGAAGGTGATGTCGGCGTCGGGATTGCGCTTGCGGGCCGCATCCAGCTCGAAGAGCGCAAGCGTACCGGCCGGCAGGTTGCCCCACACGGTCGTCGCCGGCGCCGACAAGCGTCGCGGCACGCTCTCCGGCGCCCGCAGCGACCGAGTGACGGCGACATCGGCGGCGATCCTGTCGCGCGCCCCCGGCTCCAGCCACAACTGCCGCATCGCCCGCACGCTGCGCACCAGGCTGTGCACGGCAACCGCGGTTGCATGCACACCGGCCGGGTCGTCGCCTACCGCCGTGGACAGCAAGCGCTGCGCCCTGCCCACCGCTCCGGTGATCGCCCACCAGAGCGCGCGCAGCGGGTTCATGTTCCTCGGCGCGGCGTCCATCGTGCAAGCCGCCCGCCAGGTGCTGGCGGTGGCCATGTAGCCGTCCGCGAAGAGACATCCCACCGCCGTCTGGACCAGCGGACCCACCGCCCTTTCGGGTCGCTCGCCGCGTACATAGGCCGCCAGTTCGTCGACATGATCGGGCGCGGCCGCGTCTTCCTCGACCAGCTTCCGCAGACGGCATTGCAGTTCCTTCTGCCGTTGGGCGCGGTCCGGATAATCGCGTGGCGACACCGATGGCAGCGGCGCGCTAGGCGTCCTCAGGCTGCGACGAATGCGTCCCGTGATCCAGCGGTTGACCAGCGGTCCGCCGCCAGAGAAGTCGCGGTCGAGCCGGGCGTCTGCGGAGGCTGCGGCAATCGTCGCCGGATCGTCGATCCTGATCAGATCGACGAGGCCGGGGATGCGCAGCCGGCGGGTCATCCCGCCTGCCCCTTGCGCCAGGGGAAGAAGACATTGCGCACGTCGGCAAAATGCGGCGCCAGGTCAGGGAAGTGCCGTTCCAGCACGCTTCTGAAATTATTGTCCCGGATCCAGTCGAAGCCGGCCCGCGTATAGACCTCCGGCCGGAAGTCCTCGCAGAAGAAGCGGTCGCTCTTCAGCCGGCGCGAGGCGAGCAGGATGAAGATGCGGAACGCCGTGTCGGAGAAGCCGAAGCCGGGCGGCGTGCCGTTGCGGGCGGCCTTGCTCTCCGCCAGCGTGCCGACCAGGAGGTCGACCTTCTCCACCTCGCCATAGACCTCGCGCAATTCCCTTTGCCACTCGGGATCGTCGGTCAGCTCCTCGAAACTCTTCGGCACGAACATGCCAAGATGCCGCCTGAACGCGCAGTAGCGTGGCACGCCGCGCTCGCGGTCGCGCAATATGTCGGTGGAGGCCAGGTCGATGAAGACGGACGCATCCTCGGCGTGCTCGGGCTGCTTGAGCGGCGCCTCCGGCATCTTGCGCAGCCCGTTGGGGAAATTGTGCAGCACCAGCGCGCCCGGATTGCTGGTGGCGAACGAATAGAGGGCGTCCTCGAAGGGCAGCCGCGCATAGATGTCGGTTCTGACCTTGCCGCGCGTCACGCCGAAGAAATCGGTCCGGATGACCTCCTCGTCGGTGTCGTGCCTGCGCAGCGAGAATTCGTCCGGGATCAGGCTGTGCATGCGATAGACCGCGGTGAATTCCTCGGTGATCGCATAGGGTGCTGCGTGATGGTCGACTGGCGAGCCCGGAATGCCCGACAGCACCTCGTTTTCCCCGACCCGGCCATAGGCGCGGCCGAAATGCTCGCCGAGCAGGCCCCACCAGTTGCCGCGCATGGCGAGCCGCCCCTCCGGCGAATTCATCAGCGCCGGCGTCCATTCGGTGGTGTGGATTTTGGCGATCAGCGCCGCATTGACCAGCCGTGCCTTCTGGAAAAGCCACTCTCCATCCGCCTCCGGATGGTCGATGCGCAGCCTGTCGACGATCGAATTATGCTCGTGCGCGAAGATCGTGTGCATCAATGACAGGCCGAGCCACCAGTTGCCGTTCACGCCGGCAAGTTCCTGGCCGGGCGTCTTGTGCCCGGGATGCAAGGGCAGGAGCCCGTCAGGCTGCACCGCCAACTTGCCGTCGGCAAGCAACTCGCCGGTAGCCGGGTCGCTGCGCACCTGCTGCTGGCGCGCGGCAAACGAGCCGTAGATCTGCGACCCGTCCCACCAATGGGTCTCCTTGTTGACGTAGGCGGCCGGCCGGCCCTCGTCGCCCGCACGCCGCCGGTCTGGCGTCGTCTTCAGGATCGACATCCGCTTTTCGGGCCAGTCGTCGCCCTCCGGCACGGGGAACTCGTGCTTCACCGCCGGGTCGTTGTCGCCATGGCTCAGCCAGTCATGCACCATGAACTGCAGCCAGGCGGGCGCCAGCAGATTGAGGTGCGGCACCGGCACGAAGTCCTTGCGCCGCAGGAGCTTTATGCTGACCAGCCGCGGATTGGGATCGAACAGACCGGGCTCCTCTTCCCCGAAACTGTCGGGGATCGGCACGTTGCGGCCGAAACGCGTGCCGGCCATCCCCATCCACGGCTTGCCGAGATCGTTGTAGCTGCCGTCGATGGTCCGCTGGTTGCGGACATCCACGGGGGTTTCCGGCGCTACCGGGCTGGGTTCGGTTTCTGTGTCGAACAAATTGCGCGTGCGCATGTTGACGCGCAGCCCGACCAGCGTCGGCATCGCGATCAGGAATGGCCAGCGGTGCCAGGGGCGCCCCCTGCTCGTCAGGTCCGCAAAACGTCCGAGCAGGCGATCCAATATTGAAACTGACATCTGTTCCCTCGCAACAGATTTCGATCGCATGATACCAGTTCCGTCCCACTGGTATAGGCTAAAAAGACTTACCTCTATTTGTATCTACGGGATGTCGCCTGCACACGAAGAAGGCATCACGTCGCCAGAAGCGGCTTCAGAATTGATACGTTGCAAGAATGCTCACGCGTTTGGCACAACAACATAACGCGTTATTGACGTGCTGGGGCACGGCGACGTGTCGCCGGAGGATGCGAACAGGAAGGCCCGCCCTCGATCGACAGGGTGCGGGCGATCCGAGCCGACGTTCTGCGCGGTTTGCTCGCAGCCGCTTGTCAGATTCCAGAGCCGTAGAGTTCTTCGGCGTCCTCGCCCGCCCATGGCTCGGGCAGGCCGGCTTCCACATCCTGGTTGGCCGTCGGCAGCGGCATCCAGCATTTCAGCTCGGGGTCCGCATACCCGACGATCTGGCCCGGATGCGAATCGGCGGCGCGCCAGCCCTCGATGCCGAACTGGTCGGCCCGCGCCCAATAGGCAACGTCGACCTCGGCGGGCCCCTGCTCGGACGAGCGCACCGTCACCAGGATCCTGCTGCCATCCCTCGGTGCGCTCGACATGTGACGCCAGCCAGCTTCGTTCACTGCGTTCCTCCCTTGGATGCGGCCTGGATATAGATTGCATAGAGACCTGTCCGCCTGTCCTCCATATTTGTGGTTCGCGCCGCCGGACGCAACCTCGGCTTCCACGCGCGAGAGTCGTATTTTGCGGAACTCTCCCCATATCTCGGGTGTTCATAGCTGATGCCCGTCTGGCGAGGTGAAGCATGAGGACGATCAGCGCCTTGTTCGACACTTATGACGAGGTGACCGCCGCGGTCGACGGCTTGTCCGATCTCGGCGTACCGGGCAGCGACATCACCGTCGTCACCCGGGCTCGCGACGGAATGACCAAGATTGCCGAAAGCGCTGGTCTGGGTGCCGCCATTGGCGGCGTCGGCGGAATCCTCGCCGGCATCGGGATGTTCGTCATACCTGGCCTGGGTTCGGTGTTCGGCATCGGCTGGCTCATTCCCCTTCTCATCGGCGCCGCAGCGGGCGGCGTGGCTGGCGGAGCCATCGGCTCGCTGACCGGCGTCGGCATCGACGAGACCGACGCCCATGTGTATGCAGAGGGAGTCTGCCGAGGCGGCACGTTGCTGGTCGCCCGCGTACATGACGACGAGGCGAACGAAGCCCAGGCGGTACTGCTCAGATGCGGCGCCATCGACACCAATTCCAGGCGCAGCGAATATGCCGCCGACGGCTGGGAAGGTTTTGTCGCCAAGGACATATGGGACGAGGACATCGGCAGCGAGGACGTGCCCGCAGACGACAAGAAGAGCCAGGACGACCCTACCCGCCCCCTCGCGTGAGGTAGGGCCCTCCGTTCAGCCCTTGAGACAGCCGTCGTAATCCGACACCAGGAGGTGCAGCGGCGGCTCGTCTTCCTCGATGTTGGAGAAGCGGCCGATCGGCTTCTCGAAGATGTTGTCGGTCAGGTCGTCGTTGACCGTCGAAACCTCGCCGATCAGCACGTCGTCGCCCTCGCCCCAGAAGGCGTGCCATACGCCTGGCAGCAGCGTCACGCTCTCGCCCGGATCGAGCTTCAGCAGACCGCCCGCGGGCAGCTTGCGCATCACGCCGTCGGTCGGCACCGAAACCTCGGCGTTGCGGTCGATGCCGCCCTCGGCATCGGGCATGAACAGTTCCAGCACGAGCTTGCCGCCGCCGCGGTTGATGATGTCTTCAGCCTTCACCACATGCCGGTGCATCGGCGAATACTGGTCCTTGCGCGAGATCATGATCTTCTCGGCGTAGAGCATGCCCTTGCCGCGCGTGAGGTCCTCGGCGCGGCCGTTGCGCACCGTGAACAGGAAAAGCCCCATCTCGTCGAACTTCTCCTCGCCGTAGTCGGTGATGTCCCAACCCAGCCGCGCATCGACGATCCCCGCGGGCCGCCTCGCCTTGAGTTCGTCCGGCGACCAGTAGGCGAATGGCGGCATGATATAGCCGAACGAGCGGATGAAGGAATCGCCCTCGCGGATGATCTCGTTGATGCGCGACCGTTTCATGTTGTGCTCCCTTGCGAAGCAAGACGCTTAGCCATCGGCGAGGCCCGGCGCAACGCCTGCCTGAAGGCTGAGTCTCGCGACACGGACTCCGATCGAGACAATTGTCAATCTTGGTTTGAAGTCTGATTCTTTCGCGGATAGATTGTAGCCGAATCAGCCGATCCTTGGGGGGCCGGCCCAGTTCACCGCTTCAAGCCGGGCTTGGCTCCGGTTTCAGGCTGCGGTGGTTCTGGCAACTCTCCGGCGTGGATCGGGCGTACTTGCGCGTCTGAGTAGCGTCTTCATTTCGTTGAGAAGTTGAATTCAGGACCCGGCTCGGCCAGGTCCCGAGACGATGTCGGTCGCATGGCAACGAGCCTCGCAGCGCTTTCGGAACTTGGCCTTGATGTGCGCCTCGCGTCACGCGGCGACCTCACGACCTTCCTCATGGAACTGTGCGCCGAGATCGGCGCCGACGCCTACATGCTTGTTTCGGTGGTTCACGAAGAAGAACGCAGCACCGCGCGCATCCTCGCCTCCAACTGGATCCACGACGCGATTGAACTGGTCGGCCGCCGCCTGATCGCAAACCTCGCGCAGGCGCCGGCGACCGCTCCCGGCACGCGTCCGCGCAGCCTGCTCGCTTCCGAGGCGCCGGACCTGCCGGGCGTACTCAACGGTGAAGAGGCGGCGCTTCTCGACGTGCTCGGCCACCGGGAGATCTATACGCTTCAGGTTCAGGCCGGCCGCAACCGCTACTTCGTCCTTTTCTCGTCGGAGCGGCTGGATAGGATAGACCACGACGCTCTTGCCGGCGCGCAGATGCGCTGCTGCTACGCGCTTTCCCAGATACCGGAGATGTTGCGGGCCGCGGTCGCGGAGGACCCGCTGTCGGACCGCGAGCGCGAATGTCTGCTCTGGGTCTCGGAGGGCAAGACTACCGACGAGGTTGCCCTGATCCTCGGCGTCTCCGCCAACACGGTGAACAGCTACGTCACCCACGCGATCCAGAAGCTGTCGGCAAGCAATCGTCCCATGGCGATCGCCAAGGCGATCAGGAACGGCATCATTTGACCGCCCCTGCCGAGGCCGAAGAAGACGACATCGTGCAGTCATCCGTCGTCGAGCGGCGGCCCCTGTTCGGCGATTTTGCGCTCAGGCCCGAGACGCAGCGCACTGTCACCATTCCCGACGCGGTGCGCCGCTGCCGCTGGATTGCGGTCGACCTCAACGCATCGGACTTCGCGCTCTTCTTCGTCAGCCCCTCCGCCGACCGGCCACGGCTCACGCCCTGCTTCGATTCCAATTATCCAGCTATCGCCGAATTCACCCAGCGCATCGCCGGCGGCGACCGCTCCGGCATTATCCGCCATGCGCGCGCCTCCAGCGTCCCCTGCTGGTGGAGCGACGTGGGCGGCTCCGTCTCCTCCGCCTCGTTCGAGACGCTCCGCTGGGCCAGCAGGGTCGAGCCGCTCGCGGCCGGCACGTCTGGCTTGGCCTTCCCCGTCCATGTCGATCGCGGCCAGACCGGCCTCATCCTCTTCCTCGGCGGCGACATCGCGCTCACAACCGAGGGCATGTTCGAGATCCATGCCCGCTGCTTCTCTCTCTTCGATGCCGTTGCCAGGATCAGGCCCGGCGAAAGCGCAAGGAACCCCTCCATTTCGAAGCGCGAGATCGAATGCCTGAAGCTGACGGCCAATGGCTACACCAGCGACGAGATCGCGCGCCTTCTGAAGCTGTCGGTGCACACGGCCAACCAGTACATCACCAACACCGCGCAGAAGCTCGACGCCGTCAACCGCACACATGCGGTCGCCAAGGCGCTGCGCATGGGGTTGATAGAGTAGTTGCCGCTTAGAGCCCGGCGACCGTCTCGGATTTGCGGATGCGCGCCCGGTCGATGGCGTCGATCAGGAATGCCGTGTTGCGCTGCGGATCGGGGTCGGGCCTGTCGAACGCCACGTAGTTGACTTCGACGGACGCCACCCCGTCCTCCAGGCTGAGCGCGAAATAGACCGTGGCGCCGGACGGCCGCAGCTCCAGGTCGAGCACGATCCTCGGCGGCTCCGACCAGTCGACATGCGCCTCGCCGCCGTGCCCGAGCTTCAGCGTGCCCGGCAAGAAGAACAGCTCCGCCGCCGAATCCACGATGTCCGACACGGTGGAGAAATGCTCCAGCCGGATGAATGCCACATAGTCGGCCGCGTCGACCAGGCGCAGTTCACCGACCACGTCCTTGATCGCGTCCGCGACGATCGCCTCACGGCTTGCTGAATGCGGCTGTCGGTTCATTGGATTTTGCGCTTGGCCTTGCTTGCGTAGACGACCCTGATCAGTTCGGCCACCGCCTGGTAGAACTGCTGGGGTATCACGCTATCGACCGAAACTTGCTTGTACATGGAGCGGGCGAGCGCCACGTCCTCGAACACCGGAATATTGTGCGCCTGCGCGATCTCGCGGATTTTCAGCGCAACCAGGTCCTGGCCCTTGGCGAGCACCACCGGGGCGGCGTCCTCGTCGCGCACATATCTCAGCGCGATCGAGAAGTGGGTCGGGTTGGCGATGATCAGCGTCGCCCGCGGCACCGCCGTCATCATCCGCCGCCGCGCCCGGTCGCGCGCCAGCGAGCGCAGCCGCGATTTGACGATCGGGTCGCCTTCCGACTGCTTCAGCTCGTCCTTGACCTCCTGCTTGGTCATCCTCAGGTCCTGCCGCCAATGGAAGCGGGACCACACAAGGTCGACGCCGGAGATCAGCCCCATCACCAGGACGATCGATATCAATATGTCGATCGCCATGCCACGGATGACCAGGGTGAAATCGGGCGTCTGCGTCAGCATGCCGGTAAGGAACTGGCGAAGGCTGTCCGAAAGCACGAAGGTGAGCACCGCGACGGCGAAGCCCAGCTTGCCGAGCGACTTCAGGAACTCGACGAACCCCTGGAGGCCGAACAGCCGTTTCCATCCCTTTGACAGGGAGATGCGCGAGGCCTGCGGCCGGATGCGCTCGCCGACGAATTGAGGCATGTTCTGGAAGGCCGACGCGCCTACTCCGGCAACAACCAGCAACACCAGAAGGCTCGCGACCGCCTTGCCGATCTCCCAGCCGACGACGCGCGACAGTTCCACCACATCGTTCGCCGTGGCCATCGGCCAGGCGTCCGGCTTTTCGAGGAAGATCGACAGGAAGCCGCCGAGCTCCATGATCGAGCTGCCGGCGAAGAAGACGACGAAGATCAGGATGGCGACGAAGGAGGCGAGGATTCCGGTTTCACGCGAGTGAGGCAGTTTGCCCTTCTCGATCGTATCGCGGATCTTCTTCTCTGTGGCCTCTTCTGTTTTGCTTTCCTTGTCGACGTCGTCCGCCATGGCGCGTCAGGACCTACGCTGCTTCACTCTGCGTGCTCGGCAACTCGATCGCGCCCTCGCGCGCCATGCGGATGGCCCCGGCTGCGATCGCCTTTCGGGCCCTGACGATGTCGGTGGAGTTGATGCCCTCCGAACCCTGGCTGAGCTCCGATTCGATCATGCGCCGCGCGCGGGCGCCGATCGACGACAACACGGCCTCTGTCAGCGCCGGCGGCGCGTTGCGCAGCGCCAGCGTGACGAGTTCCGTCGAGATGCTGTCGAACAGCGCGACGCGCGCCTTCTGAGTCAGCTGGATCACATCCTCGAAGGCGAAGAGCCTGGAACGCAGCGCGTGCATGTCCGGCGCGCCGGCACGCTCCAGGTCCTGCATCACCTCGTCGAGCTGGTCCTTGTCCATCTCGTTGAGCACGCTGGCGACGCGTATCTGGCCGGCCGACGTGTCTCGTGTGGCGCTTTCGGCGAGCAGCCTCGCGCGCAGTTGCTCCTCGATGATGCCGGTCGCTACCTCCGGTATGGCGGCCATCGACATCATGCGCTTGACGACTTCGTTGCGCACGTCCTTGTCGAGTGTGAGCAGGGCGTTGGCGGCGGCCGAAGGCGACAGTTTCGACAGAACCAGCGCCGCCGTCTGCGGATGCTCCCCCGCCAGGAAGGCGCCCAGCCGCGCCGGCTCGAGCTTCTCGATCTCGGGCCAGACCGGCGGCGGTCCCGCCTGCTCCTGCTTCGGTGGCTCCACGCCCATCAGTGCGTTGACTTCTTCCGGCGTCAGCGATTCGTTGATGATCGTGTCCATGCGGTCGCCGGAATCCATCAGGCCCGCGCCCTCGGTGAACTCGGTTTCGAACTCCGCCACGATCTTCTCCAGGTCGGCCTGGCTGATGGTGCTGAGCAGCCGCGCGCCCTCGACCAGCGCCTTCAACTCCTCCTGCTTGAAGAATTTCAGCAGCTTGCTGGCCGACGGCTTGCCCATCGCCACCAGGATCGCCGCGGCCTTCTGCGCCCGCGTCATCTCGTCCGCGGTGCTCATGCGCCCGCTCTCCGGCCGGCACTCATCAGGCCGGCTTCGCCGCCGTGCTGACTTCGGTCAGCCTGATGCCGAAGCGCGACGGGTCGTTCTCGAGCACCGTGATCTCGCCGCGCGCGATCCGCCGCCCGTTCACCATGACGTCGACCGGCTCGCCGATGCGGCGGTTCAGCGCCACCGTCGAGCCCTTCTGCAGGCCCATCAGGTCCGACACGGCCATCTCGGTGCTGCCGAGCAGGATCTGCACTTCCACCGGGATGTCCATGATGAGCGCCGAGTTCAGGCCCGCCGGCGCGGCGCCCGAATCTGGTTGCGGCCGCTGCTGTTCCTCTTCATGCAGCACGTCGCGCAATTCCTCGATCGCCCGGTTGAGCTGCTCCTGCGAAGCGCCCTCGCTGAATGCGGGTTGCGTCATTTGTGTTCTCCGATTCCTTGCGGTCGCCGCCTAGCGGCGGGCGACCAGCCCTTCCATGATGTCCTGCCCGGCATCGAACGGGTGCCGGACTCGGACCGTATAGTTCTGGCCCAGCTTGCCGAATTCGCAGACGAACAGCGTCTTCTGGCGCGCCGACAGCTTCGCCTGGGTTTGCGCGTCTCCTTCGAACTCGATGACCTGGCCGACGCGTAGGGAGGCGATCTGTCCGAGCGTCATCCGGGCGAGCGGCATCGTCGCCTGCAGCTTGACGCCCGAGCGCATCACCTCCTCGCCGAAACGCTGGCCCCATTGACCCGCCTGTCCACCCTTCTGGCCTGCGTCCGCTCCTGCCTTGAGCAGCCGTTGCGGGATGGTGAGCACGATCCGGCCCGAGCCGGCCGGCGTCGTGACGACGAGTTCGATGCGCACGGCCGGTCCGTCGCGCAATATGTGCTTCTTCAGTTCCGCTCCGCTGATCGCCTGCGGCGGCGGGAGCATGATCTCGAACGCTTTGTTGCCGGAACCGCCGATGCCCTTCGCGATCTCCTCGAAGACGCGCGACGCCACCACCCTTTCGGTCGGCGACAGGTCGCGGTTGATCGGTGCGGCGACAACGCCAGGATCGCCGCCGAAGAGCGCAGTGACGACCAGCGCCACCGCGCCCGGGTCCATCGTCAACACCAGCGCATCGGGAGAGGCCGGCGATGCCGCGACCATCATGGCGTAGCCCTCGCCGTCCGGCTTCGCGTCGGTCATGCGCGACAGCTCGATGCTCGCCGGCTCGATGCCGAGGTCGAGCGCGAGGTCCTGCTTCAGCCCGTCCCTGATCGCGGTGATGGCCCTTTCGATCAGCCCGCGCGCCGCGCCGGTTATGCGGCTCGGGTCGCCCGTCTCGCCGACCAGGCGTTCGATGATATAGGCCCGCATCTCTGCCGGGCTGGAGGGGGGCGGCTTGTTCATCGGAAGCTCACGCCGCCTTCTTCTCGGCGGCGCCGGTGTTCATCGTGCTCTGCTCGACCGCGTCGATCGACGGCCGCTCATAGGCCGAGATCGTCTTGCGGCCGAACTCGATCGCGACCTGCGGCAGCGAGCCGTTCATGTAGGCGAGCAGGGTCTGCTTCACGATGACGTAGAGCCGGTTCTTCTTCTCGCGCACCACCTTGACCTTGCCGGCGATCGGTCCGACCACGCAGTACGACATGAAGATGCCCAGGAAGGTGCCGACGAGCGCCGCTCCGATCAGTCCGCCGAGGATTTCCGGCGACTGGTCGAGCGCACCCATCGCCTTCACCACGCCCAGCACCGCAGCCACGATGCCGATCGCCGGAAAGCCGTCGCTCATCACGGTCAGTGCGTGATAGGACTTCAGCTTGTCGGCGCGGATCGTCTGGATCTCTTCGTCCATCAGCGCCTCGATCTCATGCGGCCTGGCGTTGCCGATGATGATGATGCGGCAGTAGTCGCAGATGAAATGCATGAGGTCGTGGTTCTTCATCACCGTCGGAAAGGCCTGGAAGATCGCCGACTCCTCCGGGTTGTCGATATGCGCCTCGACCTCGCTGCGCGACTTCGACTTGAGCTCGCGCATCAGCGAATGCAGCACGCCGAGCACTTCGAGGTAGTCCCGTTCCTTCGGCACGGCCTGCTTGAAGGCTTCCATGAAGGCCTTGCCGGTGTCCTTCACCACCTTCATCGGATTGGCGATCAGGTACGAGCCCAGCGCGGCGCCGCAGATGATGACGACTTCCCAGGGCTGGACGAGCACCCCGATGTGGCCGCCCATAGCCATGAAGCCGCCGAGCACGCAGCCCAGCGTCACCACCAGCCCGATAAGAATTCCCACGGCACGCCCTTCGCGAAATGCAACGACATTTCAGGAGTACAGGCCGTGCCTTGTGTGAGGCTTGAATCGCGATAGCCCGGATGGCGGGCGGGCGCGCCGATTCAGCCTCGCGCAAGCAAGCGGCCTTACCCTCATGCGATAAGCTTCGGCCGGAGGTCCGCCTTGCTCAGCACCTATCTCAGCTATCAGCTCATCACCCGCGACATGGAGAAGGCTATCGACCGGGTCGTGCGCGAGCCGACGGTGGACCGCGAGACGAAATACTACCGCGACAACATCTCGAAGGTGAAAACCATCGACGAGTTCGTCAAGGACGACCGCCTCTTCCGCTACGCCATGAAGGCGCACGGGCTGGAGGATATGGCGTATGCCAAGGCCTTCATGGTCAAGGCGCTGAAGGAGGGTGTGCGCGACCCCGACGCCTTCGCCAACAAGCTGCAGGACAAGCGCTACGCCGAATTCGTCAGGACCTATAATTTCGAGCAGTACGGCGAGAAGGCGACCACCTTCAATCGCGTCCAGCACGACGCGCCGACCAACTTCGCCTCGAGCGTCGTCATCGGCACGCTGGACGGTGGTTTCGGATTCGTCGAGGACGAGGTCGGCTATTACGTCTCCCACATCGCGAATGTGAAATCCATCGACGACCTGATGGCCGACAGCCGCCTGCTCTACGTCGCCATGGGCGCCTTCGGTCTCGATTCGACCGTCGAGACGCCCGAGCGCGTCCGCGAGATGCTCGAAGGCGGCGTCGCCGATCCGGAAAGCCCCGCAAACAGGCTGGCCGACAAGCGCTACGCGAACTTCGTCGCCGCGTTCGATTTCGACGCCCACGGCGAGGAGACGACCAGCCGCGACGTCGTCCAGCATGCGCCGAAGCAGTTCGTGTTCAACACCGGCATTATGCTGGTCCTGCCCGACGCCGGTTTCGTCAAGGCCGAGACCGACTACTACAAGGCCAATATCGGCAGGGTGAGGTCGATCGACGACCTTCTCGGCAACCAGCGTCTGTTGCGCATTGCGATGAGCGCCTACGGGCTGAACGCCGACACGGAAGACCCCCGGACCGTCCGCAACATGCTCGCCGGAGGCGTGAGCGATCCGGAGAGCCCGGCCAACAAGCTGACCGACAAGAGCTACGCCAACTTTGTCGCCGCCTTCAATTTCGTCGAGCACGGCGCGGCCACGACCACGCGCGACGCAGTCCAGAAGGACGCGCTCAAGCTCTACACGACGAAGACCGAAATCGGCCTGCTTGCGTCGAGCAAGTACTTCATCGACACCGAAACCGATTATTACCTGTCCAGGGTCGGCGCCGTCCGGTCGGTCGACGACCTGATGGCCGACAGGCGCTTGCTGAGCTATGCGCTGGCGGCCTACGGCATCGATCCCGTCACGGAACCGCCGTCGCGCATCAGGCAGATGCTCGAAGGCGGCATAGCCGATCCCAAGAGCCCGGCCAACCAGCTCACCGACAAGGCGTATGTCGCCTTCGTGACCGCCTTCAACTTCGCCGAATACGGCGAGGCCACGACGACGCGCACGCCGGCCCAACTGCCCTCCATCGACAAGTTCCTGCGCCAGACGCTGGAGCAGAACGCCGGCAAGGAGAACGAGGGCGTCCGTCTGGCCCTCTATTTCGAGAGAAAGGCTGCCGACCTCACGAACTTCTACGAAATCCTCGCCGATCCGGCGCTTGCCAAGGTGGTGCGCACCGCGCTCAGCCTGCCGGATGCCTTCGCCTCGGCCGACATAGACCGCCAGGTGAAATTCTTCGAGGAGAAGCTCGAAATCCAGGACTTCACCGATCCGGCGCGGCTGGAGAAGTTCCTCACCCGCTTCACCAGCATGTGGGAGGTCAACAACCCGACCGCCATGCCCCAGATCAGCGTGCTGTTCAGCCAGCCGGTCGAGTTCGGCATCTCGACCGACGCGCTCTTCGCCATCCAGTCGATGAAGCGGTAGGCCCATGCAGGACGGTCTCTACGTCGCCCTCTCCTCGCAGATCGCATTGGAGAAGCGGCTGAACACCATCGCCGACAACGTCGCCAACGCATCGACCGTCGGCTTTCGCGCGACCGGCGTGAAGTTCGAGGATGTCGTCTCCGGCCTGACCGACAAGGCGCTCTCCTTCGTCTCCTCCGGCGATACCTATATCTCCGACACCAGCGGCCCGCTGCGCGAGACCGGCAACCCGTTTGACTTCGCCATCAAGGGCAATGCCTGGTTCGGCATCGAGACGCCGGCCGGAACCGTCATGACACGCGACGGCCGCTTCACCCTGACCGAGAATGGCGAGCTGGTGACGATCGAAGGCTACCCCGTGCTCGACGCCGGCGGCGCGCCGATCCAGCTCGACCCGCGCAACGGGCCGCCGCGCGCCGGCGCCGACGGATCGCTGCGCCAGGGCGACAACCTCGTCGGGGCTCTCGGCCTCTACAATTTCGACCCCGGCCCCAACTTCGTCCGCTTCGGCAATTCCGGCATCGTGCCTGCCGGCGAACCCGAGCCCGTCGTCGATCGCCTGGACGCCGGCGTGGCCCAGGGCTTCCTCGAGGAATCCAACGTCAACCCGGTACTGGAGATCACCCGCCTCATCATGGTGCAGCGCGCCTTCGAGAACGGCGCGGCGATGATCCGCAACACCGAATCCTCCCTTGACGAGGCGATCAAGACCCTCGGCTCGAAATAGCGTCCCCTAGATGACCCTTGCTCTGCCGCCTTTGCGTTTCACCGTCCAGGCCGAGGACAATCCGCTCGACGCGCTCGACCGCGCCTGGCGGCGCGTCGCCGACGAGCACACGCTCATCCGCCGCGGCGGCCGCATCACCGAGATTTCGCCCACGCATTTCCGCGTGCGCGGCCTTTCCTCGGTTGCCCGCCTTGGCGACATGGTCGAGCACCGCAGCCGCGCCGGCCTGCGCCACGGCGAGATCGTGCAGATATCGCCCGACGATGTGCTGGTCGCGCCCTTCGAGCGCGCCGGCGACGCCGGTGTCGGCGACACCGTCATCGACCTCGGCCCTTTTTCCATTCTGCCGCACGATTCCTGGCGCGGTCGCGCCATAGACGCGCTTGGCCATCCGATCGACGGCGGTCCGCATCTGCCCCAGGGCGATCCGGAAGAGGCGGCACGCATTGCACAGCCTCCCGCGCTGGCGCGCCAGCGCGTCGGCAACGGATTTGTCACCGGCGTCAAGGTGATCGACATCTTCACGCCCATCTGCTTCGGGCAGCGTCTCGGCATCTTTGCCGGTTCCGGCGTCGGCAAGTCGACCCTTCTTGCAATGCTTGCTGCGGCCAGCGCCTTCGACACGGTCGTCGTCGCGCTGATCGGCGAGCGCGGCCGCGAAGTGCGCGAATTCCTCGAGGACACGATCGGCCCCGAATGCATGGCGAAGACCGTCGCCGTTGTCTCGACCAGCGACGAGAGCGCCATGATGCGCCGCCGCGCACCCGACACCGCCATGCGCGTCGCCGAGCATTTCCGGCTCAAGGGGGACCGCGTGTTGCTCATCCTCGATTCGATTACCCGCTTCGCCCACGCGTTGCGGGAGGTCGCGACCGGCACCGGCGAGCCGCCCGTCGCGCGCGGCTACCCCGCCTCCGTCTTCACTGAACTGCCGAAGCTGCTGGAGCGCGCCGGCCCCGGCATCGAAGGGTCGGGCTCGATCACTGCCATCATCTCCGTGCTCATCGACGGCGACGACCACAACGACCCCGTTGCCGACAGCGTCCGCGGAATCCTCGACGGCCACGTCGTGCTCGACCGTTCGATCGCCGAGCAGGGCCGCTACCCGCCCGTCAATCCCCTGTCATCCATCTCGCGCCTCGCGCCAAAGGCCTGGACCGACGACCAGCGCGCCCTGGTCACCAAGCTGAAGACGATGATCTCCCGCTTCGAATCGACCCGCGACATCCGCCTGCTCGGCGCCTATCAGCCAGGTGCCGACGCCGAACTCGACGCCGCCGTCAGGCAGGTGCCGCTGATCTACGAGGCGATGACGCAGACGCCGCGCGACCGCCCGTCCGCCGACGCCTTCGCCGATCTCGCCCGTCACCTGAAGCCGAAGGAGAAGCCGCATGTGGCCGCGCCGCAGGCCTGACAGGCTGCTCGAGGAGATGATCCGCGAGAACAGGTTGGCCGAGCGAGGCGGCACCGCCGCAGCTAAACCGCGGCGCTTTCCGATCTTCGGAAGCAGGCGCGAACCCGAACCCCTTACGCCCAGGCGGGCCGCCCAGAACCGCGACCGCCGCGGCGATTTCACCGTCGCCGCGCTTGGCGTCACGCTCGGCCTGATCTGCGCGTTGTTCCCCTGGTACATCTTCTTCAATCCGGACCAGTTCGGCGTCCGCGCCATGAAGTTCGGCGGCAGCGGTCCCGGCGCCGAGCCGATCGTGCTCGGCGCTCAGCCGGATCGCATCGGCGCACCGGTTGCCTCGCACGACGTTCCGTTGATGGAACTCGACCTTCGCACCACCGGCACGGCGACGCAGGAGCCTGAAGACGCGGGCGTCGCGCCCGGTCCGTCCGAGCAGCCTTTCCCCGCTTCCGTCGCCTCCTTCCGGCTGGTCCAGGTCGCCAACGGCCGCGCCATGATCGAGGACGATACCGGCCTCTTCGTCGTGCAGCCGGGCTCGGTGCTGCCCGACAGCACCCGCGTCAGGTCGATCGAGCAGCGCGACGGGCGCCCAGTGCTGGTCACAGAGTCCGGCGCGGTGTTCGAAATCGACAAATAATGTCCGGTTACGTGGCGTGGCGCCTTCCTGTCCGCCCGCAAGGCCCGCGCAAGACTCGGGGCCTACTCTCTGGAAGCCTGCCCGGAGATTTGCATGGAGCCCGTCAACCTTTTCCAACTTGCCGCACAGCAGTCGCGATGGCTCGCCGTGCGTCAGTCGGCGGTTGCCGGCAACGTCGCCAACGTCAACACGCCGGGCTATCGCGCGGTCGACGTCGAACCGTTCGAGAAGGTACTGGACAAGACCGCCGTCACCATGGCCGCAACCCGGCCCGGCCACCTGAACGGCCAGGCGACGGAGGCCGGCTTCGCGGTCCGTGCGAGCGAACGCGATCCCTCGCTGCTCCCGTCCAAAAATTCCGTCACGCTGGAGAACGAACTGCTCAAGGCAGGTGAGATCAGTCGTCAGTTCGAGCTCAACACGGCGATCGTCAAGTCCTTCCACCGCATGCTCATGCTGACCTCGAAGAGCTGATCATGGACCCGCTAGCCGCCGCCCTGAAAGTTGCAGCCTCCGGCCTCGGCGCACAGTCGGAGCGGTTGCGCGTCGTCTCGGAAAACCTGGCCAATGCCCAGTCCACCGGCCCCACGCCCGGTTCCGATCCCTATCGCCGCAAGACGATCACCTTCGCCGCCGAGCTCGACCGCGCCACCGGCGGCTCGCTGGTAGAGATCAACGAGATCGGCCGCGACGCCGGAAACTTCCCGGTCGAGTTCATTCCCGGCCACGAGGCGGCGGACAGCAAGGGCTACGTCAAGATGCCCAACGTCAACATGCTGATCGAGATGGCCGACATGAGCGAGGCGAACCGCTCCTACGAGGCGAACCTGCAGGTCATCAAGCAGGCGCGCGAGCTCATCTCCATGACCATCGACCTGATGCGGAGCCAGTGATGATCGCAGCCATCGGCCCACTCGATTTCAGCCGGATCGGCGGCGCGTCCGGCCTTCCTGGGGGCGGCGCGAACACCGCGGCCGCGGCGACCGGCGCCGCCGGCTCCTTCGCCACCGTGCTGTCCGATCTTGCGACCCGCACAGTCGGCACGCTCGAACATGCCGAGCAGATGTCCGTGCAGGGCCTGCAGGGCCAGGCCGACACGCGCGAGATCGTCGACGCGGTGATGAGCGCCGAGCAGGCTCTGACCGCCGCCGTCGCCATCCGCGACAAGATCGTCAGCGCCTACATGGAAATCAGCCGTATGGCGATCTGAGCGCCGTGCAGAAGGGTAAATCGTAATGAAAGCACTCGCCATCGCCGCCACCGGCATGAATGCCCAGCAGACCAATCTCGAGGTCATCGCCAACAACATCGCCAACATCAACACCACCGGCTTCAAGCGCGCACGCGCGGAATTCTCCGACCTCCTCTACCAGGTCGACCGCATGCAGGGGGTGCCGTCGCGCGCCAACGCCAGCCTCGTGCCGGAAGGCGTCTCGATCGGCCTCGGCGTGAAGACGTCGGCCGTCCGCAACGTCCACGTCCAGGGCGGGCTGACCAGCACCGGCAACAATCTCGACCTTGCGCTGACGGGCAATGGCTGGTTCCAGATCGAGGGCGCGGAAGGCCAGACGCTCTACACCCGCGCCGGCTCCTTCAACACCAACGCAACCGGCCAGCTGGTCACCGTCGACGGCTTCGCAGTCGTCCCGGCGATCACCGTGCCGGTCGATGCTCTGGATGTCGTCGTCAACAAGACGGGTGTGGTGTACGCGCGCATCGACGGCCAGGCGGAGTTGCAGGAACTCGGCCAGTTGACGCTGGCGAGCTTCGCCAACGAGGCAGGCCTGGCCCCGCTGGGCGACAATCTTTTCCAGGAGACCGCCGCCTCGGGCACTCCCAACGTCGGCGTTCCCGGCGATCCCGGCTTCGCCTCCATAGAGCAGGGCTATCTGGAAAACTCCAACGTCGATCCGGTGAAGGAGATCACCGAACTGATCTCGGCGCAGCGCGCCTACGAGATGAATTCCAAGGTCATCCAGGCCGCCGACGAGATGGCCGCCGTGGTCTCGAAGAACATCCGGTGACACGCATGGCGAGGCGGCTATTGGGTAGGGCGATATCCGCGGCGGCAATGCTTGCGCTCCTCGCATGCGCGCTGCCGGCGCGCGCGCAGGAAATCGTGCTCATCCCCAACCGCGTCATCTATCCCGGCGAGACGATCGACCTCGCGGCTCTCAAGGAAGTCGCCCTGAAGCCCGGCAAGGTCATCCCGCCTGCGGTGGCCTTCCGCATGCCCGAACTCGAGGGCAAGGTCGCCAAGCGCACGCTGCTTCCGGGCCGCTACATTCCGGCGACCGCGATCCGCCAGGCCTGGCTGGTCGAGCAGGGCGCCTCCGTGCAGGTCATGTTCGTCTCCGGCGCGCTCACCATCTCGGCCACCGCCGTCACCTTGCAGCCGGGCGCTGCCGGCGACTTCGTCAGGGTGCGCAACATCGACAGCGGCAAGGTATTCTCCGGCACGGTCATGGCCGACGGCTCGATCAGGGTCGGCGCCTCATGAACGGCTTTCGCCCGACGGCATTGCTGCTGGCTTTCGCCCTGGCCGCGTCTCCCGCGGCCGGCGCCGATTTCGTCGACGGTCCCCTGCCTCCCGTACCCGGCGACGGCATCTTCGTCGACGCCCGTTTCCCGCCGCCGCTTGCCGGCGTGCCGGTCGGACAGGAAGGCGCCGGCGCCTACGCGCAGTTCCCGCCCAACGCCAGCCAGCTGCCACGGCACGGCGCGGCGGCCCGCATCAAGGACATCGCCCAGCTGCAAAGCGCGCGCGACAACCAGCTCGTCGGCTACGGCCTCGTCATCGGCCTTCAGGGTTCGGGCGACAGCCTGCGCAACTCGCCCTTCACGGAGCAGTCGATCCGGGCCATGCTGGAAAATCTCGGCATCGCCAGCGAGGGCGGCCGCGCCCGCGCGCGCAATGTCGCGGCTGTCATCGTGACCGCCACCCTGCCGCCCTTCGTGAAGTCCGGCTCGCGCATCGACGTCGGCGTCTCTTCCCTCGGCGACGCCACCTCCCTCGCCGGCGGCACGCTGGTGATGACGCCGCTCAAGGCTGCCGACGGCGAGATCTACGCCGTCGGCCAGGGCCCCGTTTTCATCTCGGGCTTCAACGCCCAGGGCGACGCCGAAAAGCTCACCCAGGGCGTGCCGACCGCCGGCCGCATCCCCAACGGCGCCATCATCGAGCGCGAGGTCGAGGCAAGCTTCGCCAACCAGTCGAACCTCGTGCTTCAGCTTCGCAACGCGGACTTCTCCACCGCCGTCCGCGTCGCCGACTCCATCAACGCTTATACAAGCCAGCGCTTCGGCAAGCGCGTCGCCCACGAGCAGGATTCTCGCACCATCATCATCAAGCGGCCCGAGAGCATCTCGCCCGCGCGCTTCTTCGCCGAACTCGAGAATCTCGTCGTCGAGGCCGATGCCCCGGCGCGCGTCGTGGTCGACGAGCGCACCGGCACCATCGTCATCGGCAGCGACGTGCGCATTTCGCGCGTCGCAATCAGCCACGGCACGCTGACTGTGCGCATATCGGAAGCGCCGCGCGTCGTTCAGCCCGAGCCCTTCTCCGACGGCGAGACCGCCATCGAGCCCTATACGGTGATCGACGCCACCCAGCCCGACGCCAAGGTCGCCGTGCTCGACGGTCCCGATCTCGAAACGCTTGTCTCCGGCCTCAACCGCCTCGGCGTCAAGCCGGACGGCATCATCGCCATCCTGCAGGGCATCAAGTCCGCCGGCGCCATGCAGGCGGACCTCGTTCTCCAATGAGCTCGATCATGCATCTCGCCCGCCTCCCATTCCCGACAAGGCGCATCGGCCGCGGCCTCATCCTGCTTGCGTCGGCGGCACTCGTCGTCTCCGCTGGCAGCCTTGGCGCCGTCGAGACCGCCGTCGAGCACATCGAGGAGCCCGGCCTGCTGGCTCCTGAGGAAGCGCCTGCGACCGACCCGGGGACCACCGGCGCGGTCAAGGCGGCCCGCGTCCCGCTCGCCACGGGCACCGAGGTGGAGCGCTTCTGCTCAAACATCGCCGACGCCGCGCGCGACCGCCGCTACGTACTGCAGACCGAGGAGTTGCAGAAGCTTCAGCAGGAGGTCGACAAGCGCATCAAGCTTCTGGAGGAGAAGCGCGCCGACTACGAGGCCTGGCTGAAGCGCCGTGAGGATTTCCTCGCCAGGGCCGAGGAGGGCGTCGTCAAGATCTATTCAGGCATGCGCGCCGACGCCGCGGCCGAGCGCCTCGCTGAGATGGACGCGACGCTTGCCGCCGGCATCCTGATGAAGATCGAGCCGCGCAAGGCCGGAGTCATCCTCAACGAGATGGAACGCAAGGCGGCTGCGATGCTGACCGGCGTCATGGCCGCCGCGTCGCGGAGGAACGATCCGTCATGATCCGCGCCGCCTTCATCCTCCCGGTGCTCCTCATTCTCGTCGGCTGCGGCAACGGCCTGCGCGAGATCGGCGTCGAGCCGAAGCTGTCGCCGGTCGGCGCCGGCCTCGAGGGTGCGCCGCCCCCGCCCGTCGTATATGCCGGCTATCCGGCGCCTCCGCAGAAGCGTTTCTCGCTCTGGAACGATCGCCAGAGCCGCCTCTTCACCGACCCGCGCGCACTGTCGCCCGGCGACATCCTCACCGTGAGGATCAAGATCAACGACCGCGCCCGCTTCAAGAATGAGTCCGACCGCAAACGGACCGCCAGCCGCTCGCTCGGCGCCGCACTCGACTACGAATGGAACGGCGTCGGTTCGAGCGGCAGCCTCGACGGCAGCGTGAGGTCCGGCACATCCAGCGAAGGTGAAGGCGAGACCAAGCGCTCCGAGGATCTGGAACTCTCCATCGCCGCCGTCGTCACCGAAGTGCTCGGCAACGGCAACCTCGTCATCCAGGGCTCGCAGGAGGTCCGCGTCAACGCGGAGCTGCGCATCCTCACCATTGGCGGCATCGTGCGCCCGATCGATATCGGGCCTCAGAACACCATCTCCTACGAGCGCATCGCCGAAGCCCGCATCTCCTACGGCGGTCGCGGCCGCCTGTCCGAGGTCCAGCAGCCCCCGTGGGGTCAGCAGGTCCTCGACCGCGTGTTGCCCTTCTGATGGCGCCCGCGCCCGACCCGGTAGCGGCCGCCGCCCAAGCCGCGCCGAAGAGCGGCCCCTCGATGGTCGTCCAGCTCGGCGCCCTGGTCGTCATGACGCTTGCCGCCGCCGGCACGGGCTGGGTGTCGGGCGGCTTCATGGTTGGCGGTGGCCCCGGCGGCGAGAGCGCCGCCCACGCCCCCGCCGCTGGCGGCGGCAAGGGTGGAGCGAGCGCCCTTGGCGAGCAGCCTGCGGCCAGCGAAACCGTCATTCCGCTTGGCGCCATCACCACCAGCGTCGCCTCTCCAGGCGACACCTGGGTGCGCATGGAGGTGTCGATCGTCCTCGACGAGCCGCAGGACGGGGAGCTTCCCGGGCTCATCCAGCAGGATCTCCTCTCCTACATCCGCACCGTGAAGATGCACGAGATCGAGGGCGCCAGCGGATTCAGGCACCTCAAGGAGAACCTCGAGGAACGCGCGGCCATCCGCAGCGATGGTCACGTCAAGCAGGTATTGATCAGGACGTTGCTGTTCGAATGAAGCGCCTTGGCCTCACCCTTCTCCTGCTCGTCGCCGGCGCCACGGCCGCCTGGCCCCAGCAGCTCGATCTCGGCGCCATCGGCCAGGCCGACGGCGCCACCGTCGGCCGCATCATCCAGATGTTCGGCCTGCTCACGGTGCTTTCGGTGGCGCCC
>DATDJN010000152.1:0-4744 GCA_036520515.1 Rhizobiaceae bacterium
GGCGGCGCAGCGCAATGCCGACCGCGGCATCGGCGACGTCGCGCTGTTCGAGGTGTCTGGAACCTATGAGGGCGACGCTCCCGAGAAGCAGCGCCGTGTCGCGGCGGGTGTGCGGCGCGGCACCGCCAAGCTCGACGGCGCCGGCCGCGACTGGGCCGGCAATGCCGGCAACGTCGGCGTGTTCGACGCCAAGGCCGATGCGATCGCCGCGCTCGAAGCGGTGGGCGCGCCGGTCGACCGGCGGCAGGTGGAGGCCGGCGGCCCGGCCGGGTATCACCCGGGACGCTCGGGCGTCATAAAACTCGGGCCGAAGACGGTGCTCGGCCATTTCGGCGAGTTCCATCCGAAGACGCTGGAGACGCTGGACGTGTCGGGACCGCTCGCCGGCTTCGAGGTGTTCATCGACGCCGTGCCGGAACCGAAGGCCAAGCCGACGCGCACCAAGCCGAAGCTCGAACTGTCGGCCTTCCAGCGGGTGACGCGCGATTTCGCCTTCGTCGTCGACAGGACGGTCGAGGCGGGCGCGCTGACCAAGGCGGCGCTGGCGGCCGACAAGAAGCTGGTCACCGGGGTCTCGGTGTTCGACATTTTCGAGGGACCGTCGATTGGTGAGGGCAAAAAATCGATCGCCATCGAAGTGTCGATCCAGCCGGTCGAGAAGACGCTGACCGACGAGGATTTCGAGGCGCTTGCCGGCAGGATCGTCGAGAACGTCAGGAAGCAGACGGGCGGCGTACTGCGCGGCTGAGGCCGATCAGGAGAGGCGCGCGCGCCACGCCGCGAGGCGGGCGCGGGCGTCGAGCAGGCGTTCGACGTGACCGGACTTCGCGCTGGCTGCATGGGCGGCGCGAAACTCCTCGAGCAGCGCGCGGTCGCGGATGTCGCCCCAGTCGTCGACCAGCAGCACCGGCAGGCCGTCATAGAGCGGGTCGAGGGCCGAGCGCCTGGCGATCACCATCGAGCCGAGATAGAGCGCCTCCCAGGTGCGGTGGCAGTCGAGCCCGTTGCCGGGCGCGCTGAGCACGAAGGGGTGGGAGGCATAGCGCCGCCAGATCGCGCGCTGCGGCAGCCGGCGCGGCGCCATCACGACATGGTCGCAGCCGGCGAGCGCGTCGACCGCCCGCGCGCGCTCGGGCGACAGTGCCAGGCCGGCGTCGCAGAACACCGACAGCGGCTGTGCGGCGGCCGCTACCCGTTCCGCGGCGATGGAGCGCAGCGCCTCGGCCAGCCGCCTCGGGCTGTCGAAGGGGCGGGGCGTGTGCAGGTCGAGGCCGATCGGCAGCGGCGCGATGCGATTGTCGCCGCCGCCGTCGTGGTTCTGCGTCAGCCAGGCGACGAGCAGCGGCGAGGCGAGCAGGCGCGCGACCGTTTCTGGACGCAGGTCGCCTGGCACGGAGATATCGCCGTCGCCGGTGACCAGGATGAACGGGCGGCTGATGCGGGGCAGCGCCTCGACCGCGAACCGGTCGAGGTCGCAGGTCCGGCCGAGCCGGGCCTCGCTGCCGAGCCTGATCCACACAAGGCCGGAGGCCTCGCCAAAGGCCTCGCCGATGACGCCGGACTCCTGCACCGCCTCGGTGCGCGCGAGGCGGTAGCCGGGCGGGCCGGCGACGTCGCACAGGCGCGCCAGTCCCTTCGACCACAGCAGGTCGGATGTCCCGGCGTCGTCGCCTGGATCAAACGTTGCCCTGGCGACCTTCGTGCGCAAGCGTCTGAGAAGTCGGCGCGCCCCCAACCGAACGTCCCTTCAAGCGGCTCCCCACGGCCGCGGCACGTCAACTATAGGACGGCCGGCGACGGCAGGCCATGGCGGCGCCAAATTTCTTGGCGGCGCGCCGCCAACGTCAGGAAGATGCGGTCGAGCAGACCCTGAGATCTCCGCTTCGAAATTGCTGCGACGCCTTGGGCTGCCCCCTGCGGCCGGGCGGCCGTCGTTACCGGTTCGTCTGCGCCATCGCGGCGTCCCTGTAGCGACGGCCGGCGATCTGCTCGGGCGTGACGACGGCGCCGATCTCGGCGCGTTCGGCGTCGCTGAGCACGATGCCGGCGGCCTCCACATTGGCTTCGAGATTAGCGATCTTGCGCGAGCCGGGGATCGGCACGATGAAGTCGCCCTGGGCGAGCACCCAGGCAAGCGCGAGCTGCGCCGCGGTCCTGCCCTTTTCGGCGGCCAGCCTTTCCAGCCTGGCGACCACGGCCAGGTTGCGCTGGATGTTCTCCTCCTCGAAGCGGGGAAGGCCGCGCCGGAAGTCGTCTGCGCCGAGCTGGTCGGCCGACTTGATGGCGCCGGCGAGAAAGCCGCGGCCGAGCGGGCTGAACGGCACGAAGCCGATGCCGAGCTCGCGACAGACGTCGAGCACGCCGTTTTCCGGATCGCGCGTCCATAGCGAATATTCGCTCTGCACGGCGGCGATCGGGTGTACCGCATGCGCGCGGCGGATGGTGGCGACGCCGGCTTCCGACAGGCCGAGCGCGCGCACCTTGCCCTCGCGCACCAGCTCGGCCATCGCGCCCACGGTATCCTCGATCGGCACGTCGGGATCGACGCGGTGCTGGTAGAAGAGATCGATGACGTCGAGGCCGAGGCGCCGCAACGAGGCCTCGGCGACGGCGCGAACGTGCTCGGGGCGGCTGTTCAGGCCGGGCTGCTGCCTGGGTCCCTCGACCGTCTCGGCGATGTTGAAGCCGAACTTCGTGGCGATCTTCACTTTGTCGCGCATGGGCTTCAGCGCCTTGCCGACCAGCACCTCGTTGGTGAACGGCCCATAGACTTCAGCCGTGTCGAACAGCGTGACGCCGAGTTCGACCGCCCGATGCAGCGTGCGGATGGCATCGGCCTCGTCCTGGCCCCCATAGGCGTAGGTCATGCCCATGCAGCCGAGGCCGACGGGGAAGACGCTGAGTTCGGCGCCGAGCATTCTGTGTTTCATGCGCTGTCTCCTTCGCGTCCAATGTAGTCCGACAGCCGGCAACGCACAGCTCATTCCGCTTGGGCCAGCGCGGGTTGGCACGACGGCGCTTTTCGGGCAAAGCTTCGCGCAGACGCGAAAAGCCTGCCCGACGTGGAGAGAGAAATGTTTCGCTGGGGTATTTTGTCAACCGCCAAGATCGGGCGCGAACAGCTGATACCGGCGATCGTGGACGCGGAGAACGGCGTGCTCGCCGGCATCGCCAGCCGCGACCTGAAGAAGGCGAAGGCGCTGGCGGAGCGTTTCGGCGCGCAACAAGCCTTCGGTTCCTACGAGGAGATGCTCGCATCGGACAAGATCGACGGCGTCTATATCCCGCTGCCGACATCGCAGCATGTCGAATGGGCGGAGAAGGCGGCGAGCGCGGGCAAGCATGTGCTGGTCGAGAAGCCGCTGGCGCTCGACGCCAAGGACATCGCCAGGCTGATCAGGATCCGCGACAAGAAGAAGGTGCTGGTGTCGGAGGCCTTCATGGTCACCTACCACCCGCAGTGGATCAAGGTGCGCGAACTCGTGCAGTCGGGCGCGATCGGCACGCTGCGCTACGTGCAGGGCGCCTTCACCTATTACAACGTCGACCCCGGCAACATGCGCAACATCCTGTCGCTCGGCGGCGGCGCGCTGCCCGACATCGGCGTCTATCCGACCGTGTCGACGCGTTTCGTCACCGGCAAGGAGCCGAAGCGCGTCCAGGCGACGATCGAGCGCGACAAGAAGTTCAAGACGGACAATTATTCCTCGATCCGCGCCGATTTCGGCGACTTCGAGCTGTCCTTCTACCTGTCGACCCAGCTCGCCAACCGCCAGCTCATGGTGTTCCACGGCGACGAGGGCTTCATCGAGGTGCACGCCCCCTTCAACGCCGGCCTCTACGACCACCACCGCATCTCGCTGCACAACCGGAACCACACCGAGGAGACGCTGTTCCGCTTCCCGGGCGCTTCGCAGTACCGGCTGCAGGTCGAGGCTTTCGCCCGCGCCGCGAAGGGGTCGGGCGAACCGATCTTCACGCTGGAGAATTCGGTGAAGAACCAGAAGGTGATCGACGCCATCTTCCGCGCCGGCGAGAGTGGCGGCTGGGAGAAGGTCTAGGCCCGGAGCCTAAATCGGTCGGAAACGGTCGGATACAGAAGGTCCGGCTGCGGCGGCATCCGGCAGAAACATAGATGTTACAATGTCTTGCCTCGGACATGTGGCATTCCCGCATCGTCCCGAGAGGCAAAAATGGACCAGCATGCGATAGGTTTTCGCCCTGCCACCGAACAGGATGAGCAGGCGATCCGGGCACTGGTGCGCGGAGAATACCTGAATCCCACCGGCATCCACTGGCCGAACTTCGTGGTCGCCGCCATGGCAGGCCGCATCGTCGGCGCGGTGCAGATCAGCAAGCATCCCGACGGCTCTCGCGAACTCGGCTCGCCGGTGGTGGCGAAGGACCAGCGCGGGCATGGCATCGACTCCCGGATGGTCGAGCGCGTGCTGGCCGACGAGCGAGAGCCGATCTGGATGATCACCAGCGATACCCTAGCAAGCACCTTTGCGCGCTTGGGATTCGAGCCGATCGAACCGGGCGCCGCGCCGGTCAAGGTGCGGTTCAACTACAGGATAGGCCGTCTCGCGCGCATCGTTTCGTACCTGCGTCGCCGTCCGATGCGGCGGCTGATCATCCTGGAGTGGCTGCCGATAGAGAGACGGGCGATCATCCGGAGCGGCGTCGGGGCCGAGCAGCGAGGGGCGCTGCACCAGCCGGGGGCGGCCGCGCCCGCCGTTTGAAG
>DATDJN010000153.1:0-3700 GCA_036520515.1 Rhizobiaceae bacterium
AGTCAACTCTTGCGGTTGGAGGCGCTCTCGACCGCTTCTTGATGATACCAGGCGGTCTCCGGCGCGATCTTGAGCTTGCGGATAGCCCTGACCTCTGCCGCGAATTTGGCCTGTGCGCTTAAAAATGAGGCAGATCGCCGATTTCTTGCAGGAAAGGCCAAAATTTGTGCCGACGGGCGGTTAGGGGAAGCGTCCATTGCCGGATGTCCTGTCGTTGTCGTCCAAGACCGATTCAACTGTCTCGCAACATATTTGTTGCAAGTCGTCTGGGCAATATGCTCACAAAAATATCACGGCCTGCACAGAATTTGTGCAAATGGCCACAATGCCGGGCCGGACAGCACTCGCTCCAGGAATGACCTGGAGCACGACGTCGCACCCCGGTCCGCCGCCACGAAGTGGCACACCGCTTGCTTAACGTTTCCTGGCTGCGGCCGTTCCCGGCCGGAGACGCCCCGTGAGGGGCTCTGGTTGTATCGCTGACGTGAGGTCTACATGACAAAGTACAAGCTCGAGTATATCTGGTTGGACGGGTACACCCCGGTTCCTAATCTGCGCGGCAAGACGCAGATCAAGGAATTCGATGCCTTCCCGACACTCGAACAGTTGCCGCTGTGGGGCTTTGACGGCTCGTCGACCCTGCAGGCCGAAGGCCACAGCTCCGACTGCGTGCTGAAGCCGGTTGCCGTCTACCCGGATCCGGCCCGCACCAACGGCGTGCTGGTGATGTGCGAAGTGATGATGCCCGACGGCGTCACGCCGCACGCTTCGAACAGCCGCGCGACCATTCTCGACGACGAAGACGCCTGGTTCGGCTTCGAGCAGGAATACTTCTTCTACAAGGATGGTCGTCCGCTCGGCTTCCCCGAGCAGGGCTACCCGGCTCCGCAGGGCCCGTACTACACCGGCGTCGGCTACAAGAACGTCGGCGACGTTGCCCGCCAGCTGGTTGAAGAGCACCTCGACCTCTGCCTCGAGGCCGGCATCAACCATGAAGGCATCAACGCCGAAGTGGCGAAGGGCCAGTGGGAATTCCAGATTTTCGGCAAGGGCTCGAAGCGGGCCGCCGACCAGATCTGGATGGCGCGCTACCTGCTGCTGCGTCTCTGCGAGCAGTACGGCATCGACATCGAGTTCCACTGCAAGCCGCTCGGCGACACCGACTGGAACGGTTCGGGCATGCACTGCAACTTCTCGACCAAGTTCATGCGTGAAGTCGGCGGCAAGGAGTATTTCGAGGCGCTCATGGCTGCGTTCGACAAGAACCTTATGGACCACATCGCCGTCTATGGCCCCGACAACGACAAGCGCCTGACCGGCAAGCACGAGACCGCCCCGTGGAACAAGTTCAGCTACGGCGTGGCTGACCGCGGCGCTACGATCCGCGTGCCGCATTCGTTCATCAAGAACGACTACAAGGGCTATCTTGAGGATCGCCGCCCGAACTCGCAGGGCGACCCCTACCAGATCGCCTCGCAGGTTCTGAAGACGATCTCCGAAGTCCCGACAGAAGCCTTCAAGAAGGCGGCTGCCTGATATCTGGCGGAACCAATGTAGAAAAACCCCGGCAGGTCCGCCTGCCGGGGTTTTTTTTGGCAGATCTGCCGCGCGCGGCCGCTCGCAGCTCTTAAGCGGAAAAACCCAGCGCGCGCAGAACATTGGGCAGAGCCGGAAGAGTCAGCGCGACCGCGCCGACGATCCAGATCAGCCCGTGCACCACCGGTCTGGGTGCCGAGGACAGGCGCGCGTAGAGAGCGGCCGGAACGCCCGACAGCATGACTGTCAGGGTCGACAGGATGAGCGCGCTCAGCATGTAGACGATCTGCGTATAGGGCGGCGCCCAGGATGGGTACCAGACCGGGTAGAAAACGAAGACGGCGAGGACCCACGGCGAGAAGATGCCGTTCACGATGGCCAGCGCCATCACGGGCAGGAGAGGGTTGCGCTCAGGCATCAGGCGCCTCCCGCATTGGCGCCGGGCGCGAGCCCGAACCTGATCAGCAGCACCAGATACGCGACACGGACCACCATCAGCCACAGCGACCCGAAGACGAGGACAAGCGGGTGACCTAGCGTGTCCGGTGTGATGTAGCGAACTATTCCCACCACCGGATCGGTGACGGCCTTGAACGCGCGCCAGATGTAATTGTCCCAGTTCTCGGGCGCGAGCATGCCGAGCACGAATCTTCCCAGCAGCGTGTACATGACCGCGGCGAGCAGGAAATTGGGTATGTGGAAATACCAGTACGACCAGAATTCGTTCATTGCCTGTATCGGATCCGTCGGCCACCGCTGCGCGTGTTATGGAGTACATGCCGGCAACATGAAAGCGGGGTCCGTTTCCGGACCCCGCCTCTGTCGTTGTCACCCAGCCGTGTCAGGCGGTCTTTTCTTCCATGATCGTCTGGCCGCGAGGGATGCGGATTTCCTCGATGAAATGCTGCATCTCCAGTGAGGGCTCGGGCGTAAGCTTCGAGACCACATACATGACCGCGAAGCCCACCGGCAGGCCGAAGGCGGCGGCCGACAGGTTCTTCACGCCGCCCCAGTTCGCGATCGTTTGGGCGAACTTGTCGAGCGCGGTCCATGCCGCAGCCTGGGCATCGGGTGCCGCGGCTGCATAGGCAGCCTTGAGCTCCGCGAACTGCGCCAACTGCTCCGGCCGGGCAGTCGACAACCAGCTCCACATATCGACGAAGGTGACCGCGCCGTAGCGCGTACCGAGAAGATAGTAGAGGCAGACGCCGAAGCCCGCGATCATGCCGGCGATGGCGCCGGGCGAGTTGGCCCGCTTCCACCAGACGCCGAGTACCAGAGCCGGGAACAGCCCGGCCGCTGCCAGCGAGAACGCCCACGACACCATCGCCAGAATGTCAGACGGCTTCGTCGAAGCCACGTAGGCGGCGGCGATGGCGACCACGACAAGCAGGATACGCGAGACGATCAGACGCCGTGCCGTCGGCGCGTTCTGGTCGATCATCTTGTAGTAGACGTCGTGGCTCAGGGCATTGGCGATGGCGAGCAGAAGGCCGTCCGCCGTCGACAAGGCCGCTGCCAGACCGCCCGCAGCAACCAGACCCGAGATGACATAGGGCATGCCGGCCATTTCCGGCGTGGCCAGCACGATCATGTCCGCATTGAGGTTGATGTTGGCGAAGCCGATATTGGTTATGCCCTGCTCTGCGCAGGCGGCGGCAACCGTTGCGGCATCTACGGCAGCCTTGCCGCATATCTGCACAAGCGTGTTGTCAGCCGCGGCCCAGTTCAGCATCCAGCCGGCCTTTTCCGCGATGTTCTCCGGAGTGAGGCCGGAGGCGACGAGGTCGAGCATCGTCCACTTCGCGAAGGCGGCATAGGCCGGCGCCGTGAAGTAGAGGATGAAGATGAACAGCAGCGACCAGGCAACCGACACGCGCGCCTCACGAACGGATGGCGTCGTGAAATAGCGCATGAGCACGTGTGGCAGCGAGGCGGTGCCGACCATCAGGCAGAGGACCAGCAGGAAGAAGTTGAGCGCGTTGTAGCCGCCATGCGAGAAAGGCGCGGCGTGGCCGACGGCAATCCCTTGCGCGGCTTCGAGCGCTGCGATGCTCTGCAACGCCTGTCCCTGCATCAACTGCGGAATGGGGATGCCGGTCTTGACGGTCGACATCCAGATCGCAGGGATGAGGTAAGCGATGATCAGCACGATGTATTGCGC
>DATDJN010000154.1:0-3143 GCA_036520515.1 Rhizobiaceae bacterium
GGCACCGAGAGCTGGCTCGACGTCAACAACAACCGCGCTTTCCTGGCCGGCGAGCTCAGCGTCATCGCCAACGGCATCTCGGCCTACCGCACCGCGCAGATCAACAAGGACAACGATCCCAAGCTCGCCGAGATCGCCAAGGACATCCGCTCGACCAACATGCCGATCGGCCCGGTCGGCCAGACCGTCGAGCTGCACCAGACCACGACGGCGGTGATCTTCGACTACACGCCCTATCCGAACGCCTCGAAGGCCTATCTCCAGTTCATGTTCGAGCAGGAGCAGATGGCCGACTGGATCGAGAAGTCGCTCGGCTACTGCTGCCAGCCCTTGAAGGCCTACGCCAACAATCCGGTCTGGTCCGATCCGACCGCGGTCGCCTATTCGAAGGCGTCGGAGACGCTGCGTCCGAACGGCTATGCCGGCCCGCTCGGCTACGCGTCCGCCGCCACCATGGCCGACTACGTGCTGGTCGACATGTACGCCCGCGCCGTCACCGGCCAGGCGACGCCGCAGGAGGCGATGGAAGAAGCCGAGAAGCGCGCCAACCGGTATTACCGGGTCTAGCGCCTCTTTCCCTTCTCCCCGTCTCCATACGGGGAGAAGGTGGCCTGAGGGCCGGATGAGGGGCAGGGCAAAACCTTGCCGGATACGCGCCGCCCCTCGCTGTCCTGCCGCCCGCCGGTCCCTCCCCCGTTTACGGGGGAGGGGAACCACGCGTAGCGTGGTGGAGGGGGCGGCGTACTGCTCGACGACCGAGGATTGATGCATGGCCTCCACGACAATCGCCGAAGCCCCTCCCCGTCCCCCGCTCGCCAGGCGGCTCGCCGAAAGCCGCGGCTTCCTCGCCTTGGGCTTCATGCTGCCGGCCGCCGCCCTTTTGCTCGTCTTCCTCACCTATCCGCTGGGCCTCGGCGTCTGGCTCGGCTTCACCGACGCGCGCATCGGCCGCCCCGGCGTCTTCATCGGGCTGGAGAACTACGAATACCTCTGGGACGACGCCGTCTTCTGGCTGTCGGTCTTCAACACGCTGCTCTACACGGTCTCGGCGTCCATCCTGAAATTCGTCCTCGGCCTCTGGCTGGCGCTGCTGCTCAACGAGAACCTGCCGTTCAAGTCCTTCTTCCGCGCCATCGTGCTCCTGCCCTGGGTGGTGCCGACCGTGCTCTCGGCCATCGCCTTCTGGTGGATCTTCGATTCCCAGTTCTCGATCATCTCCTGGGCGCTGATCGAGATGGGCATCATCGACCAGCGCATCAATTTCCTCGGCGATCCGACCAACGCGCGCGCCTCCGTCATCGCGGCCAATGTCTGGCGCGGCATCCCCTTCGTCGCCATCACGCTGCTGGCCGGCCTGCAGACCATCCCGCAGTCGCTCTACGAGGCGGCCACCCTCGACGGCGCCAGCCGCTGGCAGCTCTTCCGCTATGTCACGCTGCCGCTGCTCACCCCGATCATCGCCATCACCATGACGTTTTCGGTGCTCTTCACCTTCACCGACTTCCAGCTCATCTACGTCTTGACGCGCGGCGGCCCGGTCAACGCCACGCACCTGATGGCCACCCTCTCCTTCCAGCGCGGCATTTCGGGCGGCCAGCTCGGCGAGGGCGCGGCGATCGCGGTCGCCATGATCCCCTTCCTGCTCTCGGCCATCCTCTTCAGCTATTTCGGCCTGCAGCGCCGCAAATGGCAGCAGGGCGGAGGCGACTGACATGGCCATCACCGACACCAACAAGCCCGCATCGGGCGACGAAGGCGGCATGGGCTACCTGCAGAGCGTGCCGCGCCGCGTCGTCACCATCTGGCTGCCGCTGCTCATCTTCGTCTTCGTCCTGCTCTTCCCCTTCTACTGGATGGCCATTACCTCGGTGAAGCCGAACCAGCAGATGACCAATTTCAACGACTACAGCCCGTTCTGGGTGATCGGCCCGACGCTGGAGCATTTCCGCTACCTGCTCTTCGACACCTCCTATCCGGGCTGGCTGTGGAACACGATCGTGATCTCGGTGGCCTCGACCTTCCTGTCGCTGCTGGCCGCCGTCTTCGCGGCCTATGCCATCGAGAGGCTGCGCTTCTCGGGCTCGCGCCAGGTGGGGCTCGCCATCTTCCTCGCCTATCTCGTGCCGCCCTCGATCCTCTTCATCCCGCTCTCGGTGATGGTCTTCCGGCTCGGCCTCTACGACACGCCCTTCGCGCTGATCCTCACCTACCCCACCTTCCTCGTGCCCTTCTGCACCTGGCTGCTGATGGGCTATTTCCGCTCCATCCCCTACGAGCTCGAGGAATGCGCGCTGATCGACGGCGCCAGCCGCTGGCAGATCCTCACAAAAATCATCCTGCCGCTGTCGGTGCCCGGCCTCATCTCGGCCGGCATCTTCGCCTTCACGCTCTCCTGGAACGAGTTCATCTACGCGCTGACCTTCATCCAGTCCTCGGAGAACAAGACCGTGCCGGTCGGCGTCCTGACCGAGCTCGTCCGCTCCGACGTCTACGAATGGGGTGCGCTGATGGCCGGCGCGCTCATCGGCTCGCTGCCGGTCGTCATCCTCTATTCCTTCTTCGTCGAGCACTACGTCTCGTCGATGACCGGCGCCGTGAAGGAATAGCGAACCGTCAAGGCGGAGGCCGTCAGGGCGCAGGCCGTCAGGGCGCAGGCCGTCAGGGCGGAAGCCGTCAGGGCGGAGGCCCCGGAATGACGATCCTGAGACGAAGTCGCCCTCCTACTCCCCAAAGTTCACCTTCACCGCCGCCCGCACCAGCGCCGTCAGCGCCTCCTCATCCACCGCATCCCCCTCGAAAATATCGATCGCCCGCCGCCGGTTGCCGTCGAGGCTGGCGTTGAACAGCCCCTTCGGATCATCCAGCGCCGCCCCCTTGTCGAAGGTCAGCTTCACCTTGTCCTTGTAGGTCTCGCCGGTGCAGACGATCCCGCCATGCTCCCACACGGGCACGCCCGAAGGGTTCGAGGGCTTGCGCCACTTCACCGTCTCGACCACTTCCGGATCGGCCGCCCTGATCACCGCCCGCACCCGCGCAAGCATCTCGCCGCGCCATCCACCGAGTTCCGCGATCTTGGCGTCGATGAGCCGCGAGGGAGACTCTTCGCCTTTCTTTGCTCCAGCAGCCGTACCGGTCATGATTGT
>DATDJN010000155.1:0-2042 GCA_036520515.1 Rhizobiaceae bacterium
TGCCTGCTTCTGTTACTTGCGGACTTTGAGGGCGAACAAGCCTTGCGGCCGCAGCATCAGGATTCCGACCACCGCGAGCAGTGTCAGCACCTTGGCCATCGAGCCCGACATGAAGAATTCCAGCGTCGACTGGGTCTGCGAGATCGAGAAGGCGGAGGCGATGGTGCCGAGCAGGCTGGCGGCGCCGCCGAACACCACCACCAGGAAGGTGTCGACGATGTAGAGCTGGCCTGACGTGGGCCCGGTCGAGCCGATCATGGTGAAGGCGCTGCCGGCGACGCCGGCGATGCCGCAGCCGAGGCCGAACGTGTAGCGGTCGACCTTCGCGGTATTGATGCCGACGGCGCCGGCCATGATGCGGTTCTGCACCACGGCGCGGACCTGGCGGCCCCAGCGCGACTTGTACAGGACGTAGGCAACCGCGACGGTGATCAGCAGGGTCAGTCCCATCACGAAGATGCCGTTGATCGGGACCTCGATCGTTTCGGTCACCTGGAGCGACCCCAGCATCCATTGCGGCAGCTCGACGCCGACCTCGCGCGGGCCGAACACCGAACGATAGGTCTGCTGCAGGATCAGGCTGAGGCCCCAGGTGGCGAGCAGCGTATCGAGCGGACGCTTGTAGAGATGGCGGATCAGCGCCCATTCGACCAGCATCCCCAGCGCGCCGGATGCCAGAAACGCCAGTATCATCGCGAGGAAGAAATAGCCGCTGAACAGGCTTGGCAGATAGGCCTGGAACACGTTCGAGGTCAGCCAGGTGACGTAGGCGCCGAGGATCATGAACTCGCCATGGGCCATGTTGATGACGCCCATCTGGCCGAAGATGATCGCAAGACCGAGCGCCATCAGCACGTAGACGGAAAACAGGATCAGGCCGGCAAAGCCCTGCATGACGAAGATCGAGCCAAGATCGCCAATCGAATAGTCGCCGAACATCTGACTTCTCCGTCGGGTGATAAGGTCCCCGCATCGCGACAGGCGTCGCGACGCGGGGTCGTCAAGCGCGAATTGACGGTCCACGCCAGGGAGCTGCTGGAGACAATTGCGGGAGATCCGCGCGCTTACTGGTAGCCCTTCGGGAACGGATCGGGCTCGACCAGATCGGCGGTCTCGAAGATCAGCTCGAACTGGCCATCGAGCTTGGCCTTGCCGACCCGGGTCTTCGACCAGAGGTGATGGTTTTCGTGGATTCGCACGTAGCCTTCGGGTGCGCCCTTGAATTCGATGCCGGGCGATGCGGCGGCGATCTTGTCGATGTCGAAGCTGCCGGCCTTCTCGACCGTCAGTTTCCACAGCCACGGGCCGAGATAGGCGGCCTGCGTCACGTCGCCGATCACGGTCTTCTCGCCCCACATCTTCTTGAAGGCGGCGACGAATGCCTTGTTGTTGGCGTTGTCGAGCGACTGGAAGTACTTCATGCAGGCATAGGCGCCCGCGATGTTTTCGCCGCCGATGCCGTCGATCTCGTCCTCGGTCACCGAGATCGTCAGCAGCGCCTGCTTCGAAAGGTCGATGCCGGCCGCCTTGAGCTGCTTGTAGAAGGCGACGTTCGAACCGCCGACCACGTCGGTGAAGATCACGTCGGGCTTGGTCAGCTTGATCTTGTTGATGACCGAATTGAACTGGGTGGAGCCGAGCGCGTAATATTCCTCGCCGACGACCTTGCCCTTCAGCACGTTCTCGACGTGCTTGCGCGCGATCTTGTTCGAGGTACGGGGCCAGATGTAATCCGAACCGATGAAGAAGAAGGATTTGGCGTTCTTCTCCTTGGCAATCCAGTTCAGGCCGGCGAGAATCTGCTGGGTGGCTTCCTGGCCGGTGTAGATGACGTTCTTGGACTGCTCGAGACCTTCGTAGAAGGTCGGGTAATAGAGCATGCCGTTGTACTGCTCCATGACCGGCAGCACCGCCTTGCGGGATGCCGAGGTCCAGCAGCCCATGATCGCGGCGACCTTGTCGTTGACGAGCAGCTTCTTGGCCTTTTCCGCAAAGGTCGGCCAGTCGCTGGCGCCGTCTTCCTGGATGAACTTGATCTTGCG
>DATDJN010000156.1:0-10060 GCA_036520515.1 Rhizobiaceae bacterium
TCGGTGAGCACGTCGGCGTGCCCGGCATAGCTGTGTGCGGCGCCGGTGAAGCCGATGACGCGCATGCCGGCCAGCTTGGCGCCGGCGATGCCGTGGACGGAATCCTCGATGACGAAGGTGTTGGCCGGATTTGCCCCGAGCGTGGTCGCGGCGTGCAGGAAGACGTCAGGCGCGGGCTTCGGCCTGCCCGTAGGCGTCTCCAGCGACGAGAAGATGCGGCCGGTGAAGAATGGCCCCAGCCCCGTTTTCTCCACCATGAAGCCGATGCGCTCCGAACGCGAGTTGGAGCAGATGCAGCGATTCGTGGTGACGGAGGCCACGGCCTCGCGCGCGCCATCGATCAGCCGGACGTCGCTCTTCAGGCGCTGATCGACAAGCTCTTCCGCCTGGTCGATCAGCGAGACCTGGAAGGGGATGGCCGCAACTTCCTCGATCCGGAGCAGGATGTCCTTGAACGTGAGGCCGGCATATAGCTCGGAGATTTCCTCGGCGGTGATCTCGTAGCCGGCGGCCGAAATCAGCTCGGCCTCGACACGGGCGGCGATGATCTCGCTGTCGACGAGCGTGCCGTCGAAGTCGAAAATGACGAGGTCTGGCTGCGGCATGGTCCGGGGGGCACCGTTGGGTGGGTGTTGTTCAAGCGGCGCGCCTTACACCAAGCCGCCGTGCATCGCAAACTCCGCACCGTCGCTTCATTAAATCTTTACCAAGAACGGTAACCATAACGGACAGTGAACAGTAACGGGTTTGAATCGAGTATCAGCATGTCCGCAGCAGCGCTTCTCGACACCTCCATCTCGATTTCCGGCCAGCCCAAATGGCTGAATACGATCCTGAAAGGCGACTGCGTCGCGGCGCTCGACAGGCTCCCGGAGAAGTCGGTTGACGTGATCTTCGCCGACCCGCCCTACAACCTCCAGCTCGACGGCGACCTGCACCGTCCCGACCAGTCCAAGGTCGACGCGGTTGACGACCATTGGGACCAGTTCGACAGCTTTTCCGCCTATGACGCGTTCACGCGGGCCTGGCTGCTGGCTGCGCGACGCGTCTTGAAGCCCAGTGGCACGATCTGGGTGATCGGCTCCTACCACAACATCTTCCGCGTCGGCTCGATCATGCAGGATCTCGGCTTCTGGATCCTCAACGACGTCGTCTGGCGCAAGACCAACCCGATGCCGAATTTCCGCGGCCGCCGCTTCCAGAACGCGCATGAGACGTTGATCTGGGCGTCGCGCGACCAGAAGGCGAAGGGCTATACCTTCAACTACGACTCGATGAAGGCCGCCAACGATGACGTGCAGATGCGCTCGGACTGGCTTTTCCCGATCTGCACGGGTGCGGAGCGGCTGAAGGACGAAAAGGGCGAGAAGCTGCATCCGACGCAGAAGCCGGAGGCGCTGCTGGCCCGCATCATGCTGGCCTCCACCAAGCCCGGCGACGTGGTGCTCGACCCCTTCTTCGGCTCGGGCACGACGGGTGCCGTCGCCAAGCGCCTCGGCCGCAACTTCGTCGGCATCGACCGCGAGCAGGCCTATATCGACGCGGCGAACGAGCGCATCGCTTCGGTGAAGCCGATGGCGGTCGAGGATCTCGCCACCCTTTCCAGCAAGCGCGCCGAACCGCGCGTCGCCTTCGTCAGCCTGCTCGACGCCGGCGTGATGAAGCCGGGCACGATGCTCTACGATTCCAGGAAGCGCTGGGCTGCCAAGGTGCGCGCCGACGGGACGCTGGCGGTCGGCGAAGTGGCCGGCTCGATCCACCGGGTCGGCGCCGCCGTCCAGGGCCTCGACGCCTGCAACGGCTGGACCTTCTGGCACTACGAGCGCAACGGCGGCCTCACCCCGATCGACGAGCTTCGCCGCATCGCCCGGCTCGGCATGGAGCGGGCAGGGGCGTAAACCCGGGTCAGCGCGGCGGCCCGAGCGCAGCCTCGATCACGGCGCGCAGCCGCCCGCCGATCGGACTGGGGGTTTTCGTGCTCCTGTCCACGTAGACATGGACGAAGCGTCCTTCAGCCGCGGCGCTGTCTTCGTCGTTCCGGAACAGGCCGATCTCGTAGCTCACGGATGACGAACCGATGGCCTTCACCCTGATGCCCGCCGTGACCAAATCGGGGAAGGCCATCTCGCGGAAATAGCGGCAGGCGGTCTCGACGACAAAGCCTACCTGGCCGCCGCCGTTGATGTTGAGCACGCCTTCATCGACGAGCCAGCCATTTATGGCGGTGTCGAAGAGCGAGTAGTGAACCACGTTGTTCATATGCCCGAAGATGTCGTTGTCCGACCAGCGCGTCGGGATCGTGCGAAAGACGCGGTAGTCCGAGCGGACAGAGGGCGGCGGCCGGGTCACAAGAAATACTCAGACGTCTATGCCAAGCCGGCGCAGATCGGCTTGGAGCGTCGGCACATCGGTGAACAGCACGGCCTGCCAACCGGCAGCGTGAGCGCCGTCGACGTTTTTCTGGCTGTCGTCGATGAAGACCGTCGCCGCCGGCGTGAGCCCGAATGTGCTGGCGTGGTGGTCGTAGATCGCTCGCTCGGGCTTGATCGCGCGGATTTCGCCTGAGACGGTTATACCGCGGGGCTTCTCCAGGAAGGGAAAACGCGCGCGCGCCTCGACGAATGTGTCGGCTGCCCAGTTGGTGAGCAGCGTTACGTCGTGGCCGGCATCGATCAGCCCTTCCATCAGCGCGACGCTGTCGTCATAGGCGTACGGCACCATCTCGTGCCAGTTGCGGCGGAAGGCCCGGATGTTCTCCTCGTGATCGGGATGGATGGCCAGCAGTTCCGCCTCGGCCTCTTCCCAGGTCCGTCCGCGGTCCTGCTCGATGTTCCAGTCCGACGTGCAGACATTGTCGAAGAACCATCTGCGCGCCTCGGGGTCGGGGATCAGCCGGCTGAAAGGCAGGTCGGGATCGTAGTGTACCAGCACCTTGCCGATGTCGAAGACGATGTGGCGGATGTCGCTCATGCAGTTCCCTTCAATGCCCGCGTTTGGTTGCACCCGGAATGGCGGATTCGATAACCTTTTTCATGACGGTAGGCAGCGCCTCGTCATGAACGGCCGAGACCGTCGACCACCAGTGGCCCACAGGCGGAGGGGCGTTGACCTCGGCCTGATAGACGACGAGCTCCAGCGCGAAATGCGTGAAAACGTGGCTGATGGTCCCGGCACGGCGCCAGTCGGCCGCGAAGGGCGCACTCCCGGTAGTGGTGTCGCCATCGACGCGGGCGGTCCAGCCTGTTGTCGGCACCTCGCTCATGCCGCCGAGCAGGCCCTTGTCGGGCCGCGTTTTCAGCAGGATGGCGCCATCCTCTCTCACGGCCACATAGGCTGCGCCGCGCCTGAGCGGCTTTGTCGCCTTCTCGCCCTTGACCGGCAGCAGTTCGGGATCGCCGGCGAGGATCGCGCGGCAACCATCGCGCACCGGGCAAATCATGCAGCGCGGGCGCTTTGGCGTGCAGACCGTGGCGCCGAGGTCCATCATCGCCTGCGCGAAGTCGCCCGGCCGGTCGGCCGGAACGATGCCTTCCAGCAAGACGCGGATCTCGGGTTTGGCCTCCGGCAGCGGCGTGCGGATTTCGAAAAGCCGCGACATGACGCGCTCGACATTGCCGTCGATCACCACAGCCCGACGTGCGAACGCGATCGCCGCGATTGCCGCGGCTGTATAGGCGCCGATGCCCGGCAATCTGCGCAGGCCGGCCTCGTCATCCGGAAATCGGCCGCCAAGTTCCGCCACGACGAGATCGGCGCATTTCTTGAGGTTGCGGGCGCGCGAATAGTAGCCGAGGCCGGCCCAGGCCTTCATGACCTCGTCCTGCTCGGCCGCTGCAAGGTCGACCACCCCCGGCCATTTCTCCAGGAATTTCCGGAAATAAGGCTTTACCGCCTCGACGGTTGTCTGCTGCAGCATGATCTCGGACAGCCAGACATGATAAGGATCAGGCCGCAGGCCTTTGGCAAGCGCCGCCGGCGCCACTCGCCACGGGAGGTCGCGATGGTGGGCGTCGTACCAGGCCAGCAGCCGGCCGGCCAGGCCGTTGTCCTCCTGATACGCGCCCTTGCGGGCTTCGGCCGTGAGTGCCATTGCTTCTCGAACTGCCTGTTTGGGCGAACTGGATGCTTGATGCGCATGGCAGGAAAACGGCCTAACCGCAATGCCGTCGCGGTAAGCGACCTCGCAACGGAGATACTCGATCCCGTACTGCGTAAGCGCACCGGCATCTCGATCGGGCTGGTCCAGTCATGGGAGGAGATCGTCGGCCCACGGCTGGCTAAAAGCTCCCGGCCGGAAAAGATCCAGTGGCCGCGACGCATGACGGAAGAGGATCCGTTCGAGCCGGCCGTGCTGGTCATCGCCTGCGAGGGCGGGGCGGCGCTGCACATCCAGCACGAGACCGGCGAGATCATCGGCCGCGTCAACGCCTTCCTCGGCTTTTCGGCGGTCGGCCGCGTCAGGATCGTGCAGAAGCCTGTGGCGCGCCCGTCCGGCGAGAGAAAGCCCGTCCTGCGCGCTCTTTCCGCGGATGAAAAGGCTCATCTTGCCAGGACGGTAGGCGAAATCGAGGACGAAGGACTCAAGGCTTCCCTGCAGAGGCTGGGCGCCACCATCGTCGGCTCGCGCAAGCCGAAAAGCTGAGTTTCCGCCCGCATGACCCCTTGGATTGGTGAACGGATTGTGATCGCGGCGACAATTTTGCCGATTGGATTGGAGACCGGGATGCCCTAATTCGCGCCAACTCTCGCTTTTTGGTGCTTCGGCATTGCAATATCCGTCCATTGTCAGGTGATTCGCATGGCCCGTACGCTGTCTCGTAGAACTGTTCTTTCGTTGCTCTCCGTCTCCGTGGCGGCAGTTGTCGCCGCCTGCAGCGATTCCAGCGAGGCGCCGAAAGCCGAAGCCCCGGCAGCGCCCGCGACCCAGCCTGCCACAGCGGAAACCCCGCCGGCTGTCGAAACAGCGCCTCCCGCAACGGCGGTCGAAGCGCCCAAACCGCAAGGCAGCGTCGACATGGCCAAGCTGCTGGAGCCCGGAGCGCTCCCGGACATGGTGCTCGGCAAGGCCGACGCGCCGGTGACCATCGTCGAATATGCGTCGATGACATGCCCGCACTGCGCGCAATTCCATGCGACCGCCCTGCCGGAGCTCAAGACGAAGTACATCGACACCGGCAAGGTCCGGCTGATTTTCCGCGAATTCCCGTTCGATCCGCGCGCCGAGGCCGGCTTCATGCTGGCCCGCTGCTCGAAGGACAACTATTTCCCCATGATAGACGTGTTGTTCAAGCAGCAGCGCAACTGGGCTTCCGTCGACAATGCCAGGGATGCGCTGCTGCAGATCTCCAAGTTGGCCGGTTTTTCACAGGAGTCCTTCGAGGCCTGCTTGACGGACCAGAAGCTTCTGGAGGATGTGAGAGCAGTGCAGAAGCGGGGAGCAGACGAGTTCAAGGTGGACTCGACCCCAACCTTCTTCATCAATGGGAATACCTATAAAGGGGCCCTGACGATTGCGGAAATGTCGGCGATCATCGACGGCATGCTCTGACGCTTGCACGCTGGGCGGGCAGGCGCGTTTCCGCGCGCCCGCGGGTAGGCGGGCATGAAGTTTTCCCGCCTCCGACTTCTTGGGTTCAAGTCCTTCGTAGAGTCTGGCGAGTTCGTCATCGAGCGCGGGTTGACCGGCATCGTCGGCCCGAACGGCTGCGGCAAGTCGAACCTTGTCGAGGCGCTGCGCTGGGTGATGGGCGAAAGCTCCTACAAGAACATGCGCGCGTCCGGCATGGACGACGTCATCTTCTCGGGCTCCGGCACGCGTCCGGCCAGGAACACCGCCGAAGTCACGCTTTTCCTCGACAATACGGACCGGACGGCCCCCGCCGCCTTCAACGAGGCTGACGAGCTTCAGGTTTCGCGCCGCATCGAGCGCGAGGCCGGTTCGGTCTACCGCATCAACGGCAAGGAAGCCCGCGCCAAGGACGTGCAACTCCTCTTCGCCGACCAGTCTACCGGCGCCCGCTCGCCGTCGATGGTCGGGCAAGGGCGCATCGGCGAACTGATCCAGGCCAAGCCCCAGGCCCGCCGTGCGCTGCTCGAAGAGGCGGCCGGCATTTCCGGCCTGCACACGCGCCGGCATGAGGCGGAACTGCGGCTTCGCGCCGCCGAGCAGAACCTCGAACGCCTTGACGACGTTGTCGGCGAGCTCGAAGGCCAGATCGAGAACCTGAAGCGCCAGGCCCGGCAGGCTTCGCGGTTCAAGAACCTCTCCGCGGATATCCGCAAGGCGGAAGCCACGCTGCTCCATGTGCGCTGGACCCTGGCGAAGGCGCAGGAAGCGGAGGCGCAGTCGGCGCTGTCTTCAGCTACGTCCGTCGTCGGCGAGCGCGCCAGCGCGCAGATGGAGGCCGCAAAGGAACAGGCGATCGGGGCGCACAAGCTGCCCGAGCTGCGCGAGGCCGAGGCGGCTGCCGCTGCAGCCTATCAGCGCCTCTCGATCGCCAAGGCGCAGATCGAGGAGGAGGCGACGCGTGTCGAGCGCCGTCGCGCCGAACTCGCCCGCCGTCTCGAGCAGATGGACGCCGACATGGCGCGCGAGCAGCAGATGGTCCGCGACAACGCCGACGTGCTGCAGCGGCTCGACGCCGAAGAAGCGACGCTGAACCACGAGAATGCCTTGTCAATGGAGCGCGAGACGTCGACGCGCGCTGCGTTCGAAGCCGCGTCCGTGGCGCTCCAGTTGAGCGAAGCCGCACTTGCCAAGCTGACCGCCGAACGCGCCGAGGCGGCCGCTGCGCGCAACCAGATCGAGCGGTTGCTGCGTGAAACGGCCGAACGCCGGGACCGGCTGGAACGGCAACTTGCCAATGTCGACCGGGAAACGGCGGAAATCGCGGAGCGTATCGCCGGGCTTGCCGATCCTGCCGAGAAGAAGCTGCTCGCCGAACAGGCTCAGGCAAGGCTGGAGGCGGCGGAAGCGACCGCCAACGCCGCCGAAAAAGCTGTGTCCGAGGCGCGTACCGCCGAAAGCGCTGCGCGCCCGCCGCTCCAGGAGGCGCGTGGCGAACTTGCCCGGATCGAGACCGAGGCTCGCACCCTCGCCAAGATCCTGAACGCCGTGAGCGGCGATCTTTTCCCGGCCGTCCTTGAGCAGATCAAGGTCGATCGCGGCTTCGAGACCGCGCTTGGCGCCGCACTTGGCGAAGACCTCGATGCGGCACTCGACCCAGGCGCGCCGGCCCACTGGGCTGACATCGATGAGGAAGGCGCGGATCCGGCTTTGCCTGAAGGTGTGACCAGCCTCGCGAGCGTCGTGCGCGGCCCGCGCCAGCTTGCCCGTCGCCTGGCGCAGATCGGCATTGTCGACGCGGCGGACGGGCGCCGGCTGCAAGCCCAGTTGAAGACCGGGCAGCGCCTCGTCAGCAAGGATGGCGCCCTCTGGCGCTGGGACGGTTACACCGCCAGCGCCGACGCGCCGACGGCGGCGGCCCAGCGTCTCGCTCAGAAGAACCGACTGGCCGAGCTCGAAACGGAGATGGCCGCCGCGACCGAGAGGGTGCGTGCCGCCGAGGGGTCGCTCGCCGCTGCGGAGAACGGCGTGCGCGAGCGCGTCGCCAGCGAAAGCGCGGCCCGGCAGGCCTGGCGAGATGCGCAAAAGGCGGTCGGCGAAGCCCGTGACGCGCTCGCTCGCGCTGAGAAGGCGGCGGGTGAACTCGCCGGAAGGCGCGATGCGCTGGTGGAGTCGCGCACCCGGATCGCCGAGGATTTCGCCGAGGCGGTTGCGGCCTTCGCGGACGCCGAAGCCCAGCTTGCCGGCGCGCCCGATCTTGGCGACCTCAGAGAACGGCTCGAGGCGCTTGCCGCCACCGTCAACCGCGATCGCGGGGTGCTCGCCGATGCGCGCGCCCTCCATGAGGGACTGAAGCGCGAGGCCGAAGCGCGCACACGCCGCCTCGGCGCCATCGCTTCCGAACGCGGCACCTGGGTGCAGCGTGCCGCGAACGCCGAGACGCAGATCGCTTCGCTCGGCGAGCGCCGCGCGGAAACCGCAACCGAACTGGAGCAGCTCAGCGATACGCCTGACGAGATCGCCGCCAAGCGCCGTGCGCTGCTTTCGCAGCTCTCCGAAGCCGAGGCATTGCGCAAGGCGGCAGCCGACCGCTTGCAGGAGGCGGAGACGAGGCAGTCCGCTTTCGACAAGGCTGCAACCGGTGCGATCACCGCATTGTCGGAAGCCCGCGAAGGACGCGCGCGCGCCGAGGAAAGGCTGAATGCCGCCGACGAGCGCCGCCGCGAAGCCGAAGCGCGCATCCAGGAGGTGCTCAACACGCCGCCGCATCTGGCGATCCGGCAGGCCGAGCTCGACGCCGATGCCCCGCTGCCCGACATGGCGGAGGTGGAGAAGCGTCTCGATCGGCTGAAGGTCGAACGCGAGCGGCTCGGCGCGGTGAACCTGCGCGCCGAGGAAGAACAGCGCGAGCTTTCGGAGCGGCACGACACGATCATTTCGGAACGCGAGGACGTCATCGAGGCGATCCGCAAGCTGCGGCAGGCGATCCAGAGCCTCAACCGCGAAGGGCGCGAGCGCCTGCTTGCCGCCTTTGAGGTGGTGAATGGTCACTTCACTCGGCTCTTCACGCATCTCTTCGGCGGCGGCACCGCCGAGCTCCAGCTGATCGAATCGGAGGACCCGCTGGAGGCGGGGCTCGAAATCCTGGCGCGTCCGCCCGGCAAGAAGCCGCAGACGATGACGCTGCTTTCAGGCGGCGAGCAGGCGCTGACGGCGATGGCGCTGATCTTCGCAGTGTTCCTGACCAATCCCGCGCCGATCTGCGTGCTCGACGAGGTCGACGCGCCGCTCGACGATCACAATGTCGAGCGCTTCTGCAATCTCATGGACGAGATGGCGAGTTCCACCGAGACGCGCTTCGTGATCATCACCCACAACCCGATCACCATGGCGCGCATGAACAGGCTGTTCGGCGTGACCATGGCCGAGCAGGGCGTGAGCCAGCTGGTCTCCGTCAACTTGGAAACGGCAGAGCAACTGCGCGAAGCAAGCTGACCTCGGTCAGCCCGCCTGCGCGTTCATCACGCCTTCAAGCGTCAATATCCGGATGGGCACTGCGCGACGTAGCGGCGGCCGTCCCGACCGCGATAATAGCAGCGCCCCGGTTCAGTCGCGCGGCCGATGAGCGCTCCTGCTGCGGCGCCGACGGCCCCGCCGACAAGCGCGCCGCCTACATCGCCGGTCGCCGCACCGCCGACAATCGCGCCGGTCGCGCCGCCGACAACCGCGCCTTGTTCGGTCCTGCTGCATCCCGCAATGGCGAGCGTAGCAGCAGCGGCAATGATCAATTTTTTCATAGTCTCCTCCAGAAAGACGCCCCCGCGTTACAACACAGCGCCCCGGCAAATGTTCCGAAACGGGCGGCTGGAGAAGTTCCGTCCCGATCGTGGCGCGCCGCTCCCTGTTGTCGACCGGTCGATCTTCGGTCGGCTCAGAGCGACGGTAGCCATGTGGTTGAAATACGTTTCGCAAACGCGAGTGGCTGGGGCGCCTGGATTCGAACCAGGGAATGGCGGTACCAAAAACCGCTGCCTTACCGCTTGGCTACGCCCCAAAGCATCGCAAGCTGCGCGGCCTTATACCAGCGTCCTTGAAAAGCACAATCGCGCCGTTGAAGCCAAAGTGGCAGCCGCGGCGCGAGCGACCTTTCCCGTGCAGCCGCGCCACTCGCCCAGATGGTGTCCCGCCGCGCCTCGCCCACCCTCGCCAAGCCGTGGGGCGTTGCCGGCTGGCCGAGAAGACTGGATGGAAAGCCGTGGGAGACGGGAAGAAGGCTTCAAGACTTTCCGCCGGCCATTGGGGACACCCAAGCCTTTCCGACCGCCGGAAATGTTTGATACTGACGGAATCACCACCTAATCGATTGTAATTCCTGCGCATAATTGCTTTCCGCAATGCAGCATTCTATCGCTCACCCATGACCGTAGCCGGCTGGGCGCTTTTCAAGGAGCGAGCATGACAAAGTGGGTCTATACGTTTGGTGACGGAGCAGCC
>DATDJN010000157.1:0-5515 GCA_036520515.1 Rhizobiaceae bacterium
GCAAGCTCGCCGGCGTTGGCCTCCTGCAGCCTCACCCCGCCGGTGTCGAACAGGATGAGGACCGGCGTCGAGCGGATGTCGCGGGCGGCGCGCAGCAGGCCGGTCAGCTTGCCGCCATGCACTTCGCCGAAGGCGCCGCCCATGAAACGGCCCTCCTGCGCCGCGACCAGCACCGGCGAGCCGCCGAGGCTGCCGCGACCGACGACGATGCCGTCGTCGAACTGCTCGGGCAGGTCGAAGACCTTCAGATGGGGACTGACCTCGCGCTTCTCCGGCCCGATGAATTCGATGAAGCTGCCGGGGTCGAGGAGAAGGCCAACCCGGCTGCGGGCCGATGCCTCGTACCAGCTCGTGCCCGGCCCGCGTCCCGTCGTCGGCAGGGGCGCCGTCTCGATCATGGGAGCGTTCATTGTCCCCCCTCCATGGAGCGGACGGCCTGGGCCAGGCGAAGCGACACCGTGTCCGGCCGCGCGCCGCCGTCATTGATGGAGAACTTGAGGCCGCCGGGCGAATAGCGGCCGACGAAATCGGCGACGACTGCATTCCAGACCTCGCCAAATCCCTCGGCCGCCGTCCGGATATCGACGGCGCATTCGCGATCGGGAAGGACACGCTCCACCAGCACTTCGAGATTGCCGGAAGCGACCACGCCGACAATGGCCATTTTGCGCGTGCCCGCGGCCGGCTGGGGGGTGTCGTGGCGCAAGCTCAGGTCTTCCATCGGGTCGCTCCCTGTCACCAGTTGCGGAATTTCGAAGGCGGGGCGTAGAGGCCGCCCGACCAGTGCACGAGATCCTTGATTGATCGCGCCGCAAGCATGCCGCGGTCGGCGTCGAGCGGGTCGATGCCAAGGTCTTCCGGGCGGCGGATGACCCCGCGCTCGCGCAGGCACTGAACCTGCCTTGCGTCGCGGCCGCGCCCGACATCGGTGTAGCCGGCGATCCCGCGAATGGCCTGCTCACGCTCGTCTGAACTGCGGCAGAGCAGCAGGTTGGCGATGCCCTCTTCGGTGACGATATGGGTGACGTCGTCGCCGTAGATCATCACCGGCGCCAGATCGAGCTTCAGCCTGTCGGCAAGTTCGAGCGCGTCGAGCTTCTCGACGAAGAGCGGCACGTTCTTTTCGCCGAACGTCTCGCCGATCTGCACCACCAGCTTGCGACCGCGCCGCAGGAGGGCGTGGCCGTCGGGATCGGCCTCCTGCCCCGCCTTGAGCCAGGGCTCGCTCGGATGGCGGCGGCCGCGCGCGTCCGCCCCCATGTTCGGCGCGCCGCCAAAGCCGGCGATCCGCGACGTCGTGACGGTCGAGGAGTTTCCCTGAAGGTCGATCTGCAGCGTCGACCCGATGAACATGTCGCAGGCATAGAGACCCGCCGTCTGGCAGAAGGCGCGATTCGACCGGAGCGAGCCGTCGGCGCCGGTAAAATAGATGTCCGCACGGGCGCGGATATAGTCGTCCATGCCGACTTCCGAACCGAAGGAATGGATCTGTTTGACCCAGCCGGATTCTATCGCCGGGATCAGCGCGGGATGCGGATTGAGGGCGAAGCGGCTGGCGACCTTGCCCTTCAGGCCGAGCTTCTCGCCATAGGTCGGCAGCAGCAGCTCGATCGCGGCCGTGCTGAAGCCGATGCCGTGGTTCAGGCGCTGGACGCCGTAGGGCGCGTAGATGCCCTTGATCGCCAGCATGGCGGTCAGTATCTGCCCTTCGGTGATGGCGGCCGGATCGCGGGTGAACAGCGGCTCGACGAAGAACGGCTTGTCAGCCTCGACGATGAAATGCACCCGGTCGCCCGGAATGTCGACGCGCGGCACCGTGTCGACGATCTGGTTGACCTGGGCGACGACGATGCCGTCCTTGAAGGCAGTCGCCTCGACGACAGTCGGCGTGTCCTCGGTATTGGGCCCGGTATAGAGGTTGCCCTGCCGGTCGGCGCTGACCGCGGCGATCAGCGCGACATTCGGCGTCAGGTCGATGAAGTAGCGCGCGAACAGCTCGAGATAGGTATGCACCGCCCCGAGCTCGATCTTGCCGCCGAACAGCATCTTGGCGATGCGCGCCGACTGCGGACCGGAATAGGCATAGTCCAGGCGCTTGGCCACGCCACGCTCGAAGATGTCGAGATGCTCGGGCAGCACGACACCCGACTGCACCATGTGCAGATTGTTGACCTTGGCCGGGTCGACGGCGAGCAAGGCGGCCGACAGCAGGTCGGCCTGCTTCTGGTTGTCACCCTCGAGGCAGACCCTGTCGCCCGGCCGAACGATCGCTTCCAGAAGCCGTGTGGCGTCGCATGCCTCGACGATCTTTCCCTTAGCCACCGCCGAACCGGCCTGGAGGCGGGTGTCGCGGGCTTCCCTCTCATGCTGCCAAGTCGCCATCGCCTGCTCCTGTCTTGCGGGACGAGCACGTGCCTCCAGCGGGCGCATGTCGCGCCCGCCGGTAGTCGGCACGTCTTTCGGGTGGATGCCGGGGACAGGCTGCCGCTTGACGGTGCTGCCCGGACCCGGGGAACGATGGAGGCGCTAGTCGGCGAAGGTCCTGGCCGCCTTGGCAATCACCTCCGCCACTTCCTTGGCATGCGATATGTAGACGGAATGGCTGGCGCCCGGGATCTCGACCGTCTCGCTCCCGGCCCTGGCGTAGTACCAGCGCTCGAGATCCGGATTGATGATCTGGTCGTTGCCGGCGACGATGCCCCAGCTGGGCTTGGTCTTCCAGGCCGCCGCGGTGAGGGGCGTGCTGAAGACGCTCGACGCCGCGAGCACCTGGGACCTTGAGGCAAACACCGCTTCGTCATGCGGCAGGTCCGGCGCGAACAGCTTCGGGAATTCCGCCGGGTCGAGATAGGTGAATCCGTCAGGGGTCGCCTTGATCGCGCCGGGCGTCTTGGCAAGCACGCTCGGCGTCTTCTTGCCCAGCGCGCTCTCGTCCTCGCCGACATCGGGAGCATGCGCCGCCACGTAGACGAGGCCCACGACGTTCGGATGCACGCCGGCCTCGGTGATGATCGAGCCCCCGTAGCTGTGGCCGACAAGCAGGGTCTGGCCGTCCTGGAGGTCGAGGATGCGCCGCGCCGCGGTGACGTCGTCGGCAAAGGAGGTTTCCGGCTCCTGCACCATGGTGACGTTGAAGCCTTCCCTGGTGAGGATTTCATAGACGGGCTTCCATCCCGATCCATCGACCCAGGCGCCATGCACCAGAACGATATTCTTGAGCGCCTCCGCGCTTGCCGAACCGATCATCGACGCCAGCGCCAGAACCGTCACGGCGGCCAAAGAGACTTTCGCGTATCTCATGTCAGGGGCTCCTCGAGTTCGGGGCGCAGGATTGCGTGCGGGCCTTCACAGCCGGTAAGCAAACATTGCCGCTCGCAGCCGCCTAAATCGAGTTTTGCGTTGCAAAACGATGTAAACGGTCGAAAAGCTGCCGGCCGGGCGAGGTGCGACGTGTTCGGCGTGCCGGACACTGTGGCCGTGAATTGCCCGCCTATGGGCCAGCGGCAAGGCGCCGCCCCCCAGGGCAAAGTCCTCATTCGTGACTAATTTCCGGCGCTGGCCATGCGCCTCGAGGAGATCGCCTTGTCGAGCCAGCCGACCTCCATCTCGGGTACCGAAGAGAGGAGCAGGTCGGTGTAGGCGTCGAAGGGCGGCGCGAGCACTTCGCTCTTGGCGCCATAGCGAACCACCTCGCCGCGGTACATCACGGCTATGGAGTCTGCGATCGACCTCACGGTCGCGAGGTCGTGGGTTATGAAAAGATAGGCCACGCCCTCTTCCGCCTGCAGGTCCAGCAGCAGCTTCAGGATGCCATGCGCGACGAGCGGGTCGAGCGCCGACGTGACCTCGTCGCAGATGATAAGCTTCGGCCGCGCAGCGAGCGCGCGGGCGATGCAGACACGCTGCTTCTGGCCGCCCGACAGCTCGGCGGGATAGCGATGGGCAAAACCCTTTCCCATCTCGATCTTGTCGAGCAGTTCGGCGACGCGCCGGTCTCGCTCGCCCCCCTTCATGCCGAAATAGAATTCCAGCGGGCGGCCGATGATCGTCGAGATCGGCTGGCGTGGGTTCATAGCCACGTCCGCCATCTGATACACCATCTGCAACAGCCTGAGGTCTTCCTTGCTGCGTCCTGCGAGGGCGTTCGACAGCTTGCGCCCGTCGAATGTGACCGAACCTTCCATCGGGGGCAGCAGGCCGGTGATTGCCCGCGCGAGGGTGGACTTTCCGGACCCGGATTCGCCGACCACGGCCAGCGTTTGCGCGGGATGGATATCGACCGAGACGTTCTTCAGCACCTTGACCGTGCCCCGCCCATATGCGGCGGTGACGTTCTTTACGGAGAGAAACGGCGTGTCGGTCGGCTGCCTCTCCTCGTGCTCGATCTCGTGCACCGAGACGAGTGCGTTGGTGTATTCCTGGCGCGGTTCCTCGATGATCTGGCGCGTGCCGCCCCACTCGACCAGACCGCCGTGCCTCAGCACCATGATCTCGTCGGCGACCTGGGCGACGACGGCCAGGTCGTGGCTGATGTAGAGCGCCGCAACCCCGGTGTCGTGGATCGCATCCCTGATCGCCGCAAGCACATCGATCTGCGTGGTGACGTCGAGAGCGGTGGTGGGCTCATCGAAGACGATCAGGTCGGGTTCGGAACAGAGCGCCATCGCCGTCATCAGACGCTGCAGCTGGCCACCCGACACCTGGTGCGGATATCGCTTGCCGATGTTCTCCGGGTCCGGCAGGCCGAGCTTGCGGAACAGGGCGATCGCCTTCTTCTCCACCGCCGCGCGCCTCGTCGCGCCGTGCAAAAGCGACGCTTCGACAACCTGGTCCATGAGCTGGTGCGCCGGGTTGAATGCGGCAGCCGCCGATTGCGCGACGTAGCAGACCTCCTTGCCGCGAATCCTGCGGATGCCTGAGCGCCCGCCTTTCAGGATATCGCGCCCGTTCAGGATGATTTCACCGCCGGTGATGCGTACCCCACCGCGCCCGTAACCCATGGACGAAAGACCGATGGTCGACTTGCCCGCACCCGATTCGCCAATCAGGCCGAGCACCTTGCCGCGTTCCAGTGTCAGGGAAACATCGTTGACCAGCGTGATGGTCCGGGGCGGCTCGCCGGGTGGATAGACCGTCGCCTCGATCCGCAGGTTGCGGATGTCCAGGAGGCGCCCGGCCTTCTCGTGCCTGGGTCTGGCGTCAGCCATTTCCGCGGCCTCCCTTGAGGTCGGTGGTGCGGTTGAGAATCCAGTCGGCGACCAGATTGACCGAGATCGCCAGGGCCGCGATCGCGGCTGCCGGGATAAGCGCGGCAGGAATGCCGAACACGATGCCGTCCTTGTTCTCCTTGACCATGCCGCCCCAATCCGCCGATGGCGGCTGGACGCCGAGCCCGAGGAAGGACAGCGCCGAGAGGAACAGCACCGCGTAGATGAAGCGCAGGCCGAGTTCCGAGACCAGCGGCGACAGTGCGTTGGGCAGTATCTCGCGGAAGATGATCCAGGGGCCGCCCTCG
>DATDJN010000158.1:0-7891 GCA_036520515.1 Rhizobiaceae bacterium
TGGATGGAGTATTGCGCGAGTTCGGCCTTGGCGCTCTCGAGCTGCGACTTTGCGGTGGCGAGCGCTGCGCGCGCCTGGTCGGCCTGCAGCCTCGGCGCATTGCCGCCGGCGACCAGCCGCTCGGCGGCATCGGCTTCCGCCTGGCGCTGCGTGACGAGGCTCTCGGTCATGCGGACCGCCGCTTCCTTGTCCTCGGCATCGAGCTGCATCACGAGTTCGCCGCGCTCGACCCGCTCGCCCTGCTTCACCGGCAGGCTCTTGATGACGCCCATGACGCGCGTCGCCAGCGTGACGCGCTTTTCGGCGTCAGTATGCCCGGAAATGCGGATGGCGCGCGCATGCTCGATACGCGGCGGCGTGACGACCGCCACTGTCCGCAGCGGCGCCTTCGCCTCGGCGGCGGCCTCGGCCGGCTTCGGGGGCGCCTCGTTCTTGGCGCTGCCCACGGAAGAAAACTCGCCGGTCGCGACCCAAGCGCCGACGCCGACGAGGACCGCAAGCGCGGCCAGCTTATGGAACCTGAATTTCGCCATGCTCAGTAAATCCGCTCGCGCAGGCAATCCAAGACAGCAGCCGCGCCTGCGCGCGATGCTTGCGATATGGGTCCGCGCCGTACCGACTTCAAACGATTCTGGTCCGCCCCAAGCCTGGGCTTGGGCAGGGCGCGCACTCTTACATCAAGTTTGCACTGCGAAATAGTCACAAATATTCATACGGCGATCAGTCCTGACAAGGCTCCTGCCGCATGATTGACGGTTTCTGAATCGTCGGTGGGTCGAAATCGTTTACCTGGCGTTTTCCACCTTACGCTGCGGAAAGCCGACCTTGCGCGGACGGCATCAGATATGGATCGGCTTGAAGAAGGCGGCGAGCGCCGCCTCCTTGACCGATTCCGACATGGTCGGGTGGGGATGGCAGGTGCGCGCCAGATCCTCCGACGAACCGCCGAACTCCATCAGCACGGACGCTTCCTGGATAAGCTCCCCGGCGCCGAAGCCGACGATATGCGCGCCGAGCACGCGGTCGGTGGCCTTGTCGGCGAGTATCTTCACGAAACCCTCGGTGTGCAGCATGGCGCGGGCGCGGCCGTTGGCGGAGAAGGGGAACTTGCCCACCTTGTATTCGACGCCGGCCTTCTTCAGCTCCTCCTCGGTCTTGCCGACCGAGGCGATTTCGGGGCTGGTGTAGACCACGCTCGGGATCACATCGTAGTTCACGTGGCCGGCCTGGCCGGCGATGATCTCGGCCACCGCGACGCCTTCGTCCTCGGCCTTGTGGGCCAGCATCGGACCGGCGATCACGTCGCCGATCGCATAGATACCCGGCACGTTGGTCCTGAGGTGGCCGTCGGTCTTGACGCGGCCGCGCTCGTCGAGCTGGACGCCGGCGTCGGCGAGCCCGAGCTTGTCGGTATAGGGCCTGCGCCCCGTGGCGATCAGGACCGCGTCCGCCTCGATCGTCTGGGCGTCGCCCCCCTTCCCCGGTTCGAAGGTCACGGAAGCGCCCTTCTTGGCCTTCGTCACGGCGGTCACCTTGGAGCCGAGCCGGATGTCGAAGCCCTGCTTGCCGAGCATGCGCTGGAACTGCTTCGCCACCTCGCCATCCATGCCGCCGAGGATCGTGTCGAGGAACTCGACCACGGTGACCCTGGCGCCGAGACGCGCCCAGACCGAGCCGAGCTCCAGCCCGATCACGCCGCCGCCGACCACGACGAGATGGCCGGGCACCTTGTCGAAGGAGAGCGCTCCGGTCGAGGACACGATGACCTTCTCGTCGATCGCGACATCGACGCCGGGGATGCCGGCGACGTCCGAACCGGTGGCGATCACGATGTTCTTCGTCTCGATCTCTTGCGTCTGGCCATCCTCGCCGGTGACCGCGACCTTGCCCGCCCCCAGCACCTTGCCGGCGCCCTTCAGCCAGTCGATCTTGTTCTTCTTGAACAGGAAGGCGACGCCGTTGACGTTCGCCTCGACCGTCGTGTCCTTGTGCGCCATCATCTTCTTGAGGTTGAGCTTCGGCGACACCTCGACGCCGAGCGTGTCGAAGGAATGGTTCGCCTCGGCGAACATCTCGGAAGCGTGGAGCAGCGCCTTGGACGGGATGCAGCCGATATTGAGGCAGGTGCCGCCGAGCGTGGCGTTCTTCTCGACCACGGCCGTCTTCAGGCCCAGTTGCGCAGCCTTGATCGCGCAGACATATCCGCCGGGGCCAGATCCGATCACGACGACATCATAAGCCATGTTGCTGATCCTCAAGTTCGGGCGGTCAGCGACCGCCGCTTACGTCCAATATAGCGCCTGTCGTATAGGATGACTCTTCCGAGAGCAGGAAGAGCGCGGCGCGGGCGATCTCCTCGGCCGTGCCAGGCCGCTTCATCGGGATGACCTGAGCCACACGGGCCGCCCGATCCGGCTGGCCTCCCGACGCGTGTATTTCCGTTTCTATCGTGCCGGGGCGAACAGCGTTGACGCGGATGCCTTCCTCCGCAACCTCGCGCGCCAGGCCGACCGTGAAGGTGTCGATCGCGCCCTTCGAGGCTGCGTAGTCGACATATTCTCCCGCGCTGCCCAGCAGGGCCGCCACCGAGGAGATGTTGACGATTGCGCCGCCCTTTCCGCCGTTCCTGGTGGACATCCGCCTGACCGCCTCGCGAGCGCACAGGATCGAGCCGATGACGTTTATGCGCATCATGCGGGCCAGACGATCCATGCTCATGTCCTCGACGCGCGACTTGCGGTCGACCACGCCGGCATTGTTCACGAGCGCGTCCAGGCAACCATACCGATCATCCACTGCCGCAAACATGGCGAGCACGTCTTCCTCGGAGCCGACATCGCCCCTGATGGCGAAGGCCTCGCCGCCGTCCGCGCGGATGTCGTCCACGACCCTGGACGCGGCTTCCCCGTTCTCCGCAAAATTGACGGCGACGCGATAACCCGCGGCTGCCGCCAGGCGCGCGACGGCGGCGCCGATGCCGCGACTTCCGCCGGTGACGAGCAAGGACCTTGCGTCCGTCATCCGCCGCCCTCCTCTTGCGCCAGCGCGATCAGAGGTCGAGCACCAGCCGTTCCGGATCTTCCAGGCTTTCCTTGACGCGCACGAGGAACGTCACCGCCTCCTTGCCATCGACGATGCGGTGGTCGTAGCTGAGCGCCAGATACATCATCGGGCGCACCACGATCTGGCCGCCGACCACGACCGGCCGATCCTGGATCTTGTGCATGCCGAGGATGCCGGACTGCGGCGCATTGAGGATCGGCGTCGACATCAGCGACCCGTAAACGCCGCCGTTGGAAATGGTGAAGGTGCCGCCCTGCATGTCGGCGACGGAAAGCTTTCCGTCGCGCGCGGCAAGGCCCAGCCGACCGATCTCCTTCTCGATCTCGGCGATGGACATTTGGTCGGCGTCGCGCACGACCGGCACGACGAGACCCTTGTCGGTGCCGACCGCGACGCCGATGTGGGCGTAGTTCTTGTAGATGATATCGGTGCCGTCGATCTCGGCGTTGACCGCCGGGATCTCCTTCAGCGCATGCGTGACGGCCTTGGTGAAAAAGCCCATGAAGCCGAGCTTCACACCGTGCTTCTTCTCGAACACGTCCTTGTATCTGGCGCGCAGGTCCATGATGCCCTTCATGTCCACCTCGTTGAAGGTGGTGAGCATGGCGGCGGCCGACTGCGCTTCCTTGAGCCTGCGCGCGATGGTCTGGCGCAGCTTGGTCATGCGGACGCGCTCCTCGCGCGCCGCGTCACCGCCCGAAGAGGGCGCGCGCGGAGCCGCAGGCGCCTCGGCGATGCGCGGCGTCTCGACCGGCTGCGAGGCCGCGCCCCTGGCGATCGCCTCGAGGACATCGCCCTTCAGCACCTGGCCGCGCTTGCCCGAGCCGGCCACCTGGTCGACCGAGAGGTTGGCCTCGGCGAGCAGCTTGGCCGCGGCCGGCGCGGGCGGCATCTTGCGCTCCTCGACCGGGCCGGCATCGCCGGCGACTGCCGCCGTCTTCTTCGCCGCTTCCTTCACCGTGTCGGCGCCGGACGCACCGGCCGCCTGGGCGACGGCTTCGGGCTTCGCCTCGGCCGTCTTCGGCTTCGCGGCTGCGGCGCCGCCGGCGGAAATCTGGCCGAGCAGCGCGTCGAGGCCGACGGTGTCGCCCTCGTTGACGGTGATCTCGGAGAGCGTGCCGGCGGAAGGCGCCGGGACCTCGATGGTCACCTTGTCGGTCTCGAGCTCGACGATGGGCTCATCCGCCGCGATGGCGTCGCCGACTTTCTTGAACCACTTGCCGACGGTCGCCTCCGTCACGGATTCGCCGAGGGTGGGAACGCGAATTTCGGTAGCCATTGTCCTGGTCCTGCCTGTCCGTTCTGCCGTTTGTTTCACGTTCGACCCCGAAAAGCCTCACAACTTTCCGGGATCGGCTTTGCGTTTATTCGCCGAGCGCGTCGTCCAGGAAGGCGGCGAGCTGCGCGAGGTGCTTCGACATCAGGCCGGTCGCGGGCGAGGCGGCCGCCGGGCGGCCGGTGTAGCGCACGCGCTGGTGCTTGGCGTCGATATGGGCGAGCACCCATTCCAGATACGGATCGATGAAGGACCAGGCGCCCATGTTCTTGGGCTCCTCCTGGCACCACACCATCTCCGCGTTGCGGAAGCGGCTGAGCTCGGTGATCAGCGCCTTGGCCGGGAACGGATAGAGCTGCTCGACGCGCAGCAGGTAGATGTCGTTGATGCCACGCTTCTCGCGCTCCTCGTAGAGGTCGTAATAGACCTTGCCCGAGCAGAGCACGACGCGGCGGATCTTCGAATCCTTGACCAGCTTGATCGGCTGGTTGTCGAGATATTGTGCATCGTCCCAGAGCAGCCGGTGGAAGGCGGACTCGCCCGACATCTCAGCCAGCGTCGACACCGCCCGCTTGTGGCGCAGCAGCGACTTCGGCGTCATCAGGATCAGCGGCTTGCGGAAGTCGCGCTTCAGCTGCCGCCGCAGGATGTGGAAATAGTTCGCCGGCGTCGTGCAGTAGGCGACCTGCATGTTGTCTTCCGCGCAGAGCTGCAGGAAGCGCTCGAGCCTCGCCGAGGAGTGCTCCGGACCCTGTCCCTCGTAGCCGTGCGGCAGGAGGCAGACGAGGCCCGACATTCTCAGCCACTTGCGCTCGCCGCTGGAGATGAACTGGTCGAACACGACCTGCGCACCATTGGCGAAATCACCGAACTGCGCTTCCCACAGCGTCAACGCGTTGGGCGCAGCCAGCGAGTAGCCGTATTCGAAGCCGAGCACGGCCTCTTCGGACAGCATCGAGTTGATCACCTCGTAGCCGGCCTGCGCGGCCGAGAGGTTGTTCAGCGGAATGTAGCGCGTCTCGTCGCGCTGGTCGTAGAGGACCGAGTGGCGCTGCGAGAAGGTGCCGCGCTCCGAATCCTGGCCGGAGAGCCGCACCGGATTGCCGTCGAGCACGATCGATCCGAAGGCAAGCGCCTCGGCCGTCGACCAGTCGATGCCCTCGCCGGTGTCGATCATGCCGCGGCGCGTTTCGAGGAAGCGCCCGATCGTCCTGTGGACCTCGAAGTCCCTGGGCACCTCGGTCAGCTTCTTGCCGATCTCCTTCAGCGTCTTGACGGGAACGGCGGTCTTGCCGCGGCGAAGCTCGTCCTCGTTGTCGGCTGCGCGCAGTCCCGACCACGCGCCGTCCAGCCAGTCGGCCTTGTTGGGCTTGTAGGCCTGGCCGATCTCCCACTCCGTTTCGAGACGGGCACGGAAGTCGGCGCGCATCTTGTCCACCTCGGCCTGGCCGAGGTGGCCTTCGGCGATCAGGCGGTCGGCATAGAGTTGCGCCGTCGTCTTCTGGCCGCGGATCTTGCGGTACATGATCGGCTGCGTGAAGGCCGGCTCGTCGCCCTCATTGTGGCCGAAGCGGCGGTAGCAGAACATGTCCACCACGACCGGCTTGTGGAACTTCATGCGGAACTCGGTCGCAACCTTGGCCGCGAACACCACCGCTTCCGGATCGTCGCCGTTGACGTGGAAGATCGGCGCCTCGATCATCTTCGCCACGTCCGACGGGTAGGGCGAGGAGCGCGAGAAACGCGGATTGGTGGTGAAGCCGATCTGGTTGTTGATGATGAAGTGCAGCGTGCCGGCGACGCGGTGGCCGCGCAGGCCCGACAGGCCGAGAATCTCGGCGATCACGCCCTGGCCAGCGAAGGCTGCGTCGCCGTGGAGCAGGAGCGGCAGCACCTTGGCGCGCTCTTCCAGCGGCACGATCTCTTCCCTGGCGCGGCCGAACAGCTGGTCCTGCTTGGCGCGCGCCTTGCCCATCACCACGGGATCGACGATCTCGAGGTGCGAGGGATTGGCGGTCAGCGACAGGTGCACCTTGTTGCCGTCGAACTCGCGGTCGGACGAGGCGCCGAGATGGTACTTCACGTCGCCCGAGCCCTCGACCTCGTCGGGGGCATAGGAGCCGCCCTTGAACTCGTGGAAGATGGCGCGGTGCGGCTTGGCCATGACCTGGGACAGCACGTTCAGGCGGCCGCGATGGGCCATGCCGAGCACGATCTCCTTCATGCCCAGCGAGCCGCCACGCTTGATGATCTGCTCCAGCGCCGGGATGAGCGACTCGCCGCCGTCGAGGCCGAAGCGCTTGGTGCCCTTGTACTTGACGTCGATGAACTGCTCGAAACCTTCCGCCTCGACCAGCTTGGAAAGGATCGCCTTCTTGCCCTCCGCGGTGAAGGTGATCTCCTTGTCGGCGCCCTCGATGCGCGCCTGGATCCAGGCCTTCTCATCCGGGTCGGAGATGTGCATGAACTCGACGCCGAGCGTCGAGCAATAGGTCCGCGTCAGGATGTCGACCATCTCGCGGATGGTCGCGTATTCGAGCCCGAGCACGCCATCGATGAAGATCCTGCGGTCGAGATCGGCCTCGGTGAAGCCGTAGGAGGAGGGCGACAGCTCGTCATAGTCCTCGAGCGGCTTGGCGATGCCCAGCGGGTCGAGATTGGCGTGCAGGTGTCCGCGCATGCGGAAGGCGCGGATCATCATGATGGCGCGCACGGAATCGCGCGTCGCCCGGTGGATGTCGGCGTCGGAGGCTGCTGCCGCAGCGCCATTCGCCGCGGCGGCGCCGGCTTTTTCCCTGACCTTCTTCTCGATGACCTTCTCGACCAGGCCCCAATTGCCGTCGAGAGCCGAGACCAGCTCGCCATTCGCCTGCAGCGGCCAGGAGGGCTTCGACCAGGACGCGCCCTTGGCGTTCTTCCTGACGTCGATCGCGTCATCCTTCAGCGCGGCGAAGAAATCCTGCCACTGCGGATCGACCGATTCGGGATCGTCCTCATAGGCGGCCTGCAACTGCTCGAGATAGTCGGCATTGCCGCCATAGAGGAAAGAGGTGAGAGAGAATTCGTCGTTGGCCTGATCTTGTCGTGCCATTTGCTTGTCGGAGCGCCGTGCTCCGTCTCCTTTTGAGGGGAGTTAGGTGAGTAGGTCAGCAAGGCAGTATGTTTGCGTACCTGCCGCCTCGCTCGCCTATTCCCGTCTTCCCTTAACCCTTGATGGCTTCCACCAGCGTCTTGCCGAGCCTGGCGGGCGACGGCGAAACCTTGATGCCTGCCGCCTCCATCGCCGCGATCTTGTCTTCCGCGCCGCCCTTGCCGCCGGAGATGACAGCGCCGGCATGGCCCATGGTGCGGCCGGGAGGTGCGGTACGGCCGGCGATGAAGCCGGCCATCGGCTTCTTCCTGCCGCGCCTCGCCTCGTCGATGAGGAACTGCGCCGCGTCCTCCTCGGCCGAGCCGCCGATCTCGCCGATCATGATGATCGACTTGGTCTCGTCGTCGGCCAGGAACATCTCCAGTATGTCGATGAACTCGGTCCCCTTGACGGGATCGCCG
>DATDJN010000159.1:0-4742 GCA_036520515.1 Rhizobiaceae bacterium
CTATGCGCGCTTCCGAGGCATGGCCCGCGTCGCCGTCCAGTGCCTGCTCGCCGCCGCAGCACAGAACATCAAGAAAATCGCGATGATCCTATGGCCCAAACCGGCGCCCAAAGCCGCCTGAGAGCCAACGCGAAACCTCCCCACCGGCCCGCCGACATAACCTCTCGGCCAAACACTGATCGCACAAAACAAAACCCCGCCAAATTGACGGGGGTGGTCAGCGGTCTGAACCCGGCCTCAGGCCGGGTTTTTTATTGAACGCTGTTCGCGAAAAGCTGGCTGGGCTCAGCTTTCCTTCGGCGTCAGAACCTGGCGGCCGCGATACATGCCGGTCTTCAGGTCGACATGGTGCGGGCGGCGCATTTCGCCGGAGTTCTTGTCCTCGATGTAGGTCGGGGCCTTCAGCGCGTCGGCCGAGCGGCGCATGCCGCGCTTGGACGGCGAGGTTTTTCTTTTTGGCACAGCCATGGAAGTGCTCCAGTAATCCGTGAAAGCCTGAGCGACCCCGATGAAAGGGCCACGCTACAGGCCGATAGCTTCAGAAAGTGGCGTGTCCATACACGCGTGGGGCCGTTTTGACCAGTACCGCCGCGATTCTTTTTGCCGCATCGGCTATTGGAGGCAAGCCACATAGTCACCCGACGCCGCGGCGCGGCGTTCGATGAGGTTGGCGAGTCTTCTCAACCCCGGCCCGGGCTTGGCAGGATTGCGGGTGATCGGATTGGGCAGCGTCACCGCCAGCAAGGCCGCCTGCCGGCGCGTCAGGTTCTTCGCCGAGCGGCCGAAATGGTGCTGGGCCGCCGCTTCGATGCCGTAGATGTTCGGGCCCCACTGGGCGATGTTGAGGTAGATCTCCATGATCCGCCGCTTCGGCATGACGAAATCGTAATAGACCGCAAGCGGCAGTTCCACGACCTTGCGCACCGTTTCGAAGGGGCGAGACCAAAGGAAGAGGTTCTTCACCGACTGCATGGTGATGGTCGAGGCGCCACGTGTCGCCTCGCCGGCGATGGCGTCATTGATAACCCCCTTCAGCTCGCCGAGGTCGATGCCGTGGTGGGAGCAGAACTGCCCGTCCTCCGACATGATCACCGCGTGGGCGAGCGCCGGCGCGACGTCCTCCAGCGGAACCCAGCGCCGGTCGTAGCCCTGGAAGGTGACGAGATCCTTCAGCATCAGAGTCGAGACCGGATGCACGACGGGCGCAAGGTAGAGGATGGTGAGGACGAGCGGCAGGATCGCCAGCACCACGGCGACCCTGATCGTGCGCCGCAGCCGTGACCCCGCCGAGACCCATGCAAACAGACGCGATCGAACCGTTCGTCTCGGCGCCATGCCGGGCCCTTCGATTTGTGAGTTCGCTTCGGTCACGCCATCCTGCCTGTCCTTGGCATAATGTTGCGCGGCCGGATAGGCAACAAGCCCCGCGAATTCCCCTGGGGTGCCCGGTTCGTCGCTTGACCCGGCAAGGCTTTGCCGTAAACGGTCGCCGGATGAGCCAAGCCAACGCCTTCGACACCCTTCTGGAAATCCGCGCCCGCGCGGTGGAGCAGCTGCTGAGCCAGCTCCTCGACGATCGCATCCAGCCCGGCGAGATCGCGCGGCCGGCGACGCTGCTTGCGGCCATGCGGCACGGCGTGCTCAACGGTGGCAAGCGGCTGCGGCCTTTCCTGCTCCTGGAGAGCGCGGCCTTGTTCGGCGCCGACGAGGGCGCGGCGCTGCGCGTCGCGGCGGCGCTCGAATGCGTCCACTGCTATTCTTTGATCCATGACGACCTGCCGGCGATGGACGACGACGACCTGCGCCGCGGCCAGCCTACCGTGCACAAGGCCTTCGACGAGGCGACCGCAATCCTCGCCGGCGACAGCCTGCTGACATTCGCCTTCGACATCGTCGCGGACGAGGCGACGGCTCTGTCGAGCGACCGCCGTGCCGCGCTCGTGCTGGCGCTGGCGCGTGCAGCCGGCCTCGGCGGCATGGCCGGCGGGCAGGCGCTCGACCTCGAGGCCGAACGCAGCCCGCCGGACGAAACGGGCATCATCACCCTGCAGGCGATGAAGACAGGCGCGCTGATCCGCTTCGCCTGCGAGGCGGGCGCCATCGTTGCCGGCGCGCCGCCGGCCGACCGCGAGCGGCTTGCCGAATTCGGCTCGGCGATCGGGCTGGCCTTCCAACTTGCCGACGACCTGCTCGACGTCACGGCCGACGCGGCGACGATGGGCAAGGCGACCGGCAAGGACGCGGCGGCCGGCAAGGCGACGCTGGTCGGGCTGAACGGCGTCGATTGGGCGCAGAGCCAGCTCCGGGGGTTGGTCGCGCAGGCTCATGAGTTGCTGAATAGCTACGGCTCGGCAGCGACGACCCTGAAGGCGGCGGCAAGTTTCGTCGCCGCCCGCCGTCGGTAAACGCGCAGTACCCGCATTCGCGAAATCTTAATTCTAATAGTTGCTAATCCCCCACATTCCTTCCGGCGCAAAGTTCGGGGTAATGCGCGTGACCGGTGAGCTTTCCTTTATTCGTTCCATACGGGTCCGCTACCTGTCGGGCCTGCTCATTCTCGCCCTCGCCTGCGCCGCCATCATCCTGGCGATGAATCGCGCCAATTCGTTCCGTCATGAGGTCGACGACATCGCCGCGGAATTCACCGCGCTCACCCGTGACCTGCGCAAGGCGGACGCCTTCGCCGGACAGGCGACCAGCAACTGGCGCGCCGACACGCGCGGGGAACTGGCGAGCGCGGCGATCGGCCATATCGAGCGGCTGAACCTCGCGATCAAGCATCTGGACGCGCGTGTCGCCGTCTTGCGGCCGAGCCTCTCGCCAGCCACCGAGCGCGGCTTGCAATCGGCGTCGGTCAACGGGGACCTGTTCTGGTCGGCGCGCGACATCGTGCGCAATCTCGGCGTTTTCGCCAGCGTCGAGACGATCGACCCGGCGACCTTCCGCGAGATCCGCAACCAGAACGACTTCTTCGCGCAGCCGATGCTGATGCGTGCCCGCGATGCTCTCGAAGTCGAGCGCCGCGCCGCCGAAGGGCGAACCGACCAGTTGCTCATCTGGGCGAGCGTGATCCTGCTCGGCGTGCTCGGCGCGGTCGCCCTCTCGGTGTTCCGGCCGATGGAGAAGGCGATCCGGCAGGCTTTTTCGGAAGCGGGGCAGGCGCTGTTCAAGGCCGAAGCCGCCGATCGCGCCAAGTCGGAGTTCCTCGCCAACATGAGCCATGAAATCCGCACGCCGATGAATGGCGTGCTCGGCATGGCTGAGCTGCTTGGCAGGACGGAACTGACGCCGCGCCAGAAGACCTTCACGGACGTCATCACCAAGTCGGGCAACGCGTTGCTGACCATCATCAACGACATCCTCGACTTCTCGAAGATCAATGCCGGCCAGCTCACGCTCGAACCTGATCCATTCCGGCTCGGCGAGGCGGTGGAGGATGTGGCCGCCCTCGTTTCGGCGCGCGTCGCGGAGAAGAACCTCGAACTCATCGTGCGCATCGATCCGCGCCTGCCTGCCTATGTGGTCGGCGACGTCGGCCGCTTCCGGCAGATCGTCACCAACATGCTCGGCAATGCCGTGAAGTTCACCGAGAAGGGCCATGTGCTGATCGACGTCTCCGGCGAGACGGTCGACGGCATCGTCCAGCTCAAGGTAAGGGTGGAGGACACCGGCATCGGCATCCCCGCCGACAAGCTCGCCAACGTGTTCGAGAAATTCGCACAGGTCGACGGTTCCTCGACGCGGCGCCACGAGGGCACCGGCCTTGGCCTCGCCATCGCCGCGCGGCTGGTCGATCTCATGGGCGGCAAGATCGGCCTCGAGAGCGAGGTCGGCCGCGGCTCGATCTTCTGGTTTACCGCGCCGATGCCGGCGCATGAGGCGACGGCTGCGGACACGACCGTCCCGATGGACGTCACTGGATCGCGGGTGCTGGTCATCGACGACAATCCGGTCAACCGCGAGATCCTGCTGGAACAGCTCAGGAACTGGGGCTTCGACTGCGCCGCCGCCGAATCAGGCGCGATCGGGCTTGCCTTCCTCGACCGGGCCGCACAGCTCGGCGCCGCGGTCGACTGCGTCATCCTCGACTACCAGATGCCCGGCATGAGCGGCGCGGACGTCGCCAAGGCGATGAGTTCCGACGTCAGGACGGCCGCCATACCGGTCGTGCTGTTGACCTCGGTCGACCAGGTCGATTTCGCCCGGCTCGTCCTCGAATACGGCATCGCGGCGCATCTGACCAAACCTGCGCGGTCAGCAGCACTGCTCGGTACCGTGATCGCCGCGATCCAGAAGGCGGGCAGCCAGGCAGGGCGGGCTGCGTTCGTCCGCGAGCCCGTCGAACCAGCGCCTGCATCCGTGGTCCAGAAACCGGCCCTTGCGGCGGTCGAAGACGCGATTTCGGCTAAACCCGGCGCTCCGCTCGACATCCTCGTCGCCGAGGACAATGAGGTGAACCAGCTGGTGTTCGCGCAGATCCTGTCGGGGCTAGGGCTGAGTTACCGCATTGCCGGCAACGGGCGCACGGCGGTCGAGATGCATCGTGCGCTGAAGCCGAAGCTGATCCTGATGGATGTCTCCATGCCCGAGCTCAACGGCTTCGAGGCGACGCAGGCGATCCGCGCTGCAGAAGCCGGCAGCGGCGTACGCACTCCGATCATCGGCGTCACCGCGCATGCGCTGAAGGGCGACAGCAAGAAATGCCTCGAGGCCGGCATGGACGATTACCTGCCCAAGCCCGT
>DATDJN010000160.1:0-12799 GCA_036520515.1 Rhizobiaceae bacterium
GGTGACTTTGCGGCAAGTCTCTGCTATCAGCCGCGTTGGTCAGCCAGCTTCGTCATGTCGTCATGCAAATCGCCTATGGGACGAGGCGGACGAGGATTCCTTATGCGTTACGCCATCTATTTCACGCCGGCCCAGAACGACCTGCTCACGCGCGTCGCGGCGAGCTGGCTTGGCCGCGACCCGTTCTCCAGCGCGCAGCCGCCGGCACCCGCGGTGACCAGCCTGTCGCCAGCCGAGATTGCGTATCACACGGCGAGCGCGCGGCGTTATGGTTTCCACGCCACGCTGAAGGCGCCGTTCCACTTGGCCGACAACGCGAGCGAGGCCGAACTCGACCACGCCGTCGCCGGCTTCGCGGCTGCCGCCGAGCCTATCCAACTGTCCAACTTGGTGCCAACCCGCATCGACGGTTTCATTGCTTTGACGCCCGGCAGCCCGGCGCCCGACCTCGACCGCTTGGCCGGCGAGGTCGTGACGCAGTTCGACCGTTTTCGTGCGCCGCTCAGCGAGGCTGACATCCGGCGACGCAACCCGGATGCGCTCAGGCCCGAGGAGTTCCGCAACCTTCTGCAATGGGGCTATCCCTACGTCTTCGAGAGCTTCCGCTTCCACATGACGTTGACCGGCCGTGTGCCGGATCACGACCTGCCGCGGGTGCGCGCCGCGATCGACGAGGCTTTTGCTGCGACGCTGGAGCGGCCGGTGACTGTCGACGGGCTGGCGTTGTTCGTCGAGCCTGAACCCGGCGCGCCCTTTACGGTGAGATCCTGGTATGCGCTCGGCCGGCGCGAGGCACGCAAGACCGCATGAAGTGTGAATAGCGACATGGCCGAGACAATACTCACCAATGCAAACATCGTGCTCGCCGACGAGGTCGTGCCGGGTACGCTTGTCATCCGCGACGGCAGGATCGCCGGGATCGACCGGGGGCGCGCGCGTTCCGGCGAGGACATGGAAGGCGACTTCCTCATCCCAGGCCTGGTCGAGTTGCACACCGACCATCTCGAAGGCCACTACGCGCCCCGCCCGAAGGTGCGCTGGAATCCGATCGCCTCTGTGCTCGCGCATGACGCGCAGGTCGCCACCGCAGGCATCACAACCGTGTTCGACGCGTTGCGCGTCGGCATGGACTACGACGGTGAACTCGGCGTCGAGGACATGCGCAAGCTCGCTGATGCGATCGACGACAGCGTGCGCAAGGGCCTCGTGCGCGCCGATCATTTCATCCACCTGCGCTGCGAGGTTTCGGCCCCGGATTGCCTCGACGCGTTTGCCCATTTCGACAACGACGACCGCGTGAAGCTCGCCTCGCTGATGGACCACGCGCCCGGCCAGCGGCAGTTCGCGAGCTTCGACGCCTACGCCATGTACTACATGGGCAAGCTTAAGATGTCCGAGGAAGCGTTCCGCGCCTATTGCGACAAGCGCATCGCGCAATCGCAGGCGAATTCGGCGTCAAACCGCGTCGCCATCGCAAGCGCCTGCCGCGAGCGCGGCATCGTCCTCGCGAGCCATGACGACGCGACTGTCGCGCATGTCGAGGAAGCGATCGAGCAGGGCATCCGCGTCGCCGAATTTCCGACAACGGCCGAGGCCGCGGCCGCCTCGAAGCAGGCCGGGCTGGGCGTGCTGATGGGTGCGCCCAACGTCATGCGCGGCGCATCGCATTCGGGCAATGTCTCGGCGCGTGAACTTGCAGCGCAAGGCCTGCTCGACATCCTCTCCTCCGACTATATCCCGTTCAGCCTGATCCAGTCGGCCTTCTTCATCGGGGAGGCGGTAGAGGGCATCAGCCTGCCGCAGGCGGTTGCCATGGTCTCGAAGAACCCGGCGGAGGCGGTAGGGCTCTCCGACCGCGGCCTTATCGAGTCCGGCCGGCGCGCCGACCTCGTACGCGTGCGCGTTGACGACCATGTGCCTGTCGTGCGCACCGTCTGGCGCGAGGGACGCCGCGTCGCATGATGGTGTCAGCCTTGCTGGAGCGGGAACAGGGAAGCGCGCTGCCGATCCGCAACGGAGCTTTCGTCGCCGTCGTCGGCCCGAGCGGCGCCGGCAAGGATACGCTGATCGCGCATGCGAAAGCGGCGCTCTCCGAAGAGCCGCAGGTCGACTTCGTCCGGCGCGTCATCACGCGTCCCAGCGACGGCCAGACAGAGGACCACGACACGCTTACCGACGCCGAATTTCTGGATGCGCAAGCAAGGGGTGAGTTCGCGTTGGCCTGGGAGGCGCACGGATTGCGTTACGGCCTGCCGGCGCCCATCGATCGCGCCATCGAAAACGGTCACGTCGCAGTCGCAAACGTTTCGCGCGGCGCGCTGCCGGCACTGCGCGAACGCTATGCCAATGTCGCTGTAGTCGAAGTCACGGCAAATCCGGAGATCCTGGCGGCACGGCTTGCCTGGCGCGGCCGTGAATCGCGCGCGGAGATACTCGCTCGCCTGGCGCGGACCATTTCCTGCGAGACGACCGGACAGTCCGTTCCGCTCGACAACAGCGGACCGAAGGAGGTCGCCGGCGACAAGCTTGTGGCGATCATCCGCAAGGCCATGGCCTTCGCCGACATCTCGGGTACGGTCTGATCTTGTAAGTTATCGCTTACGCTTGCATCCTGAGCACGTGGTTATCCCAGACGTAGTCCTTTTCGTCGGACGACTTTCCGCCCGGCACGACGATGGCGCCCGTACCGCTCGTCAGAATGAAGTTCGCCCGGTCTGGAGCGACGCCGCAGACTTCCGTCAGTCGCTCGAACGCAACCACGCTGCTCGTCGCGGCGTGGATGATTGCGTAGGAATTGCCCTGCGGCGACGTCACGGCGATCGTGCCCGCATCGCGGTTAGCCGCCACCGAGCCGATATAGTTGCGGAAGCCGGCAAGCACGTCGTCCGGCAGGCCGATCAATACCAACTCCTCGCCACGCACCGCGCGGCCGACCAGCGCCGGCCGCTCGGTCGCCGGCCCTTCATGCTGGCATCCGAACCAGACTGCGCCCGTCTCGTCGGTGTCCATGTGGCGGATCGAGAGCTGGTGCAACTCGGGCGGCAATTCATGCTCCTCGATGAGGTCGCCGGTCTCGCGGTCGATCATCACGTAGGACGGCTTCATGGTCGGAAGGTTGAGCTTGGCGCGGCCGAAATCCGGATGCGTCTCGATGCCGCCATTGGCGATTGCGATGGTACGGCCGTCGCTTAAGAGCAGAAGCTCGTGTGGTCCAACGCCATGGGTTGGGAATTCGCCTATACGCGCAAAAGCGTTCCTGGCGTCATAAACGCCGACCATGCCGGCAGCGTTGTCGAAATCGTTCTCCGTAGCGTAGAGCATCGCGCCGTCCGGTGAGAAGACGCCGTGGCCGAAGAAATGTCGCCCGGCGGCGCTTGCGATGGTCACGGGCGGCGTGCGTCCCACGGGGTCGAAGGCAACGAAGAATGTGCCGGGCTGGCGGGCGAAGACCACCGAGCGACCGGAGACCGGATCGAAGGTGATGTCGTGACCGCGGTCAGGGAGGTCGATCGTATGAAGAATTTTGCCGGCTTCGGAGAGGATGGCGGCGCCATACGCGCCGTCGCGGCGCTGGTAGGCGGTGGCGAACACGGCGTCTGCGGCGAGCGTGTCGGCAAAGGCTGCATGCCCCAGTGAGGAAAGGAACGTGACGCCCGCCGCTCTCAGGAAGTCACGGCGGTCAATCAGCCCGGTCCTTTTGCCGATCATGCTCAATCCCCGTCGAGCGAGGAGAAGCCGGTCGTCAGGCCGAGCGCGCCGGACATTTGGGAACCGAAGATGTTGGACAGGCTGGACGTGACGAGTCCGAAATAGACAAGCTTGGCGCGCTTGTCGGGATCGGCGAGCACGTCGTTGATCGATCCTTGGGCAGCAGAGGCCGCGTTCGCCGCGTTGGAGAATTCGAAAAGCGCTTCGCCGCCCATCCAGGCCTGGTCCGGCGGCAATGCTCCGGCGAGCTTCGACGCCTCGAGCAGGGACCTCATGCCATCGAGATTGCCGGCGAGCGCATCGACGGTCTTGCCCGACCGCCAGAACAGCGCCTGCTTCGGCTTGTCGTCCTTCGCATCCTCGCCGAGGAAGCCGCCAAGCCTGACGTCGCGGACCAGTTCGGTGCCGGTGACGAAGACATTCATGAGCTCGGTCACCGCTTCGGTGCCGTCGCGATAAAGCGGGTTGTCGGCGGAGGGGGTCGCCCACGTCCTGGCGAAGCCGTCAGGGTCGGCCCAAGCCTCGTCGAGATCGCCCGTGATGGCGACGAGATTACCTGCAATCGACGCGCCATAGGAGCAGCGATACGCATCGCCTGCCGACAGGGCTTCGGACCCCGTCCCGAACAACACGAACTCCAGCGCGCCGAGCCCCTGCATGGCGACGCTTTTTCGGGAGAGCTGAACCGGATCGGCGGCGGATGCGTCTTGGGCGGCCAGTGCCGCCTGAACCTGCTTCAGCCCGGTGCCCTTGCGGTCGGGCCAGAACAGTATGCGCTCCAGCCTGTTCTGCTCGGTCACTGGCCCGAAGCGGATAATCTCGATGCGCGACCAAGCGTCGACTGTCGTCCCGAAAGCGTCTCGCGCAGAGTCGAGCGCGGCTTGCGAAGGCGTCGCGCATAGCGCTTCACCGGCTTCCCTAAGCGCCAATGTGGTTTCGTGGAGGGCGTGATAGCCCGGGCGGATGAAGCCGTCGGTCGCATCGCTGACGATGTCGTGCGCCTTTGTGGCGAAGGCCGGGGTCGATGCTCCGACGGAACCGACAAAGGCGAGCCAGGTGAGGACGCGGACGGTCATCAGAGCGACTCCAGGAATGTGATCAGCGCATCGCGATCGGACTCTGGTAAGCCGGCAAAGCGATCGCGCGCGGCCTGCGCCTCGCCGCCGTGCCACAGGATCGCCTCGGTCAGGCTGCGGGCGCGGCCGTCATGCAGGAAGAAGGTGTGGCCGTTGACGCGCTCGGTCAGCCCGATGCCCCAGAGCGGCGGTGTCCGCCATTCGCCGCCCGTAGCGTCGCCGACCTGCTGGCCGTCTGCCAGTCCCTCGCCCATGTCATGCAGCAGGAAATCGGAATACGGCCAGATCAGCTGGAATTTCTGCGCCTTGTTGGGCGCGTCGCGGCGGGTGACGAATTTCGGCGTATGGCAGGATGAGCAGCCGGCTTCGTAAAACACCTGCTTGCCGCGCAGCACCTCAGGCTTGTCGATGTCGCGGCGGGCCGGGACGGCGAGGTTCTGCGAATAGAAGGTGACGAGGTCGAGCACCGGGTCGGGCGCCTCGGTGTCGCCCAGCCTCTCCTGCACGCCGATCGGCATGGCGCGGCAAGCGGCCTGCGCCTCCGTGCAGTCGCCCCAGGATTTCGGCCCGTCTGGACTAGAGATGCCGATATCGCCGACAAAAGCCTCGGCCGTCTGCTCGCGGATCGATGCGCGCGACGCTTTCCAGCCGAAGCGGCCGAGTGTGAGTTCACGACCCTTGCCGTCGCGCACGATGGAAACCTTGCCTGAAATGCCATCGCCATCGGCGTCGGCGGGATCGGCCCTGGCAAGAATATCGGCGGGATGGATCTGCTCGATCAAGCCAAGGCCGATCATCGGCGGCGTGACGCGCGGCGAAAGCGTCGTGCGGGGATCGAGCGGACCGTAAGCCGGTTTCTCGACGGCATAGGTCGGCTTGCGCAACGATAGCTTCGTGCCGTCTGCAAGCGTGACCGGCAGCTCTTCATAAGTGATGCCCATGCGCCCCTCGCCGGCCAGGCCGGGCACGGCAAGGTCCTGCAACTGCGTGCCGTAGACGGGGTCGGGGAAGTTGAGCACGGCGTGGTCGGCGACCGCCTGCCGCTCCTCCTCGGTCCCGGCCGCACGGGCGAGGCGAAGGAACATCGAGGTCGCGTCGGGATTTCCCTCCGGCGGATGGCCGCGTCCGTCCTTCAGATGACAGCTCTGGCAGGCGCGCGCGTTGAAGAGCGGTCCGAGCCCATCCGACGCCTGGGTGGAGGAGGGCGACGAAACCCAGAGCTTCCTGAACAGCGCATTGCCGAGCTTGAAGGTGCCTTCTTCCTCGAAGGTGATGTTGCCGGAGGACTGCGAGAAGGCGTCCTGGTTGGGACGTTTCTTCGACGTGCCGGCTCCGCCCTGCATCAGTTCGAACGGCTCGGGCCTTGAAAAATCCGTGGCTGGCGTGGTGACTGCTTCGACGCGGGCAAGATCCTTCGGCGTCAGGTCGGTGCGCGTGGTCGGCAGATTGGCGATCTCGCCGGCAAGCGCTGGGACTACCAGAGCAACGCTTGCGAAGACGATCGCCCACCCTATCCCCGCCAAGCAGGGGGAAGGGATGGGGGCTGGGCTCCGTCTGCGGCGCAGGAGTTCTGCTATGGTGCGCCGCATGGTTTCATGGTCCTAGTCTTTGCCGACCTCGGCGTCGTCGGCCGAACCGGCGTTGAGCTGGCCGTACTTGGCCTCGCCAATCGAGGCGAGGAGGTCGAGCTGTGTTTCGAGGAAGTCGATGTGGCCTTCCTCGTCAGCCAGGAGTTCTTCAAAAAGCTTCATGCTCACATAGTCGCCCGCGTCGTGGCAGACGTCGCGGGATTTCTTGTAGGCCGTGCGGGCGTCGTATTCGCCGGCGAGATCCGCTTCCAGCACTTCCTTCACATTCTGGCCGATGCGCAGGGGCGCCACCGACTGCAGGTTAGGATGCCCCTCGAGGAAGATGATGCGCGCGATCAGCTTGTCGGCGTGATGCATTTCCTCGATCGATTCCTCACGCTCCTTCTTTGCAAGCTTCGTGTAGCCCCAGTCTTCCAGCAGGCGGTAATGCACCCAATACTGGTTGACGGCTCCCAATTCCAGGAACAGCGCCTCGTTAAGCCGCTCGATTACTTGCTTTTCGCCTTTCATGGCTTCTGCTCCCATATTCGGACCGGAGACCTCGCACGCGGTCCAGGTGTGAAACAACGTCCTCTCCGCTCGCCTCCAAGCGGGAGTGGTAATATTCGGTCACCCGAATGATCGTTTCCACCACATTTGGGAAGCAGCCGCAACAGCGACCCCGCTTCTGCAATGCATGGTAAACCTTGGCAGGCACGATGAGCTGCCAGGGGTCCTTCTCCAGAAGCTGGAGGATCGTCTCCTCGATCTCCTTTTCGGTTATCAGGTTACAGTGACAGACTAGCATCGAAAACTCTGCGCTGGATGACGGCGCGTTTCGAGGCGCGCCGCCCGGCTGGTTATGTAGGTGTTACTGGAACACCTTGTCAGGGGCATCGAGGCTGTCGGAGCCTTCGAAGGCGATGGTGTCGAGCTTCAGCGCCGCGACAGCGCGCTCGATCGACCTGGTCTGGTCGACCAGACCGTCGATCGCCGCCTGCACGGTCGCGTTGCCCTCGGTATTGCCCTCGCCGATCTGCTGATCGTAGGCCTCGCCGCCGACGGCGCGTGCCTGGATGGCTTCCATCGCCTTGACCGTGATGTCGAGCTTGCCCGAGAGTTCGGTGTCGACCGCGGCGTCGGCCTTCCTGACGAGGTCGGAGACCGAGGGGCCTTCGATCTTGGAGCCGTCAACCCGTGTGTAGCTGCCGCGGTAGACGTTGCGGATGCCGACCGCGTCGTAGAGATGCGAGATGTGCGTGTTGTCGGAGAAGCAGTCGTGCTCCTCCTCCGGGTCGTGCAGCAAGAGGCCGAGCTTCATCCGCTCGCCCGCAAGCTCGCCATAGGAGAGCGAGCCCATGCCGGTAAGGATGGCCGAGATGCCTATGTTGGGGCCGCCTTCGACGAGAGCCTTCCGCGCGGCGCCGCCGGCGCGCCAGTTGCCGGCCATCTCTTCAAGGTCGGCGACCAGAAGATCGGTGGCAGCCGCCAGGTATTCTGCGCGGCGCTCGCAATTGCCGCCGGTGCAGTTCGCCTTGTCGAAGTCGGTGTAGGGGCGGTTGCCGGCGCCCGGCCCGGTGCCGTTCAGGTCCTGGCCCCAGAGCAGGAATTCGATCGCATGGTAGCCGGTGGCGACGTTGGCCTCGATGTCGCCGGCCTCCTGCAGCGTGCCGGAGAGGAATTCCGGAGTGATCTTCGAGGCATCTACCTTCTGCCCGTTGATCTCGATCGACGGGTTGGCGATCACATTCGCGGTGTAGAGCTTGTTCTCGTCCGACTCGCTGCCGTAGGCCGGATCGACGTAGTCGATAAGGCCTTCGTCCAGCGGCCAGGCATTCACCCGGCCTTCCCAGTCGTCGACGATGGCGTTGCCGAAGCGATATACTTCGGTCTGCTGGTAGGGGATGCGCGCCTCCTTCCAGGCGTCGCGGGCGGCAGCGAGCGTCTCGGCAGACGGGTTGGCGACCAGCGCGTCGGCTGCGGCTTCCAGCGCCTTGGCGGTGGTCAGCGCGTCTTCATATCCGGCGAGCGCGATGTCGGCGTAAGTCGAAATCACCGCCTTGGGATCGGCGTCGGCGACAGCTGGTACCACCATAGCCACGGTCAGGATGCCGGTCGCGGCCAGCAGCGTCCTTGCGCCGCGTCCGGTCACACCCCAGGTCAAGCCGTTGGCTCGATTCATCTTTCTCTCCTCAATGGAAACGGCGAGCGTGGCGCGCGGAAAATCCGGGCGGGCATTGGCATGCTTGTTCCGCCGCGCTCATGCCGCATTGAGCGCTCCTCGCCGGTCGGTGGGTCGGACGGGAAATCACCAGCAGTCCTCCAATCGAACGGGTTCACGGCCCATACATCAAAGGGAAATAACTCGAAGGCAGGGGCTGATTAGGCTCTTAGTACAGCACGAGTCAACGGAATTCGAGCCAAAAGCTTAATTCAATCAATAGTTTAGAACTATTCTAAACTGGAAAAGTCATGTTTTATCATCTACATGACGTCATCTTGACAGCCAGGCATTCGAGGTGCGACCCGAACACGCCCGCCATGCCGCTTTTGAGCGTTTCTGCCTGGCGCGGCACTGACAGGCAGGCGCAGGAAGAACATGAGCGACGGCGTCATCATCATCGGAGCGGGACATGGCGGCGTGCAGGCTGCCGCGAGCCTGCGTGAGGAGGGATATGACGGCCGCATCACGCTGATCGGCGACGAGGCGGAACTCCCATACCACAAGCCCCCGCTGTCGAAGACCTTCATCAAGGACATCGAGGCCAAGCCGCAGATCCTGCGCGCCGAAGCCTTTTATGCCGGAGCATCCATCGACCTGCTGTTCGGCGAGAGCGTCGAGAGTCTGGACCTGCCGGGAAGACGCCTGAAGCTCGCTTCGGGCGGCAACCTCGCCTTCGACAAGGCGATTCTGGCCACCGGCTCGCGTCCGCGGCTTCTGCCGGTCGAAAACGGACCGATCGAAGGTGTACTGTCGCTGCGTTCCATAGCCGACGCACGGGCCATCCGCACGCTGGCCGCCACGGTCGAGGATGTCGTCATCATCGGCGGCGGCTTTATCGGGCTGGAGATTGCCGCCACGCTCGCGGCAGGTGGGCGCCGCGTCACCGTTATCGAAGCGCAGGAGCGACTGCTCGCCCGCGCCGTGGCTCCGGCGATCTCGGCGCATGTGGCGGAAAGGCTGGCGAGCTTCGGCGTGAGCGTGCAACTGCGCACCACGGTCGGCCGCATCGAAGGGGAGAACGGACATGTCAGCGCCGTCCTCACCTCCGCCGGCGAGCGCATCCCGGCGAGGATGCTGATCGCCGGCATCGGCGTCGTGCCCAACGCGGAGCTTGCGGTCGCTGCGGGAATTCCCACCGCAAACGGCATCTGGGTCGATGCGCAGATGCGGACGTCCGCCCCCGACGTTCTCGCCATCGGCGACGCCGCCAGCTACCGCCACTGGTTCACCGGCGGCGACGTCAGGCTGGAATCGGTCCAGAATGCGACCGACCAGGCGAGGCTCGCCGCCCGCACGATCACCGGCCGTGCCGACGCCTATTCGGCCGTGCCGTGGTTCTGGTCGGATATCGGCGACATGAAGTTGCAGATGGTCGGCCTGACCGCCGGTGGTGACCGGCAGTTCCTCGCGGGCGAGCCGGCCGACAACAAGTTTTCCGTGTTCCACTATGCAGGCCCCAGGCTGATCGGCATCGAATCGGTCAATCGGCCGGCCGACCACATGCTTGGACGCAAGATGATGGGCTTGGGTTTCTCGCCCGACCCTGCGGCAGCGATCGCGGGCGGCGAAGCGTTGAAGTCCGCGCTGGCCGAGTGGCAGGCAAGCCGGCCGCCGCGGATTTGAGTGGCCGCTTTCGGCGCCGTCAACGCCGTCTTAAAGTCTTGGCGGCATTCTGCCGTCATGGCTCTGGCGCTTCCCAAACTCAGATGGCTGGTCCTCGGTGCAGTCGCCGCGGGGGCGTGGGTCGTCTATGAAGACCTGAAAGGGCCGCGCCCTTCCGCACGCGTGCCCACTTGGATCGAGCGCAGCGTGACGACGAAAACAGAGCCGCAGAAGCCGGCTTCTGCGGTCGTCGACAAGCCCGCTGCCACGAAGCCCTTTTCTGCCAAAACGGCCACGAAGCCGGTTCCGCCGGAACGGGTAACAGGCAAGCCGGTCCCGCAGCCAACGGACGGCCCTCAAAAGTCCACGCCGCAGAAGTCACTCCAAAAGCCTGCCCAGACCACACTCCTGCTGCCGAAGGCGGTCGACCGCCCGCCTGCAAAGCCACAAAACATCGTCACCGGCTCGATCACCCGCCCGGAGAAGCCCAGCTTTCTTCAGACGAAGTCGAAGGTGTTCATGCGGGCACAGGCGAAAGCCGATGCCCCGATCATCGCAACGCTGGGACCGCGGACCGTGATGCGCGAGCTGGCGCGCTCCGGCGAATGGCGGCTTCTGATGGGCGACGGGCGGAAGGGCTGGGTGCGCGCCGACTATCTGACGGAGCCGAGCTATCTGCCTCGGCGACCGAAGCTGCCGGTCGCCGATGTCAGGCAGGCAGCAAGGACCGCGGCGCATTAAGCTCGATGGGCGAGTAGCGTGCACGCCATCCAGATCACAGCAGCATTATCCCGGGGGAAACATGAACGTGCGTATATTGGCGGCTGCAATTGTCCTGGTCGCCTCGCCCGCTGCCGCCCAGCTTGGCATAGTGGAAATGCAGAAGGCCAGCGGGCTCGCCGAGGTGCTCAAGAAATCCAAGCCCTGCGGTTTCTCGGTCGACCAGCCGGCGCTCGAAAAATACTATGCGGAGAACGGTCTGGCCACGCCCGAAGCGCTATCGTTCATCCTCAGCTCGATCGGCATGGCCGAATTCGAGGATGCGCCGACAGAAAGCGACTGCACGATGTCGAAGGTTACGGCAAAGGCGCTGGGTCTTCTGTCCAAGTAGCTGCCGGTGGGGGGCGTCCGGCCTGCGGCGGTGATCAGAACGCTCTGAAGGTCAGCGTCGTCAGCGAGCGCACGATGCCCGGCACGTTGGCGACGTGTTCGTTGATGAACTTGCCGATATCGTCCTCGGTGTCGATGTAGATCTTCATCAGCAGGTCGTACTCGCCGCTGGTCGAATAGAGCTCGGAGACGATTTCGCGCTCGAACAGCGCATCGGCGACCTCATAGGTCTTACCGGGCTGGCACTGCAACTGCACAAAAACGGCTCTCATCGCGGTCTTTCCATCATCCAGGCTTACGACCTGTCGATAGCTCTTTAGCCCGCCGCTATCAATCCGCCAGCAAGTTCCGCGTCAAGGGGTGGGCTGGATCCGCCAGCCCGTCGATGATGTTGAAATGATGCCGGTCCGGCTCCTCGACATAGGCCGTCGCCCCGCCGACGCCCACCCAGGCGTTGGCCAGAAGCTTGCTCTGTCGGACGAATTCGGACCGCTCGCCGCCGCCGACCCAGCAGGTCACGCGCACATGCTCCAGCGGGTCGAGGAATACGGGGCTTTCGGCGGCTGACTCGGCGGGGTCGATCTGCAACGTCGCGTTCATGGCGGTGCGCATCAGTGGACGCAGGTCGTGCAGCCCTGAGATCGACACGACGTTGCGGATGCGGCTGCTGACCTGATCCGACAGCGGCATGCCGGTCGAAACCACACGCGTAACCAGATGCCCGCCGGCCGAATGGCCGGCAAGGTGTATCGGTCCGCTCACCAGGCCGGCGATCTTTTCGACCGCCGAGCGGATCTCGGCGGAAATGCCGGCGATGCGATTCTCCGGGCAGAGCGTGTAGGTCGGCATGGCCACCGCATAGCCGTGAGAAACAGGACCCCTCGCCAGGTGCGACCAGAAACCCTGGTCGAAGCGCATCCAGTAGCCGCCATGGATGAAGATCACGAGGCCCTTCGGCTCGGCGTCGGGGAGGAAGAGGTCGAAGCGGTTGCGCGGACGGTCGCCGTAAGCGAGGCCGAGTTGCGCCTTGCCGGCGGCTGCGCGCTCGTCACGGTAAGTTTTGGCGGGGCCGACCCAGGCATCCGGCCAGCGGTCGCCGCCGGCAATGTTGGCGCCGTGGGTGTAGGCGTCGTTCCAGTCCCGGATTTTGTGGTACATTGCCGTCCTCCCTGCCGCTTCATAGCGGCAGCCGGCAGGGCTGTCACCCACGGTTGCGGTGCCCTAATCTCTCCGCCAGGAATCCTACGCATCTGCCTTGCTGCATGATGAAGCGTTGGATATTCTTGAGATTAAAATAATCTTCCGGTGAAGCAACTCGACACATCGACGCGCAGGACGGAATCGATGCTCAACCTTCGCTATCCCAATGTGATACCCGGCCCGCCGAGGCCGAGCGCGATCATCACGCCCGGCAAGTTTTCGCTGCCAGCGGGCACGGAACGCTATGTGGTGCCGGGCGGCGGCGCGTTGCTGCTCGAGGTCGAGGCCGGCGACAGGGTGACCGTCGCCAA
>DATDJN010000161.1:0-12613 GCA_036520515.1 Rhizobiaceae bacterium
GGGTTCGGTGAAGCCGCACAAGAAGTTCAAGGCCGAGGCCTACATCCTGACCAAGGAGGAGGGTGGCCGTCACACGCCGTTCTTCACCAACTACCGTCCGCAGTTCTACTTCCGCACGACGGACGTGACGGGCATCGTGACGCTGCCGGAAGGCACCGAGATGGTGATGCCCGGAGACAACGTGACGGTCGACGTGGAACTGATCGTGCCGATCGCCATGGAAGAGAAGCTGCGCTTCGCCATCCGCGAAGGCGGCCGCACCGTCGGCGCCGGCGTCGTCGCTTCGATCGTCGAATAAGAACAAGAAGAAGAGATCTGTCGCGGGCGGGTTAGCGCCCGCGCCGCGCCAGAACAAGGAATGACCAGATGAACGGACAGAATATCCGTATCCGACTTAAAGCGTTCGATCACCGCGTGCTCGACGCGTCGACCCGCGAGATCGTTTCGACGGCCAAGCGCACCGGCGCCAACGTTCGCGGCCCCATTCCGCTGCCGACGCGGATCGAGAAGTTCACGGTCAACCGGTCGCCGCACGTCGACAAGAAGAGCCGTGAGCAGTTCGAAATGCGCACGCACAAGCGCCTGCTCGACATCGTCGATCCGACCCCGCAGACCGTCGACGCGCTGATGAAGCTCGACCTCGCCGCGGGCGTGGACGTCGAGATCAAGCTCTAAGGCAAAAGCCATGAGCCCGAGGTTCGCCGACGGCTCCTCTGAAGGAAGAACGAAAAAATGCGTTCAGGTGTAATTGCACAGAAGGTCGGCATGACCCGCGTCTACAACGACGCCGGCGAGCATGTTCCGGTCACTGTTCTCCGCATGGAGAACTGCCAGGTGGTGGCGCAGCGCACGGAAGAGAAGAACGGCTACACGGCCGTCCAGCTCGGCGTTGGCCTCGCCAAGGTGAAGAACACGTCGAAGGCGATGCGCGGTCATTTCGCAACCGCCTCGGTCGAGCCGAAGGCGAAGCTCGCGGAGTTCCGCGTCAGCCCGGACAATCTCATCGAGGTTGGCGCCGAGATCACCGTCGACCACTTCGTCGCCGGCCAGAAGGTCGACGTAACCGGCACCACACAGGGTAAGGGTTTCCAGGGCGTCATCAAGCGTCACCATTTCGGCGGTGGCCGTGCGACCCACGGTAACTCGGTGTCGCACCGTACTCACGGCTCGACCGGCCAGCGCCAGGACCCCGGCAAGGTGTTCAAGGGCAAGAAGATGGCGGGCCACCTTGGTGCCGTCCGCGTCACCACGCAGAACGTGGAGGTGGTCTCCACCGACGCCGATCGCGGCCTGATCCTGATCCGTGGCGCCGTTCCCGGCTCCAAGGGAGCCTGGATCCTGGTCCGTGACGCGGTCAAGGTCGACCTGCCCAAGGATGCGCCGAAGCCGGCAGCCGTGCGCGCCAAGGCGGAAGCCAAGGCTGAGACCGCAGGCGAGGGAGCATAACGATGGATCTCAAGATTACCACCCTCGCAGGCAAGGACGCCGGCAAGCTCGAGCTGAACGAGGCCATCTTCGGCCTCGACCCGCGCGAAGACATCATCGCTCGTGTCGTGCGCTGGCAGCTCGCCAAAAAGCAGCAGGGCACGCACAAGACCAAGGGCCGCGCAGAGATCGCCCGCACCGGCGCCAAGATGTACAAGCAGAAGGGTACGGGCCGCGCCCGTCACCATTCGGCTCGCGCTCCGCAGTTCCGCGGCGGCGGCAAGGCCCACGGTCCGGTCGTCCGCAGCCACGAGCACGACCTTCCCAAGAAGGTCCGCGCCCTCGGCCTGAAGCACGCTTTGTCGGCCAAGGCGAAGTCGGAAAGCATCATCATCGTCGATGAGCTGACCCTCTCCGAGGCCAAGACCAAGGCGCTGATCGCGAACTTCGCGGCGCTTGGCCTGACCAACGCCCTGGTGATCGGCGGCGCCGAGCTCGACCAGAACTTCAAGCGGGCTGCCACCAACATCCCGAACATCGACGTGCTGCCGATCCAGGGCATCAACGTCTACGACATTCTGCGCCGCGGCACGCTGGTCCTCTCGAAGGCCGCCGTCGAGGCTCTCGAGGAGCGCTTCAAATGACTGACCTTCGCCACTACGACGTGATCGTCAGCCCGGCGATCACCGAAAAGTCGACCATCGCTTCCGAGCAGAACCAGGTCGTTTTCAACGTCGCCAAGAAGGCGACCAAGCCTGAGATCAAGGCAGCCGTCGAGGCGCTGTTCAGCGTCAAGGTCACGGCCGTCAACACGCTCATCCGCAAGGGCAAGGTGAAGCGGTTCCGCGGCACGGTCGGCCGTCAGAGCGACGTGAAGAAGGCGGTGGTCACGCTGGCCGACGGCCAGTCGATCGACGTCGCGACGGGCCTCTGAGTAACGGCGCGAGGACAAGAAGATGGCATTGAAGACATACAACCCCGTAACGCCGAGCACGCGCCAGCTGGTGCTGGTCGACCGTTCGGCCCTCTACAAGGGCAAGCCGGTCAAGGGCCTGACGGAAGGCCTGACCAAGTCGGGCGGCCGTAACAACCACGGCCGCATCACGGCCCGTTTCATCGGCGGCGGTCACAAGCGCACGTACCGCATCATCGACTTCAAGCGTCGCAAGTTCGACGTGACGGCGACGGTCGAGCGGATCGAGTACGACCCGAACCGCACGGCCTTCATCGCGCTGATCAAGTACGAGGACGGCGAGCTTAACTACATCATCGCGCCGCAGCGCCTGGCCCCCGGCGACAAGATCGTTGCCGGCGCGTCGGTCGACGTGAAGCCCGGCAATGCAATGCCGCTGGCTGCCATGCCGGTGGGTACGATCATCCACAATGTCGAGCTGAAGCCCGGCAAGGGCGGCCAGATCGCGCGTTCGGCCGGTTCCTACGCACAGTTGGTCGGTCGCGACCAGGGCATGGCGATCCTGCGCCTCAACTCGGGTGAGCAGCGCATCGTCTCCGGCCAGTGCATCGCCACGGTCGGCGCCGTGTCGAACCCCGACCACGGCAACATCAACCTCGGCAAGGCCGGCCGCAAGGTCTGGCTCGGCAAGCGCCCGCACAACCGCGGCGTCACCATGAACCCGGTCGACCACCCGCACGGCGGCGGCGAAGGCCGCACCTCGGGCGGCCGTCACCCGGTCACACCGTGGGGCAAGCCGACCAAGGGCAAGAAGACGCGGTCGAACAAGTCGACCGACAAGTTCATCGTTCGCTCGCGCCACCAGCGCAAGAGCTAAGAAGAGGTAGTCAGAAGTGACACGTTCAGTCTGGAAAGGCCCGTTCATCGACGGCTATCTGCTCAAGAAGGCAGACAAGGTCCGCGAGGGTGGCCGCTCGGAAGTGATTAAGATGTGGAGCCGTCGCTCCACCATCCTGCCGCAGTTCGTCGGGCTTACCTTCGGCGTCTACAACGGCCAGAAGCACGTCCCGGTGTCCGTCAACGAGGACATGGTCGGACACAAGTTCGGTGAGTTCGCTCCGACCCGGACCTATTACGGTCACGGTGCGGATAAGAAGGCGAAGAGGAAATAAATATGGGCAAGGCCAAAGCTCCGCGCAGGCTTGCTGACAACGAAGCGCGCGCCGTTCTGCGCACGATCCGTATCAGCCCGCAAAAGCTGAACCTCGTTGCGCAGCTGATCCGCGGCAAGAAGGTCGCGACTGCTCTCAACGACCTGGAGTTCTCGCAGAAGCGTATCTCCGGAACGGTGAAGAAGACGCTGGAATCGGCGATCGCCAACGCGGAAAACAACCACGACCTGGATGTCGACGCGCTGATCGTGGCCGAGGCTTATGTCGGCAAGTCGATCGTCATGAAGCGGTTCCATGCCCGCGGCCGCGGCCGGGCGTCCCGCATCGAGAAGCCGTTCGCGCACCTCACGATCGTCGTTCGTGAAGTCGCAGAAACCGTGGAGGCTGCATAATGGGCCAGAAAATCAATCCGATCGGCCTTCGCCTCGGCATCAACCGCACGTGGGACTCCCGCTGGTACGCAAACACCGGCGAGTATTCCAAGCTGCTGCATGAGGACATCAAGATCCGCGAGTACCTCGAGAAGGAGCTGAAGCAGGCTGCCATCTCCAAGGTGGTGATCGAGCGCCCGCACAAGAAGTGCCGGGTCACGATCCACGCCGCTCGTCCGGGCCTGATCATCGGCAAGAAGGGCGCCGACATCGAGAAGCTTCGCAAGAAGCTGATGGAGATGACGAAGTCCGAGACGCACCTCAACATTGTCGAGGTCCGCAAGCCGGAGATCGACGCCACCCTGGTCGCGCAGTCGATCGCGCAGCAGCTGGAGCGCCGCATCGCGTTCCGCCGCGCCATGAAGCGCGCCGTTCAGTCGGCGATGCGTCTCGGTGCCGAGGGCATCCGCATCAACTGCTCGGGCCGTCTCGGCGGCGCCGAAATCGCACGCATGGAATGGTACCGCGAGGGCCGCGTTCCGCTGCACACGCTGCGCGCCGACGTCGACTACGGCACTGCTGAGGCGCACACCGCCTACGGTACCTGCGGCGTCAAGGTGTGGGTGTTCAAGGGCGAGATCCTCGAGCACGACCCGATGGCTTCGGAGCGCCGTGCGACGGAAGGCGACCACTCCGGCGAACGCAGCGGCTCGCGCCGCCGCGAGAACGCCTGAGCGGCATTGAGGAATTTGGAGTAACGAAAGATGCTGCAGCCAAAGCGCACGAAATTCCGCAAGCAGTTCAAGGGCCGTATCCACGGCGTCGCCAAGGGCGGCACCAACCTGGATTTCGGTGGCTTCGGGCTGAAGGCGTTGGAGCCCAACCGGGTGACTGCGCGCGAGATCGAAGCGGCCCGCCGCGCCATCACGCGTGAAATGAAGCGCGCCGGCCGCGTCTGGATCCGCGTGTTCCCGGACCTTCCGGTGACCTCGAAGCCGACCGAAGTCCGCATGGGCAAGGGCAAGGGCGCGGTCGACTACTGGGCGGCGCGCGTGAAGCCCGGCCGCATCATGTTCGAGATCGACGGCGTTTCCGAAGAGACGGCCCGCGAGGCGCTTCGCCTCGGCGCAGCCAAGCTCTCGGTCAAGACGCGCTTCGTCCAGCGCATCGCAGAATAGGAAGGGACGCCAAGATGAAGGCCTCCGAAGTCAGGACCAAGACCGCCGACCAGCTCAACGACGAGCTGGCGAGCCTCAAGAAGGAGCAGTTCAACCTGCGCTTCCAGAAGGCCACCGGTCAACTCGAGAAGACTGCGCGCGTCAAGCAGGTCCGCAAGGACATCGCGCGCATCAAGACCATCGCTGCCGAAAAAGCTTCGGCCAAGAAGGCATAAGGACAAGATCATGCCAAAGCGTATTCTGCAGGGCACCGTCGTCAGCGACAAGAACGAGAAGACGGTCGTCGTAAAGGTCGAGCGGCGCTTCACCCATCCGGTGATGAAGAAGACCGTGCGCTCGACCAAGAAGTACAAGGCGCATGACGAGAACAACGCCTGCAAGGTGGGCGACCAGGTGTTCATCCAGGAGTCGAAGCCGATCTCCAAGGACAAGCGCTGGGTCGTGGTCACCGAAGCCCAGGCGCAATAACGAAATTTGGATGAGCGGGGAGGGCGGCGAGCCCGGTCCCCGATGAATGAAGAAGGCGGCCTGTCATGATTCAGATGCAAACAAACCTCGACGTCGCGGACAACTCCGGCGCCCGTCGTGTCATGTGCATCAAGGTGCTGGGCGGTTCGAAGCGGAAGTATGCTTCGGTCGGCGACATCATCGTCGTCTCGATCAAAGAAGCCATTCCGCGCGGCCGCGTGAAGAAGGGCGACGTGATGAAGGCGGTCGTGGTTCGCACGGCCAAGGACATCCGCCGTGCCGACGGCAGCGTGATCCGTTTCGACAAGAATGCGGCCGTTCTGGTCGACAACAAGAAAGAGCCAGTCGGCACCCGCATCTTCGGGCCGGTTCCGCGCGAGCTTCGCGCGAAGAACCACATGAAGATCATCTCGCTGGCGCCTGAAGTGCTTTAAGGAGCCGGACACATGCAGAAGATAAAGAAAGGCGACAAGGTCGTCGTCCTGACCGGCAAGGACAAGGGGCGCACCGGCGAGGTGCTGTCGGTCCTGCCCAAGGAAGACAAGGCCGTCGTTCGCGGCGTGAACCAGATTCGCCGCCACCAGAAGCAGACCCAGTCGCAGGAAGGCGGCATCATAACCAAGGAAGCGCCGATCCACCTTTCAAACCTCGCGATCGCCGACCCGAAGGACGGCAAGCCGACCCGTGTCGGTTTCCGCGTCGAGGGCGATAAGAAGGTGCGGGTCGCCAAGCGCTCGGGAGAAGTCATCAATGGCTAAGGCAGCAGCACAGGCCCAGGCTAAGGCCGCCAACCAGCCGCGTCTGAAGAAGGTCTACGAGGACACGATCCGCAAGGCCCTTCAGGAGCAGTTCAACTACGAGAACGAGATGCAGGTTCCGCGCATCGACAAGATCGTTCTCAACATGGGCGTCGGTGAGGCCACGGGCGATTCCAAGAAGCCCTCGGTCGCCGCCGAGGACCTCGCGATGATCACCGGCCAGAAGGCGGTTGTCACCCGCGCCAGGAAGTCGATCGCCGGCTTCAAGGTTCGCGAGCAGATGCCGATCGGCGCCAAGGTCACGCTCCGCAAGGAGAAAATGTACGAGTTCCTCGACCGCCTGGTCACGATCGCGCTGCCGCGCGTCCGCGACTTCCGCGGCCTGAACCCGAAGAGCTTTGACGGCCGTGGAAACTACGCTATGGGCATCAAGGAACACATCGTGTTTCCGGAGATCAACTACGACAAGGTCGATCAGATCTGGGGCATGGACATCATCGTTTGTACGACCGCCAAGACGGACGACGAAGCCAGGGCGTTGCTCAAGGGCTTCAACTTCCCCTTCCGGCAGTAACGGCAGCGAGCAAAGGAACAATCTGAATGGCAAAGACCAGCTCAGTCGAGAAGAACAACAGGCGCAGGAAGCTCGTGGCGCGCGACGCCGCGAAGCGCGCGGCTTTGAAGGCGATCATCATGGATCAGTCGAGGCCGCTCGAGGAGCGTTTCCGCGCACAGCTGAAACTCTCCGCTATGCCCCGCAACGCATCCAAGATCCGCATCCGCAACCGCTGCGAGGTTACCGGCCGTCCGCGCGCCGTTTACCGGAAGCTCGGCATGTCGCGTATCGCGCTCCGTCAACTCGGCAACTCCGGGGTCATTCCCGGGCTCGTCAAGTCCAGCTGGTAAGGAGGACTGACAATGTCTTTGAGTGATCCTCTGGGCGATATGCTCACCCGCATCCGCAACGCCTACGGCCGCAAGAAGTCGACGGTTTCGACCCCGGCGTCCAGGCTGCGCGCCCGCGTTCTCGACGTGCTGAAGGCCGAGGGCTATATCCGCGACTACAGCCAGACCGATTTCGACAACGGCAAGTCGGAGATTTCGATCGAGCTGAAGTATTTCGACGGCGCTCCGGTGGTCCGCGAGATCGCCCGCGTGTCGAAGCCCGGCCGCCGGGTCTACGTCTCGGCCAAGTCGATCCCGCATGTCGCCAACGGCCTCGGCATCGCCATTCTTTCGACGCCGAAGGGCGTGATGGCCGACCACGAGGCGCGCGAGCAGAATGTCGGCGGCGAAGTGCTTTGCCAGATATTCTGATCCGGCTGAACAGATAAGAAACGAGGAGACGACAATGTCTCGTATTGGCAAGAAACCCGTATCGCTGCCGCAGGGCGTGACCGCCACCGTCAACGGCCAGACCGTGACGGCGAAGGGTCCGAAGGGCGAGCTGCAGTTCGTGGTCAATGACGAAGTCCTGGTCAAGATGGAAGACGGCCAGATCGCCGTGGAGCCACGCGACCAGTCGAAGATGGCCCGCTCCAAGTGGGGCATGTCCCGCACGCAGATCGTCAACATCCTGACGGGCGTCAAGGACGGCTTCGAGAAGAAGCTCGAGATCAACGGCGTCGGCTATCGCGCAGCGCTTCAGGGCAAGAACCTGCAGCTTGCGCTGGGCTTCAGCCACGACGTGGTCTATGAGACGCCGCAGGGAATCACGATCACGGTGGGCAAGCCGACCGAGATCACGGTTTCGGGCATCGACAAGCAGCAGGTCGGCCAGGTGGCCGCCGAGATCCGCAAATATCGCGGTCCCGAGCCTTACAAGGGCAAGGGCGTGAAGTACGCCGGCGAGCGCATCGTGCGCAAGGAAGGCAAGAAGAAGTAAGATCGTGTGCCCCGCTCGCGGGGCACGCTTCACAGATCAACGCCACGGGGGCTTGGCCGCGGGAAGCACGTTTGCTTACCGCACAAGGCGGCCTCCGGTGAATGAAGGCAAGGAAGTAGAAATATGGCTTCGAAAGAATCCACGCAGCGCCGCGCCCAGCGCATCCGCCGTCAGATCAAGGCAGTGGCCAACGGCCGCCTGCGCCTGTCGGTCTATCGCTCGTCGAAGAACATCCACGCGCAGATCATCGACGACGCCAAGGGGCACACCGTCGCTTCGGCCTCGACCCTCGAGAAAGACCTCAAGGGCTCGCTGAAGACCGGCGCTGACGCTGCCGCTGCCGCGGCAGTCGGCAAGCTCGTCGCCGAGCGTGCCGTCAAGGCCGGCGTCAAGGAAGTCGTCTTCGATCGAGGCCCGTACATCTTTCACGGCCGCGTCAAGGCGCTGGCCGACGCCGCCCGCGAGGCCGGCCTCAGCTTCTAAGGTGAATGATCGGTGGTTAAAGTGAATGGTCGTCCGATAAGGCCATTCACCATTTTACCATTCGCAATTCACCGGATTGAAATTTTCGCCGTGGACCGGCATAAGCCGGCCACAGACCGCAACCCGTGCTTCCGGAAAAGAACAAGGACAGGATATGGCACAGGAACGTAGAGAAGGCGGCCGCGATCGTGGCCGGGACCGCGACGAGCGCGACAGCGAGTTCGTCGACAAGCTGGTCCACATCAACCGCGTCGCCAAGGTGGTCAAGGGTGGCCGTCGCTTCGGCTTCGCCGCGCTCGTCGTCGTCGGCGACCAGAAGGGCCGCGTCGGCTTCGGTCACGGCAAGGCGCGCGAAGTGCCGGAAGCCATCCGCAAGGCAACCGAGTCGGCCAAGCGCGACCTGATCTTCGTGCCGCTCCGGTCGGGCCGCACGCTGCATCATGACGTCGAGGGCCGCCATGGCGCCGGCCGCGTTCTCCTGCGCGCCGCCAAGCCCGGTACCGGCATCATCGCCGGCGGCCCGATGCGCGCCGTGTTCGAGACGCTCGGCATGCATGACGTCGTCGCCAAGTCGATGGGCTCGTCGAACCCGTACAACATGGTTCGCGCCACCTTCGACGCGCTGAAGAGCCAGATGCATCCGAAGGATGTGGCTGCGCAGCGCGGCATCAAGTATTCGACGCTCCAGGCTCGCCGCGGCAACGCGGTTGCGGTCGAAGAGTAGTCGTCGCCCAAGGGATGATGACCATGGCTAAGAAAGCTACCAAGACGGTGACGGTCGAACAGATCGGCAGCCCGATCCGCCGGCCGAAGGAGCAGCGCGCGACGCTGGTCGGCCTCGGCCTCAACAAGATGCGCAAGCGCCGCACGCTGGAGGATACGCCTTCGGTTCGCGGCATGATCGCCGCCGTTTCCCACCTCGTCCGCGTCGTCGACGAGAAGTAGGGCAGGGCGCGAGGAGAAAGACGATGAAACTCAACGAAGTGCGCGACAACGAAGGCGCCACCCATTCGAAGAAGCGCCTCGGGCGCGGCATCGGCTCCGGCTCGGGCAAGACGGCCGGCCGCGGCGTGAAGGGCCAGAAGGCGCGCTCCGGCGTCGCCATCAACGGCTTCGAGGGCGGTCAGATGCCGCTCTATCGCCGCCTGCCGAAGCGTGGCTTCAAGAACCCGAGCGCGAAGGACTTCAACGTCGTGTCGCTCGCCCGCGTCCAGCAGGCGGTCGACGCCAAGAAGCTCGACGCCAAGGCGACGGTCGACGCAGAGGCGCTGATCAAGGCCGGCGTGATTCGCCGTGCGCTCGATGGCGTCCGCCTGCTTGCCGACGGCGAGTTGAAGGCGAAGCTCTCCTTCGATATCGCCGGCGCCTCCAAGGCGGCGATAGAGAAAGTCGAGAAGGCCGGGGGTTCGGTCAAGCTGCCTGCGAAGGCAGAAACGACCGAGTAACGGGCCCTTCTGACGGGCGGCGGCAAGGGGATTGCCGCCGCTTGCAACTTCGTCGTACGGAGCCTATCTCGGAGCTTCGGCGACACGCGATGCCCGCACCGGGTCAGCGTGACCAAGCGGAGAATTTTTGATGGCATCGGCTGCTGAACAACTTGCCTCGAATCTGAATTTTGCAGCCTTTGCCAAGGCCGAAGATCTCAAGAAGCGCATCTGGTTCACGCTGGGCGCTCTCCTGGTCTATCGCCTCGGCACGTACATCCCGCTTCCCGGCATCAATCCCGACGCTTTCGCGCAGGCTTTCCAGCAGCAGTCGTCGGGCGTGCTCGGCATGTTCAACATGTTCGCGGGCGGCGCCGTGGAGCGCATGGCGATCTTCGCGCTGGGCATCATGCCTTACATCTCCGCCTCCATCATCATGCAGCTGATGACGTCGGTGATCCCGACGCTCGAAGCGCTGAAGAAGGAAGGCGAGCAGGGCCGCAAGGTCATCAACCAGTACACGCGCTACGGCACCGTGCTGCTCGCCATCGTCCAGGCCTACGGCATCTCGGTCGGTCTCGAAGGCGGCAACGGCATCGTCACCGATCCGGGCCTTTTCTTCCGCATCTCGGCGGTGATCACGCTGGTCGGCGGCACCATGTTCCTGATGTGGCTCGGCGAGCAGATCACCGCGCGCGGCATCGGCAACGGCATCTCGCTCATCATCTTTGCCGGCATCGTCGCCGGCCTGCCTTCGGCGATCTCCGGCACGCTGGAACTTGGCCGCACAGGCGCGCTGTCGACCGGCCTCATCCTGGCGATCATCGTCCTGGCCATCGTGGTGATCGCCGCCATCGTGTTCTTCGAGCGGGCGCAGCGCCGCCTGCTCATCCAGTATCCGAAGCGCCAGGTCGGCAACCGCATGTTCCAGGGCGATACGTCGCACCTGCCGCTCAAGCTCAACACGGCGGGCGTCATCCCGCCGATCTTCGCCTCCTCGCTGCTGCTGTTGCCGGCGACGATTGCAGGCTTCTCCGCGACCACTGACATGCCAGGCTGGGCATCGGCGATTCTCGCCGCCCTCGGCCACGGGCAGCCGCTCTACATGGCGCTCTACGCCGCGATGATCGTCTTTTTCGCCTTCTTCTACACGGCGATAGTGTTCAACCCGAAGGACACGGCCGACCAGCTGAAGAAGCACTCCGGCTTCATCCCGGGCTACCGTCCCGGCGAGCGCACCGCCGAATACATCGACTACGTGCTGACCCGCATCACGGTCATCGGTGCGATCTATCTCGTGGTCGTCTGCCTGCTGCCCGAGTTCCTGATTTCGGCGACTGGCGTGCCTTTCTACCTTGGCGGCACGTCGCTTCTCATCGTTGTCTCTGTTACGCTTGATACTGTCGCGCAGATTCAAGGACATCTCATAGCCCATCAGTATGAAGGGCTGATCAAAAAGTCGAAGCTGCGCGGGGGGAAGAGAGGCAAATGAGGCTTATACTGCTTGGTCCGCCGGGGGCGGGCAAGGGGACGCAAGCACAGAGACTGGTCGAAAAGCACGGGCTTCCTCAACTCTCCACCGGAGACATGCTGCGAGCGTCCGTCGCCGCTCAGACGCCGATCGGCCTCAAGGCGAAAGCGGTGATGGATGCCGGCGAACTGGTTTCCGACGAGATCGTCAACGCCATCGTCGCCGAGCGCATCGACCAGGAGGATTGCGCCAACGGGTTCATCCTCGACGGCTATCCGCGGACGCTTGCGCAGGCAGATGCGGTCGAGAAGATGCTCGCCGAGCGCGACCTCAAGCTCGACGTGGTGATCGAACTTGCTGTCGACGACAAGGTGCTGGTGGGCCGTATCGCCAAGCGGGCGGAAGAAGCCAGGGCGGCCGGCAAGCCGGTTCGCAAGGACGACGATCCGGCGGTGTTCCCGGAGCGCCTGCGCGAATATTACAAGAAGACGGCGCCGCTCACCGGCTATTACTACGCCAAGGGCCAGCTGAGGACCGTCGATGGCATGGCCGACATCGACGACGTAACCGGGCAGATCGAAGCGCTGCTGGCGAAGGCCTGAACGAACGGTTGACGGGACTGCGCCGCTGGACTATAGGGGCGCATCTCCAAATCGGGCATGAGGCTGCCGGTCCCTTGGGACAGGGCGGCCTTGTTGAATTGGACGATACCGCAAGGGCCGGCCTCCACCGGACGCGGTCAACAACAACCCGCCGGCCAGCAAAGCTGAAACCGGCCTACATGGAGATGACGATGGCCCGCATAGCAGGCGTCAACATACCGACCAACAAGCGCGTCGTGATCGCGCTCCAGTACATTCACGGCATCGGCAAGAAGTTCGCCCAGGAGATCGTCGACAAGGTCGGCATTCCGGCGGACCGCCGCGTCAATCAGTTGACCGACGCCGAGGTGCTGCAGATTCGCGAGGCCATCGATCGCGACTACCAGGTCGAAGGCGACCTTCGCCGCGAGACCTCGATGAACATCAAGCGCCTGATGGACCTCGGCTGCTACCGCGGCCTGCG
>DATDJN010000162.1:0-3127 GCA_036520515.1 Rhizobiaceae bacterium
TCATTGCTGCCGCCACCGACGCCCTCGCGCTCGATCATCACCGAGGCCGCGACCTTCTCGGCGGCGCGCTTGGAGCCGCCGACGCCTTCCGCAGGCGCCAGTCCCGGCAGGTCGACAGCGACGCGGAACTGCGGGTCGTGATGCGGCCCGGTGCGCTCGATCTCGCGATAGACCGGCGTCGGCAATCCCTTGCTCTGGGCCCATTCCTGCAGCACCGTCTTGGGATCGCGCAGCGGACGGCGCGGCTTGCGCATCCGTTCCAGCCAGTTGCGCTCGACGAATTGCGACGCCGCCGCGTAGCCGCCGTCGAGATAGATCGCCCCGATCACGGCCTCGCAGATGTCGCCGAGCACGGACTTGCGCAGCCGCGCGCCCGCCCCGGCGCCGACCGCGCCGAGCTTGATGTCGTCGAGCAGGCCGAGCGATTTTGCGACGTCGGCGCAGCTTTCTTTGCGCACGAGATCGGCCAGGCGTTTGGACAACTCGCCCTCGTCCGCCCTTGGGTAAGCCCGATAAAGCATGTCGGAAATGATCAGCCCGAGCACATGGTCGCCGAGGAATTCCAGCCGCTGGTAGCTGTCGGCACGATGCCGCGTCGCGGGCTTCAGCGCGGAGACATGGGTAAAGGCGGTTGCCAGCAGCGCCGGATCGGCGAACTTGTAGCCGATACGCCCTTCGATCGCCGCGGCAGCCGCCTTGGCGCCGGCCTTGCCGCGCTTCTTCTTCGGCGCAGCGACGCTGGCGGCTTCAGCCTGCTGGCCCGGCTCGCCCGGGCTCGACGTGTCAGGAATGATCGCGGTCTCGTCGTTCATCGCACGATTGTGAAAAGGCGATTCCAGCGCACCGCGGTCGGCCAGCGCCAGAACATCCAGGCATGTTCGCCCTCGGCAATGGAGAAGAAGATCATCTGCGCCCGGCCGACGATGTTCTCGAACGGCACATAGCCCACCGCAGACAGCACGCGGCTATCGGTCGAGTTGTCGCGGTTGTCGCCCATCATGAAGAAGTGGCCGGCCGGCACGGTGTAGACGTTGGTGTTGTCGTAGAAGCCGTTGTCGACGCAGTCGAGCGACTCGTAACTCACGCCGTTCGGAAGCGTCTCCTTCCAGCGCTTGACGCGCGCGGTGGCGTCGGAGCCGCAAGGGTCTTCGCCGATGAAATCGGACAGGCGCTCGCGCTTGATCGGCTTGTCGTTGATGTAGAGCAGGCCTTCCCGCATCTGGATGCGGTCGCCCGGCAGGCCGATCACGCGCTTGATGTAATCGGTGGAGTCGTCCTTCGGCAGGCGGAACACCACGATGTCGCCCCGGTTCGGCTCCGAGCCGAAGATGCGGCCCGAGAACAGCGGCGGCGAAAGCGGAATCGAATAGTGGCTGTAGCCGTAGGAATATTTCGAGACGAACAGGTAATCACCCACCAGCAGCGTCGCCTTCATCGATCCCGAAGGGATGTTGAAGGGCTGGAACAGGAAGGTGCGGATCACGAGCGCGATCAGGAGAGCGTGGATGACGACGCGGATGGTTTCACCCAAGCCGCTTTCAGATTTTGTGCCGGATGTCACGCTCATCGCTTTCCCAATTCCCGCGAGCCCTTTGCCCGCGCGGTGGCAGAACGTTTTCCGCACGCGAATCGCCTGATACGTTCGCGCCAGGAAAACGGTCTCGATACTGATATTGAAGGCCAATTCCGGCGCTAACCTGAATCGGCCTGACTAGAACATCTCGCTCGCGGCGTTTTAGACGGTTGTTTGTGGGGGCGCAATCAAGCGCCTCGTAAAAACTTCTTAATCCATTGATAAATCAGCGATTTTTAGTTTTTCCTGCTTCCCCGGCGCAAACGCCTGCGCGGCTCAAGATTTGCCGGGAACGACCGCCGAAATTATGACGAAGGCTTGCGCCAGCGGCCAGTCGTCGGTGATCGACAGGTCGATCCGCGCCTCGAACCCCTCCGGCGTCAGCGCCTCCAGCCGGGCCAGCGCGCCGCCGGTGAGTTTCATGGTCGGCCGTCCCCCCGGCAGGTTCACCACCCCCATGTCCCGCCACCAGACGCCGCGCCGGATCCCGGTGCCGAGCGCCTTCGAACAGGCCTCCTTGGCCGCGAATCGCTTGGCGTAGGTCGCGACCACCATCTTCTCGCTGTTGGCGCGCCGCGCCGCCCGGGCGCGCTCGGCGTCGGTGAAAATCCGGTCGAGAAAGCGGTCGCCATGGCGCTCGATCACCCTGGCGACCCTCGTGATGTCGATCAGGTCGGAGCCGATGCCGATGATCATGGCCGGGCTGCGGCCAGCTGGCGGCCGCGGTCCATCGCCGCCCGCATCTGCCGCACGGTCTCGCCGAGGCCGACAAACAGCGCCTCGCCCATCATGAAGTAGCCGATGTTGAGTTCGGCGATCTCGGGCAGTGCGGAAATCGTCTCCGCGGTCTGGTAGTCGAGGCCATGGCCGGCATGGACCTCCAGCCCCGCGGCGCGCGCCAATCGGGCCCCCTCCACGATTCGCTGCCATTCCGCCGCGGCCTTCGCCGCGTGGCCGTCGACCACGGCGTCGCACCAGCCGCCGGTGTGGATCTCGATCACGGGCGCGCGCAAGCTTGCCGCCATCTCGATCTGGGCGGGATCGGCGGAGATGAACAGCGACACCCGGATGCCGGCATCATTCAGCCGCGCGATGAAAGGAGCCAGCGCATTGTGCTGGCCGACCACGTCGAGCCCGCCCTCGGTGGTGAGTTCCTCGCGGCGCTCCGGCACCAGGCACACGGCGTGCGGCCTGGTGGCGAGCGAGATCCGCAGCATGTCCTCGGTGGCCGCCATCTCGAAATTCAAGGGCTTCGATATCTCGGCCTTGAGGCGGGCCATGTCGCTGTCGCGGATGTGGCGGCGATCCTCCCGCAGGTGCGCGGTAATGCCGTCGGCGCCGGCCTCGATCGCCAGCAGCGCGGCGCGCACCGGGTCAGGCCGTTCGCCACCCCGCGCATTGCGCAAGGTGGCGACGTGGTCGACATTGACGCCGAGGCGGAGCGGAGGAGTTTTGGGCATAACGGACTCGCAGCAAGTTCGATTGGACTATTCCCTCATCCTGAGGAGCGCAAAGCGCGTCTCGAAGGATGAGAGCCCCAGCGGGGCCGCATGG
>DATDJN010000163.1:0-9657 GCA_036520515.1 Rhizobiaceae bacterium
GCTACCCATCGCCGGCGGGTTGGCTGCCCAAGCCTCTGTACCGACACGCCTTGAAGGCGCCGACGACACTCGGGAAAGAGCGGGCAACGTTAGTCGCGTTGGTGCTTAACTAGGCAGGACTTCCGCGCTAAAGGTAGCGGGACACACTGTGGTTTTTCAGGGCAGCGAGGGGGCCCCTACCTGGCAAGGATTTCAACTCGGCGACCCGCCGGCCGCCTCTCCACGCGGTTTGCGGCAATATGGCTAACCATGATCATGCTGGCTGCGCTGGCGGCGCTGGCCTCGCTCATGGTCTGGCAAAACTACAAGGCGGCCCTGAATGCCGCCGAGGCGCGGGCCGTTTCGTCGGCCCAGGTTGTCGCGGCGCATATCGAGTGGATGATGGAGGCCAGCGACCAGGCCCTCCGGCGCATCGATGCCGCGATCGGCGACAATCCGGTGGGCAGCGCCCACAATGCGGTTGCCGACATCCGCGCCGCCGTCGGCGACCTGCCGGAAGGCTTCCAGTACTCGGTGTATGACGAGACCGGAAGCTTGAGGTATTCGAGCGTCCCCGAAGCGGTGGGCATCCGGGTCTCGGACAGGGAGTATTTCCAGCGGCTGCGCGACGGCGAGCCGATGGTGATTTCACCGCAACTCGAGGAACGCCTGAGCGGCGAGCGGGTGTTTGTCGTAGCTCGCGCGATCACCCGCAAGGGAAAGTTCCACGGCGCCGCCAGCATCGCCATTCCGACAAAATCGATGGATGAGTTCTGGAGCTTGCTGGAACTAGGCCCGCGTTCCACGGTCGGCGTGGTTCGAACAGATGGCTGGCTCGTTGCACGCCATCCTCAACTTCCGGAGACGATCGATCTCAGCGGCACGCCCCTTTTCACCGACCACGTCCCGGCTTCCCAGGCCGGCTTCTATCACAACGCCAGCACCGTCGCCGACGGGCTGTCGCGGATCATCGGATATCGGAGCCTGGAGCACTGGCCGATTGTCGCCACCACCGGAATAGAGAGGAGCGAGGCGCTGCAGGCTTTCTGGGTCAGCCTCAGGGGCGGCCTCCTGGTCGGCGTTCCGCTGCTCAGCCTGCTGGTGCTCGGCATCTTCTGGATCCTGCGCCTGCTCAGGACGGACGCCGAACAACGAAGTGCGCTCGAGCAGGCGCTTCAGAGAAACAAGTTCCTGATGCGCGAAATCCATCATCGCGTGAAGAACAACCTTCAGGCCGTGTCCGCGCTCGTGCGGCTGCAGCCCCTGCCCCAGGACCTCAAGAACGACATGGCGCGGCGCATCGCGGCGATGGTCGCCGTGCACGAACAGATCTACGGCGCCGACCAGTTCGAGCACATCGATGTGGGTCCTTATGTGGAGCGCCTGACCAGAGAGGTCGCTGAAGGTTTTCGCGGCCACGTCACCATCGAGACGCAGCTTGAGCCCCTGCGGCTGGGACCCGATCAGGCCTTGCCGCTGGGGCTCATCATCAACGAGGTCGTCACCAACGCCTTCAAACATGCGTTCTCGAACAGGACGGATGGGCGGCTCGTCGTGAAGCTGTCGGTCGACGGCAAGATGGCCCGCCTTGCCATCGAGGACGATGGGCCCGGATATCAACCCGGCCGCAAGGGCGGCATGGGAAGCAAGCTGATAGACGGCTTCGTCGCGCAGCTCCGGGGCACGCTGGACGTCGCGGCCGCATCGGGAACGACGGTCGTGGTCTCGTTCCCGCTGGATTAGGCTGACGCGGACGAGGCGAGCTATATCCCCGCGTACCACTGGTATCCGCGGTCTTCCCAGTAGCCGCCCCTGCCGCCCCAGAGGCTGCTGAAACTGTCGACGACCTGGATGCGCATGACGTATTTCGCGTGCTTGTAGCCAAGCTGCCGCTCCACCCGGAGACGGAGCGGAGCGCCATGCCCGACCGTCAGGTCCGCGTCGTTCATCGCATAGGCGAGGATCGTCTGGGGATGGAACGCATCGACCATGTCTATGCTCTCGTAATAGCGGCCGCTGCCGTCGAACGTCTTCTCCAGTTCGTCGGCGCAATAGAAGACCACAAAGCGGGCATTGGGCTTCAGCCCCGCGGTCTGAAGGACGAGACCGAGCGGAACGCCGGTCCATTTTCCGATGGCGCTCCAGCCTTCGACACAGTCGTGGCGGGTAATCTGGCTGCGCGACGGGAGCTTCTTGATGTCCGCCAGCGACAACTCCAGCGGGCGGTTCACCAGCCCGTCGACTTTCAGCTTCCAGCCGGCGAAACCTCCGTCCCGAAGCGCGGCATACTCCTCGGAGTCGGGAGCCTGCGTGCCGTTGATCCGGAAGGTCGGCGAAATGTCGGCCGGCGTGAACTCTCGTGCCAGAGTTCCGTTCCGCAGCAACAGTCGCTGCACGCCCATCGTCAGCGTCTCGGCCGAACGCAGCACGGCATCGACGTCGGCGTTCTGCTCCAGCGCGTCACAGCCGCCAAGCGCCAGTGCACCGGCCCCGAGCGCTCCGCTGGCGAGGAAGCGGCGGCGGGTAAGAAGATTGGTCACGCGTCAGGTTCCTTCTGCCGGATGGCATAGCGGCCGGTGATCATCGAACGCATGTTGTTCCAGGGCCCTGACAGGATGACCATGGCGACGTGCACGATGAGGAACAGGACGAGCAGCGATGCCGAAATGAAGTGAAGCGAGCGGGCTGACTGACGCCCGCCAAAGACGTCGAGAAGAAAAGGAAAGGCCGCATCCATGCCGGGCGACATGGTCAGTCCGGTGAGCAGCATCATCGGCAGCAGCACGGCGATGACGACGATGTAGGTGAGTTTCTGGAGCGTGTTGTAGCGCCTGGCCTCTTCTCCCGACGGGAAGCGCAGGCGGATATGATCGACTACTTCCCGCCAGAGGTGGCGCGGCTCGAGCTCATTGCGGTCCGGCGCCAGGTCGCGGCGGAAGTGCCCGCCCAGGAGGCCGTAGGCCAGGTAGACGAGACCGTTGAAGACGAAGAGCCAGGCAAAGAAGAAATGCCAGCGCCGGCCAGCCGCGAGGTCCTGGTAGGAGGGAAGCGTCAGCCAGGACGGAAATGCCCTCGGCGTCGACTGGCCATCGACCCTCGACAGGCCGAGCACACCCGTGGTCGGGAAGGAGAAATTCCCGACCTTCACGTACCCTTGCGGCTGGGGATTGCCGGCGCTTGCGCCGATCTCGAGGAAGGCATGATCGGCGTCGGCCCCGTATTGGCCCCAGTGAAGCCGCGGGTAGGCGTTGAATATCTGGAGCCCGCTCAGGAGCAGAAAGCCCAGGCACAGCACGTTCAGCCAATGCGCCAGGCGCACAACGATGGAGTGACGCTGGACGAGGACAGCTCTTCCTGGCGACGTCGCGTGCGGGTGCCGCATCACCGTGTTCATGGCCGGTCCTCAACGTTTGGGTGGGCCTCAACGATTGGCTGGGCTAGGAACTGCAGTCTGCGGTCGGGATTGCCACCGGCCGGACGCGCGCACAGGCTGGCCCGGCCGGTAGCAGGTCGGCTCACATCGGCGGAGCGACACCTTTGGAGCCGACGACCACGCGCTGTGCCGAGATCGCGCCCGACGCATCCTTCTCGCCGCTGACGAAAACGGCAGCGCCAGGCTTCAGGTCGGCCGCGGTCGCCGGGGCCAGAGTTACGACGGGCGTACCCGTTGGAACGGCGATCTTCTTCTCCTGTCCATGGTAGGAGACGGTGACGGTCTGACCGTTCACATCCTTGACCGCGTCGGCGACCGTGGCGTTGGTCATGGTGCTGTTGGGCTTCAGGTCCCACCCGTAGCTGCCCTCGCCGGTGCCCTTCAACGCGGCCGGGAAGATCACGACTTCAAGCGCTCCGTCGCCTCCGCCCGCGGTCGGAAGCGAAGCGATGCCGACGTAGTCCCCCGGCTTGATGTCGGCGACGGCGGCGGGGGCGACGCCGGAGATCATCCAGCCCTGGGCAAGCGCAATGTCGACGGTCGGGCCCTCGCGCGTCTTCACGGTCAACGTGTTCCCGCCGAAATTTTCGATGGCGCCGCGCACGCGGACCGGCTCGGCGCTGGCGCTTTCGGCGAAAGCCATGCCTGCTGCGACTGGCAGGCTGACGATGGCGGCGGCGAGAATAGCCGGCACAAGTCTCTGTAGCATCGTGATCTCCTTTGTGCCTTCCGGCAGGTTTGGTTTTTGGCGCTGCAAGGATGGTCTAAAGCGGCGCGCCGCTTGCCGCAGAAGCCGAAGAGAGGACGCAAGGTGGCGCAGAGCCCTGCGCGGCGGTTCCATCGCCGCGCATCGCCACGCAGCCAGTCTCGATGTGAATCTGTCACTCGTAGTCGCGCACTTCCAATATACTTGCGTTTAGCGCGGTACGTCCTGTGTATATCCGGGCATTACCAAGGGCTGCATCGAGCCTCAAAGCGGTGCGCCGGCTGTCGTCGCCATGACTGCGACGCCGTCGCCGCCATTCTCGCAGCCACTGTGCGCGGCACGGGCCTCGAGCATCGGATGGGGAACGCGGCCAACATTGTCCAACGAGGACATCGCCCGCCCGCCGGCCTGCGTGGCCTGACGTCGTCGAAGGCAATCATCCCGACTATATGGCGGATCGTGCCCAAGGGCGGCTGATCGCGCTTGCGGATGTCTTTTGGAGGTCAACAGCGCAACCGGGTGCCCCCCTTGGGGAGTTGCGCACAAGCCGTTTGCCTGTCACCCTGCATTCGATCCGCATTTGGCTTGGAGTGCGGTAGGAGGAGGCGAGCCATACCATGGAACTCGACCCGGTATTCCTGTCCAGGCTGCAATTCGCCTGGGTCGTCGCTTTCCACATCCTTCTGCCCGCCTTCACGGTCGGGCTGGCATCCTTCATCGCTACTCTCGAGGGACTGCACTTCGTCACCGGCCGGACGATCTATCTCAACATATCGCAATTCTGGATCAAGATCTTCTCGGTCTCCTTCGGCATGGGCGTCGTGTCAGGGGTCGTCATGCCGTTCCAGTTCGGCACCAACTGGAGCCGCTTCTCCGACGCGACGGCGAACGTGCTGGGGCCGCTCTTCGCCTATGAGGGCCTGACCGCATTCTTCCTCGAAGCGGCGTTCCTCGGCGTGCTCCTGTTCGGCAGAAAGCTGGTTCCGCCCGGCGCGCATTTCGTCGCCGCGCTGATGGTGGCATTCGGCACGCTCTTGTCATCCTTCTGGATTCTCGCAGCCAACAGCTGGATGCAAACGCCTGCGGGTTACGAGATCGTCGACGGGCGCTTCTTCGCGACGGACTGGATGGCGGCCATCTTCAACCCGTCGTTCCCGTACCGTATCGCCCATACGGTCACGGCCTTCTACATCACGACCGGCTTTGCCGTTGTGGCAGTCGGGTCTTATCTGCTGCTCAAGCAGCGCGCGGTCGCCGAAGCCCGAACGATGGTGTCGATCACGCTGTGGCTGCTCACCATCCTCGTGCCGCTGCAGGTCTTCATTGGGGACCAGCACGGGCTGAACACGCTTGAGTATCAGCCTGCCAAGATCGCGGCGATCGAGGCGCATTGGGAAACGAGCGGCGATGTACCGCTCATCCTCTTCGCCATTCCCGACGAGCAGGCCGAACGCAATCATTTCACCGTCGAGATTCCCTATCTCGGCAGCGTCATCCTGACCCATAGCCTTGGCGGCGAAGTGAAGGGCCTCAAGGCTTTCCCGCCCGACGAGCGACCGCCGGTGGCGCTGCCCTTCTTCGGCTTCCGCATCATGGTCGGCATCGGGCTGCTGATGCTCGGCGTCGTCATCTGGAGCTGGTGGCTGCGCTGGCGCGGCGACCTTTTCGGCAGCCCTCTTTTCCTGCGCTCCTGCATCGCGATCGCACCGCTCGGCTTCATCGCCGTGCTTGCCGGCTGGACGACCACCGAGGTCGGCCGCCAGCCCTGGATCGTCTACGGACAGATGCGCACCGCCGATGCCGTCTCCCCGTCTCTGACGGGCCAGGACGTGCTCATCTCGCTGATCTTCTACATGATCGTCTACCTCATCATCTTCCCGGCCGGTGCCTGGATCATGGCGCGCATCATCGGCAAGGGACCGGCGGTCACGGAGGAAGAGGGCGACGACGAGATCGAGGGGGGCAGGCCGAGCCGGCCGATCACCGTCGAACTGCACCCGAAGGGAGAAGCATGATGGACACGATCGTCAGCTTCGTTCCGATCTGGGCGGCGATCATCGCTGCCGGCATCTTCCTCTACGTGCTTTTGGACGGGTTCGATCTCGGGGTCGGCATACTCTACGGCTTCGAGCCGGACCTGGAGTCGCGCAACCTGGTGATGAACTCGATCGCGCCGATCTGGGACGGCAACGAGACCTGGCTGGTGCTCGGCGGGCTGGCGCTGCTCGCGGCCTTTCCGCTCGCCTTCGCCATCGTCGTTCCGGCGCTCTATTACCCGGTGCTGCTGATGCTGCTCGCACTGATATTCCGCGGCGTCGCCTTCGAATACCGTTTCCGCGATTCCGAACACAAGGGTTTCTGGGACCACGGCTTCTGCTATGGCTCCGCGCTTGCCGCCTTTGCGCAAGGGGTGATGCTCGGCGCCTATATCGACGGCTTCGAGACGCAAGGCCGCGAGTTCGTCGGCTCGTCCTTCGACTTCCTGACGCCGTTCTCGGTCCTGACCGGAATAGCGCTCGTCTTCGGCTACAGCCTGCTCGGCTCGGGCTGGCTGATCCTCAAGACCGAAGGCGAGGTGCAGGAGCGCGCCCGCCGCAGCGGCAGGATCAGCCTGATCGGCGTGCTTGTCGGCATTGGCGCAGTCAGCCTGTGGACGCCGTTGATCAGCCCGGAAATCGCCGAGCGCTGGTTCTCCTGGCCGAACCTGCTGCTCCTTTCGCCCGTACCGCTGCTGACGCTGCTCGTTGCCTACCTCACCTGGCGGGCGCTGAACGGCACCACCCACGCCGGCGCGTTCGTCGGCGGCGTCGGCCTCTTCGCGCTGGCCTATCTCGGCATCGCCATCAGCCTGTGGCCCTTTATCGTGCCGCACAGGTTCACGCTTTGGGAAGCGGCTTCCTCGAACAACACGCAGGCCTTCCTGCTGGTCGGCACGCTGTTCCTGCTGCCGGTCATCCTCGTCTACAGCGGCTGGTCCTATTGGGTGTTCCGAGGCAAGGTGCGCGCCGACATCGGCTACCATTGAAGAAGGCGGCCGGTCTCACGACACGGCCGCCCGGGTCGGAAAACCCGCGGGGAAGATCACTCGCCGTAAGGCACCCAGATGTTCTTCACCTGGGTTGACTGGCGCAGGAACTCGCGGCCCTGAGCATCAGGCGACAGCCAGTTGCGCGGTCCGCCGTTCCAGACAGGCTTGAGGTTGCCCGCCGAGGCCTTGTCCACCAGGCCGGCATCGACACCGCCGTTGAAGTTCCAGAGCGCCGCGATCTCGTCGTGGTCGGCGATGGTCTTCGCCAGTTCGGCGGCGTTGCCGGTGACGATCGAGAGCACGCCGGCAGGCACGTCGCTGGTGTCGATGATCTGGTAGAAGTCGGTCGCCGCCAGAGGATGGCGCGAGGACGGCACGGCGATGACGCGGTTGCCGGTGGCCAGCGCCGGCATGACGAGCGAGACGAAGCCGAGCAGCGGCGCCTCGTCGGGACACAGCACGCCCATGACGCCGAACGGCTCGTTCATCGCCAGCGTGACATGCCGCGACTTGGTCGAATGCACGGCGCCGTCATGCTTGTCGGCGAAGCCGGCGTAGAAGAAGGTGCGCCGGATGGCGGTCGCGACCTCCTCGGCCGCATCGCGCTTGGACGATCCGGTTAAGCTCCTGAGCCGCGCCTCGAACTCTTCCGCACGGGCCGAGAGATTCTCGGCGATGTAGTAAAGGACCTGCGCGCGGTTGTGCGCGGTGGCCGCGCCCCAGCTTTCAGCCTTGGCTGCCGCCTCGACGGCGTTGCGGACATCCTTGCGGTTGCCGAGGCCGGCGAGGCCGACCTGCTTTCCGGCGGGATTGACGACGGCGTAGCTGTAGCCGGAATCGGGCCGTGCCTGCTTGCCGCCGATGTAGAGTTTTGCCGTGCGGTCGACCTCGTCCACCGCGGCGATCTGCGCGGTCGGCGACGGCGCGGCGGCAAGCGCCACTTTGGCCGCTTCCCTGCCCTTTATCTTGGCGCCGTCGGCGACGAGGTACTCGTAGAGCCCCTCGCGGCCCCCTTCGCGGCCGAAGCCGCTTTCGCGATAGCCGCCGAACCCGGCGGCAGCGTCGAAGAGATTGGTGGCGTTGATCCAGATGACGCCGGCCTTCAGCCGCGACGCGACGTCGAGGCTGCGGCTGATGTTCTCCGACCAGATCGATGCGGCAAGGCCGAAGCGCGTGTTGTTGGCGAGCGCGACCGCTTCGTCGGGCGTGCGGAAGGTCATGGCGACCAGCACCGGCCCGAATATCTCGACGACGGCGACGGTGGACGCCGGCTCGACGCCGGTCATCAACGTCGGCGCGAAGAAAGTGCCGGTGCCCGGAACCTGGATCGACGACGGCTGGAAGACCTCCGCGCCCTCCTCCTTGCCCTTGGCGACCAGCGCGGTGATGCGCTCCAGCTGCTCGGCCGAGACGACCGCGCCGATGTCGGTCGACTTGTCGAGCGGCGCGCCGACGCGCAGGGTCTCCATGCGCGCCCGCACCTTGGCGTAGAGTTTCTCGGCGATGCCTTCCTGCACGAGCAGGCGCGAGCCGGCGCAGCAGACCTCACCCTGGTTGAACCAGATCGCATCGACCAGGCCCTCGACCGCGCTGTCGAGGTCGGCGTCGTCGAAGACGATGAAGGGAGACTTGCCGCCGAGCTCCAGCGAGAGCTTCTTGCCCGAGCCGGCCGTGGCGGTGCGGATGATGCGGCCGACATCGGTCGAACCGGTGAAGGCGATCTTCTGCACGCCCTCATGCGCGACGAGCGCGGCACCGGTGTCGCCCTCGCCCGTGACGATGTTGACGACGCCCGCCGGCAGCCCGGCCTCGCGGCAGATCTCGGCGAAGGCGAGCGCGGTGAGCGGCGTCTGCTCGGCCGGCTTCAGCACGACCGTGTTGCCGGCGGCGAGCGCCGGCGCGATTTTCCAGGCGAGCATCAGCAGCGGGAAGTTCCAGGGGATGATCTGCCCGCAGACGCCGACCGGATTGTAGCCGGGAAACTCGCTCTCCAGCAGCTCGGCCCAGCCTGCGTGGTGGTAGAAATGCCTGCTGACGAGCGGGATGTCGATGTCGCGCGTCTCGCGGATCGGCTTGCCGTTGTCCATAGACTCCAGAACGGCGAGGAAGCGGTCGCGTTTCTGGATGTGGCGCGCGATGGCGTAGAGATATTTCGCCCGCTCATGGCCGGAGAGCTTCGACCAGCTCTTGAAGGCCCGTGTGGCGGCTGCCACGGCGCGATCGACGTCCTCGGCCGTGCCGTGGGCCGCGCGCGCAAGAAGCTTGCCGTCAGCCGGATTGGTGACCTTGAAGCTCTTGCCCGCGGCGGGATCGGTGAACTTGCCGTCGATGAAATGGCCGAAGCCTGCCTTGTGCGTGTCGAGCCAGGCAAGGACATGCTCGTTGCCTTCCGGAGCCGGGCCGTAATCCATGCTCTTCAATACGTCCTTGATGTGGACCATCTGTCGCCCCTCAGGCCATCGGATGACGATAGGCGGCCGAGTAGCGGCCGGTTACGAAATGCTCGAGCTG
>DATDJN010000164.1:0-2396 GCA_036520515.1 Rhizobiaceae bacterium
CTATTCCGCGGCTTCGGCTACGGGCGATGGCCGAAAATCGTCAGGGAAATGGTTGATCGCGCTCATCACCGGATAGGGCGTGAAGCCGCCAAGCGCGCAAAGCGATCCGAACTTCATCGTGTTGCAGAGGTCCGTGACGAGCTCCAGCTGCTTCGCCGGCTCGATATTCTGGGCGATCTTGTCGAGCACCTCGACGCCCCTGGTCGAGCCGATGCGGCAGGGCGTGCACTTGCCGCAGCTTTCGATGGCGCAGAACTCCATGGCGAAACGCGCCTGCTTCAGCATGTCGGCAGTGTCGTCGAAGACGACGATGCCGGCGTGCCCGATCAGCCCGTCCTTGGCCGCGAAGGCCTCGTAGTCGAAGGGCGTGTCGAACAGAGCGCGCGGGAAGTAGGCGCCGAGCGGCCCGCCGACCTGCACGGCCTTCACCGGCCGGCCGGTCGCCGTGCCGCCGCCGATCTCGTCGACGATCTGGCCGAGGGTGAGGCCGAAGGCCGCCTCGAACAGGCCGCCATGCCGGACATTGCCGGCGATCTGCAGCGGGATCGTGCCGCGCGAGCGGCCCATGCCGAAGTTTTTGTAGTACTCGCCGCCCTTGTCCATGATTATAGGCACGGAGGCCAGCGAGATCACGTTGTTGATGACAGTGGGTTTTCCAAAAAGCCCCTGGATAGCCGGCAAAGGAGGCTTGGCGCGCACCACGCCGCGCTTGCCCTCCAGCGAGTTCATCAGCGAGGTCTCCTCACCGCAGACATAGGCGCCGGCGCCGGTCCTGATCTCGATGTCGAAGGCGTTCGGCGATCCCAGCACGTTGACGCCGAGCACGCCGTTCTGCCTGGCGATCTCGACGGCGCGCGTCATGATTGCGACGGCGTGCGGATACTCGGAACGGATGTAGACGAAGCCCTTGGTGGCGCCGGTGGCGATGCCCGCGATCGCCATGCCTTCGATGAGCACGAAGGGATCGCCTTCCATGATCATGCGGTCGGCGAAGGTGCCGCTGTCGCCCTCGTCGGCATTGCAGAGGACATATTTCCGGTCGGAAGGCGTATCCATCACCGTCTTCCACTTGATGCCGGTGGGGAAACCGGCGCCGCCGCGGCCGCGCAGTCCCGAATCGGTCACCGTCTTGACGATCTCGGCCGGCGTCGCCGCCACCGCATTCGCCAGGCCTTTCAGGCCGCCATGCGCCTTGTAGTCGTCAAGCGACAGCGGATCTGTGAGGCCACAACGCGCGAAGGTGAGGCGCGTCTGCCCGGCGAAGAACGGGATTTCGTCGGTTTTTCCGAGGGACAGCCTGTGGGCGCCGCCGGACGTCACCCCGGCGTCGAAGAGCGATGGAACGTCCTTTGCCGCCACCGGGCCGTAGGCGATGCGGCCGGAATCGGTTTCGACCTCGAGCATCGGCTCAAGGAAATAGGCGCCGCGCGAGCCGTTGCGAACGATCTTCGCGTCCAGCCCGCGCGCGGCGACCTCTGTCTCGACCGCCTTGGCGACCTTGTCCGCGCCCAGCGCCAGGGCGCCGGAATCGCCGGGGATGTAAATGGTCACGCTCATAGCCGCACCTCTGCGGCGATCTCTTCGATCTTCTCGGCGTCGAGCCTTCCGATCACCTCGCCGTCCAGCATGCCCGACGGGGCGCAGGCGCAGAGACCTAGGCAATATACAGGTTCCAGCGTCACGGAACCGTCCTTTGTCGTCTCGTGGAAGCCGATGCCCAGCAATTGCTGCACCTTCGCCGCCAAGGCGTCGCCGCCCATCGACTGACAGGCTTCCGCGCGGCACAGTTTCAAAACGTGGCGGCCGGCCGGATGGTTGCGGTAGTCGTGATAGAAGGTGACGACGCCATGGACTTCGGCCCTGGAGATGTTCAGCGCGTCGGCGATGACAGGCAGGCTCTCGCCCGGCACATAGCCGAATTCGTCCTGGAGGCCGTGCAGAATGGGCAAAAGCGGGCCTTCGAGGCCCTTCAGCTCGTTGATCACCGCCGTGGTGCGCGATGCGATTTCGGTACTTGCGAGCTGCGAGGTCAAGCAGCGCCCTCCCTATCGGCGAATTGATCGCTAAGTCTTTACAAAACCAGAGGAAACCCACGGAATCAATAAAGCGGTTTCGTTGCTTGATAGATTTTTCCTATCAAACGCTCCTCAAGCTGTCGATCAGGCGGTTTTGCGAAACCGTTCCGCCAGCGCCGTGGCCTCTTCCAGAAGCGCCGCGACAAGCGGCGTATGGGGTTCGCGCGGCGCCGCCACCAGCCCTACGGTGTGGCTGGCGTCGGGCTCGACGATCGGGATGGCGCGGATCGGCTCCGCGAAACCGAATGTTTCCGCAAGGTTGAGCGGCATGATCGAAGACCATTTGCCGGTGCGGATGTGCGAGAAGAGCACGATCATCGA